>AP024676.1:933722-1244962 GCA_025998955.1 Candidatus Roseilinea sp.
GCTTCCAGCGCGCGCTTGATGTTCTCGGCCTTGCGGAAGCCGTGCTGTTCGCCCTCGAAGGTGACGTAGGCCGTCGGCAGCCCCTTGTTGCGCACGGCGGCGAACATCGCTTCGGACTGATTGGGCGGCACGATCACGTCCTCCAACCCCTGCAGCAGGATCAGCGGCGCGTTGATGCGGTGTGCGAAATGCACCGGCGAGCGCTGGATGTAGAGGTCGCGTCGCTCGGGGTAGGGGCCGATCAGGTTGTCGAGGTAACGCGATTCGAACTTGTGCGTATCGCGCGCCAGCGCCTCGGCGTCGCTCACGCCGTAGTGGCTGGCGCCGGCCTTGAAGACGTCGCGGAAGGTCAGCGCGCACAGCGTGGTATAGCCGCCGGCGCTGCCGCCGGTGATCATCAGCCGCTCGCCGTCCACCCGGCCCTGCTGCGCCAGGTAGCGCGCGCCGTTCACGCAATCGTCCACGTCCACCACGCCCCACTGCCCGTTCAACCGCTCGCGGTAGGCCCGACCGTAACCGGTGCTGCCGCCATAGTTCACGTCGAGCACGGCAATGCCGCGGCTGGTCCAGAATTGCACCTTCAGGCTGAGCGCGCTGCTCGTCGCGCCGGTCGGGCCGCCATGGCTCATCACCAGCAGCGGCGGGCGTTCGCCTGCCGGCGCGACGAAGTCGCGGTTGCGCGGCGGATAGAAGAACGCGTGCGCCGTCAGCCCGCCTTCGGTGGGAAACTCGATGGGCTGGGCGACCGAGATGTAGCCGGGGTCGAGCTGCAGGTCGCCGGCCCGCTTGAGCGTCGTGAACACGCCCGAAGCGAGATCGAGCTGGACGATGGACGCGAACTCGGCCGGTGCGCCGGCGTTGAAGACCACGCGTCGGCTGTCGGCCCGCACGCCGCCGATCGCGGTGTAGGGCGACTCGATTTCGCGCCACTCGCCCGAATCCGCGTCGAGCAGCGCCAAGTGTTCGACGCCGTTCTGGGTGTAGGCGCAGACGATCCGCGTCGGCGCTACGAACGCGTAGGTGCTCTGGCCGAAGACCCATTGTGGCTCGCCGAACTCGGCTTCCATCGGGTGCAATGCCTGAATTTCCTCGTCGCGCCGGCGGTAGAGATTCCACCAGCCGGTGCGGTCGGAGACGAAGTGCAGCACGCCGTCCGGCGACCAGTCCGGTTGGAAGATGGACTCGCGCGGGCCGCCGGCGATGAGACGGTGGTGAGTGAGCGTGCCGTCATCGTTGACGTCGGCCAGCCAGAGTTCCGTGCCGTCCCAGGGCATGTTGGGGTGATTCCAGGCCAGCCAGGCCAGGCGCGTCCCGTCCGGGCTGAGGCGCGGCGCGGCGTAGAAGTCGTGGCCGGCGACTAGCACGCTGCCGCCGGCCGCGTCGCCGTCTGCCGCGACGGCGACGATCGTGTTGATCGCCTCGCGATCGTCGGGCGTGTGGTCTTCGCGCACGCAGATCAGGCGGTTGCGCCGCGCATCCATCACCGCGTCGGCATAGCGCAGCTTGGCGCCGCTTTCGGGTGTGATGGGGTGGGGGGCGTCGCCGTTGGCGGTGCGGTATAGCCGCTGGTCTTTGAAATTCGAGAAATAGATCGCGCCGCGATGCACAAGAAACGCGCCGCCGCCGTATTCGTGCACGCGCGTGCGGACGTTGAAGGGTGCCGGGATGATTTCCTCGATGGCGCCATCCCGCAGGCGGACGACTGTGTAGCGGCCGCCCTCGGCAGGACGGCTCTCGATCCAGTAGGTATCGTCGCCGTCCAGGGCGATTTGTCCCAAGCCGATGGTCTTGCCGGCGATCAGGTCGGCGGTGATGGGCGACTTCCATGAACCGTAGGGAGCGACGGTAGGCGAATGCATGCGGGCATTATCGCGCAGGGAAGAACCTAAGGTTCTTCCCTCTCCTCCCGGCCATCTTGATTCGCCTCCCGGCGACTGGACGTCGCGGGCAACTTTGGGCGAAGCCGGCCTGCGCTGGCTAGCTGCTTGCCGGACGTCGCGGGCAACTTTGGGCGAAGCCGGCCTGCGCCGGCTGGCTGCTTGCCGGACGTCGCGGGCCAAATTGCCCGAGGATTTTGAACACTCTCGAGGGGCATTTCGACATGGGGAACGCAGACCGGCGGCAGCAGTATTCGTTTCAGTCGCGCCGCGATGAATCCCGGCGCCGAGCACACGGGCCAGGCCGCGTCCTGCCCGCCCGTTCAGCCCGGGCGTTTACGCCCGGGCGGGCTTGGTGTAAGCGTGGAACAGATTGGCGAATGCCTGGCCGGTCGGTGGTAGCGTATGCGCGTCGGCCACGTCGGCCACAGTTGAGGTTGCAGTGGGGCGCACGCGAATCGCCAGGTGGAAGTGATTCGGCATCATGCAATAGGCGAACGATTCGCACAGAACCTAAGGTTCTTCAAGAACCTTAGGTTCTGCCTTCCTCCGCCCGCACCTTCGCCAATTCCTGCTCCAGCTCCGCCAGCCGCGGCGCGTCCGGCTGCAGCCTGCGCGCCGTCTCGATCGCCGCCGCCGCCTCGTCCAGTCGCCCCAGCTCGATCAGCGTGCCGGCGCGGTTGCGATGCAGCATGGCCTCGTCCGGCAGCAGCGCGATGGCGCGGTCGTAGGCGGCCAGCGACTGTGTTTTGTCCGACTCATTCAATGCGTTGCCGAGCGCGTTGTACACCTCGGCCAACTGGGCGCGCATGTCCTCGACGCCTAGCGCCTCGATCGGTGGAGCGGACTCGAGCGCGGCCAGCAGCGCCTCGCCCGTTTCTGCTGCGGCCTGCCACAGGGTGGCATCGCCTGCGTTGGCTTGGGCGGCCAGCAACGCTTGGCCGAATGCTGCCCCGTGGGGGCGGAGCGATTCGGGGATCGCCGCGACCAGCGCCTGATCCACGGCTTGCAGGCCGTCTGCGAAGCCCATCTGCGCCCAGATCTGCCGCGCTTCGTATAGGCAAATTACGGCGCGGTCGGCTTCGCCGCGCGCGAGCAGCAGGCGCGCGAACAAAAATTGCCCGCGAGCGGTGCCGTAAGCGTCGCCGATCTGCCGATAGATGGCGATCGCCTGCTCGAACAGCTCTGGCTCACCCTGCATCTGTCCTATGGCCAGATAAACGTTGGCTTCGCCGAGCTTTGCGCCGACGGCGCGGAAGAGGTCGAGGGCCTGGGCGTAGCTGGCCAGCGCGGCGTCGCGCTCGTCACGGAACTGCTGCACATCGCCGATCGCCGTGAGCACGTTGGCTTCGCCGAGCCGGTCGCCGACGGCGCGGAAGAGGTCGAGGGCCTGGGCGTAGCTGGCCAGCGCGGCGTCGAGGTTGTGTGACAGTACATTTGAATCCCCTAGTGACTTCTGCAAATCAGCAATGGCTTTTGCGTCCGGAATATTGGATGAAGCATTCATACTACCTCGACAGAGACCTGAGCAGTGCTAAGGCGCGTTCATAGTAATCTCGAGCGCACTGGGCATTTCGCTGCGCCATGTAAAGATCACCTATCTGTTTCAAACAGTCGACCTGACCCATGATGTCATCGTTTGTTCTGTACGCTTCGAAGGCATGCTGGAGATGTTTCAGAGCAAGTGAGAGATCTCCAAGTGAGGCACAGGTAACACCGAGACGGTACACAAGGAGGGTCTCTTCTTGCTTGATGTCCAGCTTTCGATAAGGATCTGGCACAGAAAAGCCAACGACAACCGTCACACTTCTGGGATGTGGAGCAGTGGTGCTTGGTTCGTCCAGCTCATCCCACGGCGCGTTGGGGCGCAGCGCCCTGCACCGGCGGATCAGCTCGGGCAGGGCGTCGCGGTGCTGGAAGTAGAGCACGATCTGGGCGGCCCAGTATTCCTTGCTTGTGCCGATGCCGGGCACGTCCTCCGGGTCCACGTGCAGGTCGAGGCAGAGCAGCTCCAGTTCGTTGCGGCTGAAATGCGCGACGAGGAAGGCGCGCAGCCGAACGGCCAGCGATGCGGATGCTGAAGCTGCTGAAGATGATGCTGCGCCGTTCACTCGTGTTCCCCCTCTTGTTTCTCCCTCTGATTGTCGTCGGTGGAAGCGGGAAGTGCAAGCGCGCCGAGCGTTCAGACCCTAAAGGTTTCCAAAACCTTCAGGGTCTGTCTTCTCTCATCACCTCGATCAACCGCTCGGCGCCAACGATCGCCGCCAGCGCGGCCAGCACATCCGCGTTCTCTTCCCATAGCCAGTCCACCTTGAGCCAGAAGCCCGGCAGCACCTGAGAGCGATAGACGCCGCCACTGGCCGGCGCTTGCTGATAGCGCCCGTCGGCGTTGCGCACGAAGAAGTCGGCGCGCTTGCGGTGCGGGCGCGGGTCAATCACCCAATATTCGGGGATGCCGGCGGCCTCGTACTCGTCGAACTTCTCCACCCGGTCGCGATTCACGCTGTCGTCGGAGACCACTTCGATTACGAGATCGGCAGGGCCGTTGAGCACCTTGTCGGTGACGCGCGATAGGTTCGCCGTCGAAACGAAGAATACATCTGGCTCACGGCCGCTGCCGCCTTCGATCGCGCGCATGGTGTACGGGCCGGTGAAGATTTGCCCGAGGCGCTCGATTCTCACGAACAATTTGAGCAACGCTGTGAGGAATTCGACAACCTTTTGGTGTGTGTTCGTAGCCGCCATGTATTGCACCGCCTCGCCGTTGATCCACTCGGTCAACCCGCCTTCGGGGTCCCAGGTCAGGAACTCCTCGAACGACATGCGCCGACGCTGGACGACGCCTTCCTGGCTCGCCGATGCAGGCGGTGCAACCGGTTCAGCCGCGCTCATGCCGGGTATTGTAGACAAAAAACCTCCGAAGTCTGTGCGGCTTCGGAGGTGTCAACTGTGAGTCGTGAGTCGTCCATCGCCACTCACCCAATCACAAATTGTCAATGATCGCCGTGGCAAATTCGCTGCACTTCACCTCTTTGGCGCCGTCCATCAACCGGGCGAAGTCGTAAGTCACGATCTTCTGGCCGATCGTCCTGTCCAGCGCGGCGAGGATGGCGTCGGCCGCCTCGACCCAGCCTAGGTAGCGCAGCATCATCTCGCCGCTCAGGATGACCGAGCCGGGGTTGACCTTGTCCAGGTTGGCGTATTTGGGCGCAGTGCCGTGGGTGGCCTCGAAGATGGCGTGGCCGGTGACGTAGTTGATGTTACCGCCGGGGGCGATGCCGATGCCGCCCACCTGCGCCGCCAGCGCGTCGCTCAGGTAGTCGCCGTTCAGGTTGGGCGTGGCGATCACGTCGAACTCCTCGGGGCGCGTCAGCACCTGCTGCAGCGTGATGTCGGCGATACTGTCCTTGATCAGCAGCTTCTTCTTCCACTTGCCGTCGCCGTGCGTGGGCAGCAGCTTGAGCGCGGCTTCGACTTCGGCGCGAATCTCGGCCTGCTGGCCCTCGGTCATCATGTCGTAGCCGGGGTCTATGGCGCGCGCGTTGTCCTCGACGCTGAGGCCCGGCTTGCGCTCGACGTTGTCCAAGATCCAGCTCTCGCGCTGCGTCACGATCCGGTCGCGATATTCGCGCTGCGCCAGCGCATAGCCCCAGTCGCGGAAGGAGCCCGAGGTGTATTTCATGATGTTGCCCTTGTGCACGATGGTGACGCTGCGGCGGTTGAAGCGCAGGGCGTACTCGATCGCCGCGCGCATCAACCGCTCGGTGCCGGGCTTGCTGATTGGCTTGATGCCCACGCCGACCTGATCCATCGCCTCTGCGCCGAAGCGGATCTTTTTGAACTCCTCGGGCATCTCGGTCTTGAGGAAGTTCAGCAACTTCATCGCCTTGTGGCCGCCGGCCTCGAAGTCCAGGCCGGCGTAGATGTCCTCGGTGTTCTCGCGGAAGATCACCATGTCCACCTTCTCCGGGTGTTTGACCGGCGAGGGGACGCCGTCGAAATACTTGACCGGCCGCAGGCACACGTAGAGGTCGAGCAACTGGCGCAGCGCGACGTTCAGCGAGCGGATGCCCTTGCCGACCGGCGTGGTGAGCGGCCCTTTGATGCCGACGAGGAACTCCTGAAAAGCGTTCACCGTCTCTTGGGGCAACCAGTCGCCGAACTGTCGGAACGCGGACTCGCCGGCGTAGACCTCCATCCAGTGGATCTTGCGCCGGCCGTTGTAGCATCGCTCCACAGCAGCGTCGAACACGCGCACACTGGCGGCCCAGATGTCGGGGCCGGTGCCGTCGCCGCGGATGAAGGGGATGATGGGGTTGTCCGGCACAACGAGCTTGCCGTTTTCGATGCGGATCTTCTCGCCGCCGGCGGGGACTTGCACGAGTTTGTACGTCATGGTTGCTGTGGTTACTCCTAGGGAAGTTGGACTTGTGATTGTGGATGTTTGTGCATTGGCCGCATAAGTCGCCTTTGGCTCACGCATGCGAAGGGTATTGGTCGTGATGTCCATGAACTCGGTGACCGGGATGACCGGCTCATCTTCGTCGAGCGGAATAATCTGACCTTCGCGGCGAGCGATTTCGATGATCGTGCTGGTGTCGTCTTTGACCAATTGCTCTTCGCCGACAGCGATCGGCTCGATTCGGCTGTCGGTGTCGGCTGCCACATGCCAGAGTTTATTCGTGATGGCCCGATCTCGGTTCTGATCAAACATTGATGACACGACGAGGAGGTCAATGTCGCTCCACTGATGCGCGTCGCCGCGTGCTTGTGAGCCATACAGGACGCCGAAGCGAACTGGGATACCTGCATCCTGCAAAGCCTTTAGATAACGACGAATGCTGCTTACAACTGCCGTGTTAGCCATTGATAAATCTCCTCCGCGCGTGACATGATGTCCCGTGCGTCCTCCGGCGACGGAACCGGATCGAGCAAATCCGGGTAGCGGCCTTCCATGTTATAGCGATTCATCTGGTCAAGAAACCGGAGTTGCTCAGAAGAGGTGGTTAGCGTCGTGAGTTCGAACAAGCTGACAAGATTATGCGTGCGTGGGGCAACGTCACCAGTTGCTTTCACAACATGTGCCTTCAGAATCTTTTCGAGCGTCAAGTGCGCAAAGAAAAGAGCGTGCCGAATGCGCCGCTCGTTGATGAGGTCTACCGCAAGCTCCCACTCTTCCCTGGCGCCATCGCGCCAGTAGGCGACGTGCTTGTCAACGTCAATCATTCTGGCGCAGGCTATTTTAGCCTGCCATACGGGTGCATTTCAAAATGGGGAACGCAGACTGGCCAGCAGGGGGATTTGCTTCAGTCGCGCTGGGATTTATCCCAACGCTGAGCACATGGGCAAGCTGCGTGTCCTGCCCGCTCTTTCAGCCTCGGCGTTTACGCCGGGGCGGCTTACATCGTCAAGTGCATGCGTCTTTCAAGGATAATGCGCGCCGTGGCTAATTCGACTATCCCCATCACCGTCGCCTACGGCGATGGCATCGGCCCCGAGATCATGGAGGCGGTGCTCAGCATCCTGGACGCCGCGCAGGTGCCGCTGCGCTACGAGGTCATCGAGGTCGGTCAAAAGCTCTACGACCAGGGGCACACCGCCGGCATCGCGCCCGAGTCGTGGGACATCATCCGGCGCAACCCGGCCTTTCTGAAGGCGCCGATCACCACCCAACTCGGCACCGGCGGCAAAAGCTTCAACGTCACGGTGCGCAAAGCGCTCAACCTGTTCGCCAACGTCCGGCCTTGCAAGTCCTATGCGCCGTTCGTCGCCTCGGCACATCCGGGCATGAACCTGGTCATCATTCGCGAGAACGAAGAGGACCTCTATGCCGGCATCGAGCACCGGCAAACCCGCGAGGTGACGCAGGTGCTCAAGCTGATCACGCAACCGGGCACCGAGCGCATCATCCGCTACGCCTTTGAATATGCGCGCGCCTATGGCCGCCGCAAGGTCACCTGCATGACCAAGGACAACATCATGAAGTTGACCGACGGCCTGTTCCATCGCACCTTCGAGCGCATCGCCGCCGAATACTCCGACATTCAGGCCGAGCACATGATCATTGACATCGGCACGGCGCGGCTGGCGGCGCAGCCGGAGCGGTTCGACGTCATCGTCACGCTCAACCTCTACGGAGATATCCTGTCCGACGTGGCAGCGCAGATCGCCGGCTCGATCGGGCTGGCCGGATCGGCCAACGTCGGACCGCGCGTCTCGATGTTCGAGGCGGTGCACGGCAGCGCGCCGGACATCGCCGGCAAGGGCGTGGCCAATCCTTCCGGGTTGTTGGTCGCGGCCACGCAGATGCTGGTTCACCTGGGCCTGGCCGACAGCGCCGAATGCATCAAGAATGCCTGGCTATGCACCCTGGAGGACGGCCTACACACCGCCGACATCTACCGGCCCGAGCTGAGCAACCAACTGGTCGGCACGGCGGCCTTCGCCCGCGCGGTCATCGAGCGGCTGGGCTGCACCCCGCGCCAGTTGCAGCCGGTGCACTACAAGGCGACCGGCATCCGTGCGGCGATTACCGATACCCCCAAGCCCGCGAAGGCGCTGGTCGGCGTGGATGTCTTCCTGGATTGGGATCAGGATGGGCGCGACCCGAATGTGCTCGGCGCTGCGCTGACCCGTCATGCGCCTCCGGGCTGGCAGCTCAAGATGATCACCAACCGCGGCGTGAAGGTCTATCCCGAAGGCTTGCCGGAGACCTTTTGCACCGACCACTGGCGCTGCCGGTTTCTCGCCGTGCCGGAGCCGATCTCCTACGCCGAGGCGCTGATGCTCTTGAATGCGTTGCACGCTGCCGGCTTCGAGATCATCAAGACGGAGAACCTCTACACGTTCGACGGCGAGCGCGGCTATTCGCTAGGACAAGGCGAATGAGACAAGGTGACAGGGGTGACAAGGGGACAAGGGGACAGGGGGACAAGGTGACGTGATGATTTGTCAAGTGCGATATCTGCCGTTGATCGTCACGTAGTCGTGGGAGAGGTCGCACGTCCACACCGTCGCGCCGGCGTTGCCCAGCCCCAGGTCGAGCCGCACGACGATCTCGCGCGGCTTCATCGCGGCGGTGGCAGCCGCTTCGGCGTATTGGGTGGGCGCCCCTTTGGCGAACACGTGCACGCCGCCGAACCACAGCGACATCTTGTCCGGCTGCACGTCCTCGCCGCTATAGCCGGCCGCAGCGATGATGCGCCCCCAGTTGGCGTCTTCGCCGTAGAACGCCGTCTTCACCAGCGGCGACTTGGCGATGGTGCGCCCGACGTTCTCGGCCATGCGCTCGTCGCGCGCGCCGGTCACCTCGATGGTGATGAACTTGGTCGCGCCCTCGCCGTCGCGCACGATCTGCTTGGCCAGGTCGGTGCAGATGCTGGTGAGCAGAATCTCGAACTCCAACGGCGTGGGTTGCAGGCCGCTGGCGCCGTTGGCCAGCACCACCAGCGTGTCGTTGGTGCTGGTGTCGCCGTCTACGCTGATGCGGTTGAACGACTTGCGCACGGCGTTGGCCAGCGCCTTCTTCAGCACGTCGGGCGCGACGATCGCGTCGGTCGTCACCACGGCCAGCAGCGTGGCCATGTTGGGATGGATCATCCCGGCGCCTTTGGCGATGCCGGCCAGGTGCGCCATGCGCGGGCCGCCCTGTTTCTCGTCGCCGGCCACGGTGATGTCGTCGGCGGCCATCTTCGGCCTCGTGTCGGTCGTCATGATAGCTTGGGCGGCCGCCTCGAGTCCATCCTCCGAGAGGGCTTGCGCGGCAATGGGGATGCCGGCGCGAAGCTTGTCCATCGGCAGCGGCACGCCGATCACGCCGGTGGACATGACGAACACGGACGTCGGCGAACATCCCAGGTGCTGCGCCGTCAGCGCCGCCATCTCTTCGCAATCTTTCAGGCCCTGCTCGCCCGTACAGGCGTTGGCGCAGCCGGAGTTGATCACCACCGCACGCAGCTTGTGCCCTTCGGCCATCAGCCGCTGGTCGTAGATCACCGGCGCCGCCTTCACCTTGTTCTGGGTGAAGACGGCGGCCGCCACGCAATCCGTCTCGCTGGCGATCAGCGCCAAGTCGAGCTTGCCGTTCTTCTTGATGCCGGCTGCGATACCCGCTGCGCGGAAGCCCTTGGGAAGTGTTGGGTTCAACATCGCTGAGATTGTGATTCGTAAAGCGTGAAGTGCAAGGCGAAAGGGGTCAATTTACGTCTTGCGTCTTGCGTTTGTGTCTGCGCCTCACAAACTGACCTCGCGCCCGCTTGCTGCCGATGCTGCGATGGCCTCCAGGATGCGCACGACTTGCAGCGCTTGCTCCGGCAGGACGGCGAGCGGCGCTTCGCCGCGCACGGCCTTGACGAATGCGCCCACCGATTGAAGCCAACCGCGCTCGTTGGGGTAGGGCGAAAGGTCAGGTTCGCTGGCGACGATCTTGCCGGCCTGGGCCGAGTAGTATTTGAGCGACGGCGACTCGCTGAAGAAGCCGCTGCGATCCAAGCCGCCCTGCGTGCCGTAGAGCGTGACGCGATCCTCGGCGGGGCCGAACGCCGCCCATGTCACCATCAGGCGGATCTGCGCGCCATCCTTCAACGTCAGCACGGCGAAGGCGGTGTCGTCCACGTCGAAGCGACCGTCGGTGAAGTGGTCGGCGCCCCATCCGCCCAGCCCGATCTTTCGCTTGCCCAGTTCGCCGCTCAGAAAACCCTTCACCGCGACGACTTCAGGGAAGTCCAGCAAATACAAGATCAGGTCGAGCAAATGCACGCCGATGTCGTAGAGGGCGCCTCCCCCCGCCAGGTCTTTGTTGGTGAACCAACTGCCGAATCCGGGGATGCCTTGCTGGCGGATCCACTTGGACTCGGCCAGATACACGTGCCCCAGACAACCTGAGGCGACGATGTCGCGCATGGCACGCGCAGTGCGGTCGAAGCGCATGTGCTGGTTGACGCTGAGCAGCCGGTTGTTCTTCTTGGCCGCCGCGATCATCTCGTCGGCCAGCGCGCTCGACGTGGTCATCGGCTTCTCGCACAGCACGTGCTTGCCGGCGTTCAGCGCCTCGATCGTCACCGGCGCGTGCAGGGCGTTGGGCAGCCCGACGGAGACCATGGCAATCTCCGGCTGCGCCAGCAGTTCGCGGTAGTCGGCAAAGACTTTGGGGATGTTGAACTTGTGCGCGACTTCTTGCGCGCGGGCGAGGTTGGAGTCGCAGATCGCGGCGATCTCGACGCCCGCTGCTTGAAAGCCGGGAATGTGGCCTTGTTGGCCGATCGCGCCGGCGCCGATGACGCCGGCGCACAGAAGATGCGTGCTCATACGCGGTGATACTCCTTCGATGACTGAATGAAGCCGCGCGCTAGTTTAGCACCGGCGCAGCGGGGATGGGCGATGTGCGTTCGACGTGCAATCTACGCCGCCGAGCATAGAATCTGCGTAGCAACCAAGGAGAGGCACAATTCACTCATGGCCAAGTCAACCGAACATCTCAAGACCCGTAGCCGAGAATTGGAGGGCATCGCCCGTGCGCCGCATCGCGCCTTCATGCGCGCGATGGGCTTGACCGATCAGGATCTACGACAGCCGTTAGTCGGCGTAGCACATACCTGGAACGAAGCGACTCCGTGCAACATGTCCATGAGCTTCCTGGCTCAGGAAGCCAAGCGCGGCATCCGGGAGTTGGGCGGCACGCCGCGCGAGTTCGTCAGCATCGCCGTCAGCGACGGCATCGGCATGGGGCACGAGGGCATGAAGGCGTCGCTCACCAGCCGCGAGGTGATTGCCGACTCGATCGAGCTGATGATGCGCGCGCATTGCTACGACGCGCTCTATGGCATGGCCGGATGCGACAAGAGCCTGCCCGGCACGTTGATGGCGATGGCGCGGCTGAACTTGCCCAGCATCTTCGTCTATGGCGGCACGATCAAGCCCGGCAAGTTCCGCGGGCGCGACGTGACCATCCAAACCGTCTATGAGGCGGTTGGCCAACGCGAAGCTGGCCTAATCACCGACGAAGACCTCTACGAGTTGGAGTGTGCGGCCTGCCCGGGCATCGGCTCGTGCGGTGGGTTATTCACCGCCAACACGATGGCCAGCGTGAGTGAGGCGCTGGGCATGGCGTTGCCGGGGAACGCTTCGCCGCCGGCAGTGGACGAGGAGCGCAAGGTCGTCGCCTACGAGAGCGGCAAGGCGCTGATGCGCCTGATGCAGCGCGGCATCTTGCCCAGCGACATCATGACCAAGGAGGCGTTCGAGAACGCGCTGACGGTCGTGCTGGCCATGGGGGGCTCGACCAACGTGGCGTTGCACCTGCCGGCCATTGCGCATGAGCTGGGCATTCCGCTGACCTTCGACGACTTCACGCGCATCACCTGCCGCACGCCCCACATCGCCGACATGACCCCCGGCGGCAAGTATGTGATGGAGGACCTGCATCGGATTGGCGGCGTGCCGGTGGTGATGAAAACGCTGCTGGACGCCGGTCTGTTGCATGGCGACTGCATGACCGTCACCGGCAAGACGGTGGCCGAGAACTTGAAGAAGGTGAAGAACGCCGAGCAACTTACCAAGCAAGACGTGGTGTACCCGGTGAGCAAGCCCCTGCGCGAGAGCGGCGGCATGGTGATCGTGAAAGGTAACCTGGCGCCGGAGGGTGGCGTGGTAAAGGTGGCCGGCGTGAAGAAGCTGCGACACGTCGGGCCGGCGCGCGTGTTCGACGACGAGCAATCGTGCGCCGAGGCCGTGGCGCGGCGCGAGATCAAGCCCGGCGACGTGGTGGTGATCCGCTACGTCGGCCCGAAGGGCGCGCCCGGCATGCCGGAGATGCTCGCGGTCACTGCAGCAATCCGTGGGCAGGGGCTGGGCTACGATGTGGCGTTGCTCACCGACGGGCGCTTCTCCGGCGCGACGACCGGCCTCATGGTCGGCCACATCGGCCCCGAAGCGTTCGTGGGCGGGCCGATTGCCATCCTGCGCGATGGCGACATCATTGAGATTGACGCCACCAACCCGGCCAAAGGCAAGCTCAACGTCAAGCTCAGCCGTGAGGAGATCGCGAAACGCTTGAAGAAGTGGAAGCCGCCCAAGCCACGTTACACCAGCGGCGCGTTGGCCAAATACGCCCGGCTGGTGGGTCGCGCTTGCGATGGCGCAGTGACGCACTAGATTCGATTCCGCATTGACGTAGGGATCGCTCTCCGCAGCGATCCCTGAATTCGCTAAGCCCTCGCCAGATTGAAGCAGCACACGCAATTCTGCCCGGCGACTCAAAGTCGCGGGCAACTCGAAACAAAGTCTGCCGTCGGGAAACGGATCATCAGTTGCCCAAGGGTGACTTTGCCTCGCATAGCGCGATTTCCAATCGCTGCGTCCTGTGAGTTGAGGAGGGTAAGAGTCAGTGCGCGGGGCGCGCGTGCATTCGGCGCCTGCAGTGGCCGGCAGGCGCGTGCGATGACCAAGTCGTGTCGCCGGTCAGCGAGGTTCGATGGTGAACTTGACCGCCGTGCGCTCTGCGCCGTCAATGTCCACTTCGCCGAATGAGGGGATCAACACCACGTCAATGCCGTCGAGCAGCAGATAACCGCGCGCAATCGCTGCCGCCTTGACGGCCTGGTTGACGGCGCCTGCGCCGATGGCCTGCACTTCGGCCCGTCCGTGCTCGCGCACCACGCCGGCAATCGCCCCCGCGACTGCCGTTGAACGAGACGTAGCGGATACCTTGATGAGTTCCATGTTCGCTTTCTCCTCCTTGCTGCCGTGGCTACTTCATTCAAGCACGCAATCGTGGCGTATTCTCAAGGTTAAATGTTAACAGCTCACGTTACGCAGCCAGTGTGACGGGCTGCAGCTGGCGCAGGGCGTCAAAAGCTGATTGAACGGCGTGCAGATACAAATGCGATTTCAAGGCAAAATGATTCGACTTGGATTTACGCTTGAGCATCTCGAGCTTGATGAACGCACACAAACTGGCAAAGATGTGATTGGTCTGCGTCGTGACCGTGTGGGCAGGCGAGCGTTCGAGCGCGGCATTCTGCTTGAGCGACTTGTGGAAGGGTTCGATCGTCCATCGTTTTTGATAGAGCGAGGTGATCCCATCGTAGGTGAGCGTGGTGTCGCTGGTGACCAGAAACAATACGCCGGTAGAGCCATCTTTGTTTGTAAAGACTTGCTTGGCCAAAAGCAGCGGGAAGCTCACATCTTCCAGATACACTGGCCGCACCGTGTTTGGTTCGATCACGACTTCATCCACACGCACGTAGATGCCGTGCCGCTTGTCGTCCGCGCTGAGCGCCACCTTGCGATTGGCCTTGAGCGGCATGACAAACTCCTTCTTCAGCTTGTGTTTGACGAAATTCATGTTGTCGGCCGCGGCAAACCACACATCGTTGAGCACGTATTTGAAGGGAATCTGGTTGATCACCGCTTGTTGCAGCATCATGCGGTAATACTCATTCTTGGTGATCGGACTTCGGCGCTTGGTCTTGCCACTCTTCTTGTCCACATACTGCTCGGTCTTGGCGATCAAGCGAAACTCCACTGGCAACGACAGCCCCCGACTGGGCACGTGATACAGCGCCGTCATCAGGTTGATGCCTTTGATCACCTCGCCGCTGGTGTGATCATAGTGCCAGCACACGATGTCGTTCTCGTCGCTGTAGGGTTTCTCGCTGATCGTGTCGTCCACGATCAGCACCCCATCCTCACTTTGAATCTGCCGCACAAATCGCTTGGTCACCTGCCACAACGCCGCCCCGCCGCGCTGTTGGCCGCTCAGCCAGCGGGTGATTTGGTCATGGCTGACGCTCCCTTCGACCACTTGACCCAACCCGGTTGCCGTGGCCTGTCCAAACGTGCACAACAGATAATCGCTATACAGGTCAAGCAAGTCTTGTGTCATGTCGCCATTCTATGGTCGCGCAGTCAGTTCGCGACTGCGTAACGTGAGTTAACAGGTTTTGAACAGGCGTTCATCTTTTGCAAACATCGGTTATAGCTCTCTGCGCGCCGTGTGCTCAACGCCGAGACGACGTTCGAGTGGGAATGCGAAGCGTCACCTGCTGCCCTGGTTGGGGTCGAGCGAGCTGAAGTAGTCGCGCACGTAATCGCGCATTTCGGGCGGCACCCGACCGCTCTGCAGCGCTTCGTCGGCGGCCTTGGAGTAGTCGCCGTAGACTTGTTCGTAGGGCACGCTGCTGCCGCCGCCTGGCGCGGTGGAGGCGCGTCCGCTGGGGTTGGGCGCGGCTTGGCTCTGCGCCTCGGGCAGCACGACCGGCCGGCCGTCACTGCCGATCCGCCGCGGCGCATACACGGTGTTGTCCGAGCCGAAGTCGTCGCTCTTGTACGATTGGCTCATGCTACTCGAGTCGCCGCTGGTCATCGAGCCGCGCGCCGATGGATCGCCGGCCTCTCCCTGGCCCGGCATTTGCGCTTGGCCCTGGCCGGGTTGCTGGCCCTGTGCGCCGGCTTGGGGGTTTGCGCCGGCCTGTTCGGCCTGGTTCTGGCCGCGGCTTTGCGATTGTGACGCCTGCTGAGCGATGGCCTGGCGGGCCGCTTCGGCCTGCGCCTGGGCGCTGTCCAATGCTTGGGAGGCTTCACTCGTTTGCTGGGCGCGTTCGAGTGATTGCGCCGCCTGGTCGAGCTGCTGTTGCGCCGCCTGGGTGTTGCCCTCGCGCATGTTCTGGGCCGCTTCGCGCAGGCGCTGCGCCAGCTCGGGGTCGCTGTTCTGGACGCTGCGGGCGAGCTGGTCCAGTTGATTGGCGGCGCGTTGCATTTCTTCTTCGCTCAACGGCTGGCCGGTCTCGCTCGAATTCGTCAGGTTGCGCATCTCATTCGCAGCGCGATCGAAGTCCTCGTTCGCCAACGCGTTGGCCAGTGCGTTCGTCAGCGCGTCGGGCGCCAAGCTTTCGCCGGCGCGCCGTAAATCCTCGGCTTGTTGCTGGGCAGCCGGATCGTTCAAGGCATCGAGCTGCGATTGCGCTTCGTTGATTGCCGCCAGCGCCTCCTCCGGCGTGATGTTCGGGTCTTCCAGCTTGCGGCGGGCCTCGTCCAGCGCCTGGATGGCGGCTTGCTTTTGTGCGTCGCTCAGCGCTGAGTTCTCGATCATCTGCTTGGCCTGCTCCAGTTGCTCGATCTGTTGCGCGATCGTCTGGCGCAATTGCTCACGCTGGGCCAGCACCTGCTGTTGCGGGTTGGGCAGGAGGATCGCGACCACCAGGGCGATGAGGAAGACGAGCGAAACCATGGCGTCTCGCCGGGAGATGCGCAGTGGCATGAGCTGGCGCGCATCCACGCGCTCGACGGCGCGGTCGGCGTCCCGGCGCTGCACGTTACGGATCAGGTCATTCTTGATGCTGAGGTTGCCTTCGCTGATTTCGAGCGCTGTCGAGGTGCGCTCTTGCAGACCAAAGCGTTGATCGAAGATGCGCGCCCACTGCATCGGCGGGGTACGCGCATGGCGTAACCAGGGGTAGGCGAACGCGGTGATCAGGCCGGCGACGGCCAGCGCGATGGATAGCCCGATCAGCGTCGCCGTGCTCATGAGCGGGAACACGCGCGAGGCCAGGGCGATCAGCAGGGCGACGCCTAAGCCGCAGGCCAGCCCGAAGAAGACTAAGCTGACGCTGTGTTGCAGGCGCGCTCGGCGCGACCAGGCTTGGATACTTTCCCTCAGTGCATCCATCGTCCTCGCCGGCGCGTTAGCGCTGCGGCGATGCCCTCCATCATCTCACATCTTGTACATTGTGCTGCTCACCGGCGCCGCTCAGCCACTCGATACACCGGCGCGCCCACACGAACGGCCGCTCCGTGCGGGCCCACAGCAGGCTCATCACGCTCTTGATGACGTAGTTGTTGCTCACCCAGTTCCGCACGCGCGCCGAACTGCGGGCGAAGCAGAAGAGCGCGACCAGCGCAAACGGCCATACCGGCATGACCGGCGTGATCGCACCGACGCCGGCCAGGCCCAGCGCGCCGAACCCGGCGAAGACCACCAGGGTGCGTTTGACAGGATGGGTGACCGGCGCAATATGAATCGGCCGGTGGTTTGCCGGGTCGGTGTGGTGCTTGATCTCGCGCATCAACTCACCGAAGAGTCGTTCGATCGGGGGCTGGCCCATCACGCTTCTCATTCGATCTTCACCCATCCTCGTTCAATCATCTGCTCAGACGCATGAACGCTCGTTGAGACAACATTCGGCTGAGTAGCTCACCTTAGCAACTCGGGATGAGAATCCGGTGAGAGCGGAAAGGCGCGCATGGCCATCCAACACTGCCCATCGCGGTAATCGTAGTACTTCGTGCGTAGTAACGTCAGGCGCGGTGTAGCAAGCCCGCCGACCAGCAGCGCGTTGTGCAGGCGGATCGAGCGATAGTAGTGCGGCGCCAGCTCGATGACCGCTGCCCCATGTCGCGGGCTGGTGCGCCAGTGCTCGATGCCTTCCATGCTGCGCATCATCACCAGGTTGGCCCAGTTGCCGTCGGGCAGCTCCATGGAGCTATAGCTGAGCAGGTAGGGTTGCGCGGTCAGCTCGCCGATGAGCGCGCTATCCACCTTGTCCATCTCTTGCACCAGCGATGGACTGAGGTCGGCGCGCTTTTGGCCACAGAAGCCGACCACGGCCAGCGCACGCGCGGCCAGGAGCGTCGCTCGGTCGGTGACGATCATGCGGTGCTGGCGCCCATCCGGCTCGTGCAGATGGATGTGACCGCCGGCGGTTAATTCAGCATCGTCTCGAACGGCCTCGTGCAAACGCTTGCACATGTATTCCAGCGTCGCCAGGTCATGCCGACTGTGCTCGGGATCGCTGAACGAGCGATCGGCTACGTGTTCGGTTGGGTCGAGGTGAACGAAGTGGTCGAGAGACATAGCGCACTTTGGTTGTCAGAATGTTTTGACTGCTCCTCATGCTCGGAAAATAATCCCGTGCATGCGATACCCATCACCAGTGAGACTCGTCATCGTCGGCGCCGGCATCGCGGGCAGCAGCGCGGCATACCATCTCACGCGGCTCGGCTGGCGCGACATCCTAATTGTGGACAAAGGCGACCTTTTTGAAAACCCTGGTTCCACCTCGCATGCGCCTGGCGGCGTCGTCGGGCTGAGTCATTCCAAGCTGCTCACGCAGATGGCGCAGTACTCGAGCGATTTATATCGTAGCCTCAAGCCCTTCTCTGCGGATCGCAACAGCTATAACGCGGTCGGCGGCCTGGAGATTGCCATCTCGCAGCGCCGCCTGGACGACTTGAAGCGGTTGCACGCCGAGGGCAAGAGCTTCGGTGCGGAATCACATCTCCTCTCGCCGCGCGAGGCCGCCGAGCGACTGCCGCTGCTCGACCCGCAGCGCATCGCCGGCGCATTGTTCGTGCCCAAGAGTGCCATCATCGCCGGCACGCACGTGACCGGCGCGTTGCAACGCGACGCTGCTGCGACCGGCGGCGCCACCTTCGTCGGTCATACCGAGGTGCTGGATATCGAGGTGAAAGCGGGGCGAGTCGTCGCCGTCCTCACCAACAATCCGGCGTTGCCGCGCATCGTGTGCGAGGCGGTGTTGCTGTGCACCAACATCTGGGGGCCGGTGCTGGGCGACAAGCTCGGCGTGCCGATTCCGCTGCTGGCCTTCGAGCATCAGTATGCCGTCACCTCGCCGATCCAAGCGCTGGCGCAGTTCGACCCGGCCAACAAAGACCACGAGATCGTCTTCCCTACGGCGCGCGAGCTGGACTCGGCGATCTACTTTCGCCAACACTGGAACTGCTATGGCGTGGGCAGCTATTGGCACACGCCGCGGCCGGTGCGCGCGCACGACGTCGGCGACAGCGCGCTGCGGCCGTTCACGCCGGAGGATTTCACGAACGCCTGGGCGCAGGTGACGACGCTGTTGCCGGCCTTGCGCGGTGCGCAGCGCTCGCGCGCGTTCAACGGTATGTTCGCCTTCCCGGTGGACGGCATGCCGATTCTGGGCGAGACGAACATCCGCGGCCTGTGGACGGCAGTCGGCTCGTGGATCACGCACGCTGGCGGGGTGGGCAAGTCCATCGCCGAGTGGATGACCTACGGCGAAGGCGCGACCGAATGGGACATGCGCCAGGTGCACGTGCATCGCTTCCATCGCTTCCAATCCACGCGCGCCTACGTGCAGGTGATCTGCACCAAGAACTACGCCGAGCTGTATCACATCGTCCACCCGCGTCAGCCGCCTTCACAACCGCGCGACGTGCGGCTATCGCCATTCCATGCGCGCTGGCAGGCGCTGGGCGCGGTGTTCACGCCGTTCGCCGGCCTGGAGCTACCGAACTGGTGCGAAGAGAACGCGCGCTTGCTCGAGAAGTACGACGAGCGCATTCCACACCGCACCGGGTGGGCAGCGGAGCACTGGTCGCGCATTCAGGGCGCCGAGCACCTGGCTACGCGCGAGGGCGTGGCGCTCTTCGACCTGACCGGCCTCTCGATCTTCGAGGTGAGCGGCAAAGGCGCGCCGGCGTTCATGAACTGGCTGTGCAGCAACCAGATGGATGTGCCACCCGGCCGCGTGGTCTATACCTGCTGGCTCACGCCGGCGGGCGGTGTGCGACGCGATCTGACGGTCGTGCGTTTGCGCGAGGATTGCTTCTGGATGTTCGTCGGCGAGGGTACGCGTCCGCAGGATTGGGCCTGGGTGACGCGACAGTGGGAGCGCGCCTGCGACGCATCGGCAGACCTTGCCGCGGTCAGGCTGAGCGACCTATCGGACGACTACGCCGCGCTCGGCCTGTGGGGACCGAATGCGCGTCGGGTATTGCACAAGGTCACGCACGCCGATTTGAGCAACGCGGCCTTCCCATATTTCACCGGTCGCTGGGTCGAGATCGGCTACGCGCCGGTGCTGGCGCTGCGCGTGTCGTATGCTGGCGAACTGGGCTGGGAGCTACATATGCCGGTGGATCAAGCGCTGCAAGTATGGGATGCGCTGTGGGAGGCCGGCCAGGCCGAGGGCCTCATCGGCGCGGGCATGGGTGCATTCGACTCGCTACGGCTGGAGAAGGGCTACCGGCTGTGGGGCGCCGAGGTCTATACCGAGCACACGCCATACGAAGCTGGTCTGGGCTGGACGGTGAAGCTGGACAAGCCGGCGTTCGTCGGTCGCGAGGCCTGCTTGAAGTTCAAGGCGAACGGCGCGCCGCGCCGGAAGCTGTGCTGCTTGACGCTGGATGATCCATCGGCAGCGGTGATGGGCATGGAGCCGATCTTCCTCTCGCCGTCGGTGAGCGGCGACGGTAGTGCCGCCGGCCACGTGACCAGCGCCAACTATGGCTACAGCGTAGGCCGCTATATCGCCTACGGCTATTTGCCGGCGACGCATGCCACGGTTGGCACCAAGGTCGAGATCGAATACTTCGGCGAGCGGCTGCCGGCGACGGTGAGCGACGATCCCCAATTCGACCCAACGATGTCACGGCTGAAGGCGTGAGGGGTGCCTCCGCGGATAGAGGCAAAAACGTTGCACGGTGGGGCGCGGACTCTGTTCCGCGCCTACGGTGTATCGGCAACCGCGCATTACGGACTGGTGCTCCCAATTAGGATGGAGCGCGCCCGACCCGATGCCTGCGTTTTGTCCCTCTTTTAAAGTGCTTGACAGCCCTGGTTCATCATTGTAGCATTGTCATGACATTACAACAAAGTGACATGGTGATTGACCGTAACTCTCCCGTGCCGCTCTACTACCAGCTCAAGCAGCAGATGCTGGAGAAGATCGAGAAGGGCGAATGGAAGCCCGGCGACAGCGTGCCCACGGAACAGGAGCTGCAGCAGAGCTATAACCTCAGCCGGACGACGGTGCGCCAGGCGCTGGCCGAAATGGTGATGGAAGGCCGGCTCACACGCCAGCGTGGGCGCGGCACCTACGTCGCCCAGCCTAAGTTCCAGCATGATCCACTGCGCCATCGCACTATTGAGCGCTATCTGATGGAGCAAGGGTTGACACCTGGGCTCAAGGTGCTGGACGAATGCCGGATCGTTGCCCCAGCCGAAGTCGCCGCTCGGCTGCGTTTGCCGCATGGCGGGCGCGTCTATTGCTTACATCGGCTGCGGCTGGCGGACGACGAGCCGATCGGCTACCTCGTCTCCTACGTGCCTGAGGCGTTGGCCGAGGGCATTGACCGCGACGCGCTGGACAAAGGCGGCTCGACCGACTACCTCAAACGCCTGCCACAGATGAACGGTCACTGCGTCGAGCGATCTATTGAGGCCGTGGCCGCCGGCCAGCCGGAGGCGAAACTGCTGCGCGTCAAGCGCGGCGCGCCGATGCTTGCTATCGAGCGCTTGATCGTAGCCCGCGACGGCGCACCCATCGAGTTTCTCAAGGCGCTCTATCGCGGCGACCGGATGAAATACCAAATTACATGCTCGTGAGCAGAAGACGCAAGACGTAAGGAAGATGCGCGACTACGGCATCCCCATGCTCAAGCCCTACCAGTGCTTCATGGGTCGCTGGGAGGGATTGTGCAAGACTTTTGGCCCAGACGGTGTGTTCATCGAGTCCACCGCCGTGCACATGGACGTGTACTGGATTGCCGAGGACATATGGCACCTGCACGAGGACTTCGAGAACCTCTACGGCGTCGGCCGGCAGGTGTTCGATAGCGACTTTCGCGTGGTGGGCAAGAACTGCTATGCGGAGAACGAGTTGATCAAAGTCGTCGGCACCGAGATCACCCCCTACAACTACAACTTCATCATTGATAGCGCCGTCACGCAGTCTATCGTCTTCAACAATCACTACTTCCTCGACCCTAACACGCGCCGGATCATGACGCACAAGATGCGCGACGGCAAGACGACCGTCTTTCAGATTCAGGACTTCGTGAGAGTAGGGTGACGCAAGACCCAAGACGCAAGACGCACCGATGATCGTCCAATCCGCTCCCCCCGGCTCGCCGCACTTCGTGATCACGCAGGTGGATCACGCCCGCTTCAGCGGCCAGTTTGCGCGCGCCTTCGGCAACCGGCGATTCGTCTCCCCACACCCGCACGAGCTGATGGCCTACGTGACGGCGCACCACGACGAAGGTTGGGCCGCGGTGGACGCTGCGCCGAAGCACGACCCGCGCACCGGCCTGCCCTATCACCTCACCCAGACGCCGATGCCCGATCTGCTGCGCACCGGCGCCGGCTCGCCCGACTTCAACCAGCGTCGCCATCCGTTCTGCGGGCTGCTCTCCTCGATGCACACCTACGGCCTATATCACGGCCGCTATGGCTTGAGCGACAAGATCGTCATCAACATGGTGCCGACGGAATATCGGGCCGACGCGCAGCGCATGTTGCAGGGTGAACTCGCGCGTCAAGCAGCGTTGAAGGAGCAACTTCGCAGTCACCCTGAAACAGCGGAATGGGCGAGCGATGCGTTCCTGTTCCATCGCTACAAGTTGTTGCAATTCTTCGATATGCTCGCCCTCTACTTCAACACTACGCATCCTTCTCAGCGCGCGCCGACGACGCTGACGCACGTGCCGGCCTCGCCCGACGAAGACGTTTCGATCACGATCACACCGGCCGGCGATGCATATGTCCTCTCGCCCTATCCGTTCGCCGAGAGCGGCATGACTTTCTGGTGCGAAGGACGCTATCTGCTGCCGCGCGCCGAGGAGACCGACTGGGGCGCCGTGATGCGCCAGACGCCCTGCGAACGCGAAACGGTGACGCTGATCGCAGGATAAACACAAGACGCAAGACGTAAAACGTAAAACCTGCAACTTCCAACCTGACACCTGAAACCGATGACTCATGCGCTCTTCGGCCAATGGATCGGCAACGCCGAGGTCTTTGCCGGTGATGGCCACTTCGTCGGCAACGGCATGGATGTGCGCCACGTGCAGCGGGTGGACGATTGCCACACGCGCATTGACGTCTCGTTCATCGGCCCGTTCAAAGTCAGCGGTCACTACTTCATCCACGATTGCGGCGACCATCGCATCTACGAAGGACCGGTCAACGTCGGCTATGCGGAGGCGTTGTGCGACGGCGTGGTGGACGCCAACGCTTACTGGCCGGCGCTCGGACTGAGCCAGCGCTTCTTGCTCGCCGTGCTGCCCGACGGCGACACGCAAGCTTCGCTGGCCTTGATGTCGCGCGGTGACCAACTGGTCTATGTGGTCGTCGGCCAGAACCGGCGCGTCACCGGCGAAGCCTCGCTGCCGGAGCTGGTGTGCGGCACATCGCTCGACCTGGCCAACGACCCGACCGCCGGCCGCGCAGTGATGTTGCTGCATCGCGAAGGCACCTGGCATGGGGAGCTGGTTGCGCTCGACGCTCGACGCCGGCCCATCGGTCAAGCGCCGTATTCCGAGACGCTGCTACCCGGCAATCGCGTCATGCGCGAGGGCGGGCACTTCGACCCGGCGCGCCGCGCGTTCTGCTTCAAGACCAACGGCTGGCAGGCTTGGACCATGCCCGACTGCGAGATTGCCGGGAGTTGCGGCCTGGCCGGCGGGCGCGCCTCGCACGGCCACTTTCACCATCTCCCCGTGCGGTTGCGCGTCTGGCGCCGTGAAATCGCCACGCTGGACGGGGCGCGCAAAGTGCTGGTGCAGCATTGGTATCGCGGCGGCGAGCGCATCGGCAGCGAGTTCGGCGTGCTTGCCTTTAGCCCCGGAGGATGAGCCATGGCGGGTGATGCTTTTCTCGGCCGTTGGCTGGTGAGCGAATACGTCTTCGACGATTCGGGCGCGTTCGTTGGCGTCAACCGCCAGCAGCGCATCCTGGAGCGTTTGGATAACGGGCGCATTCGCGTTACCCAGCGCTGCCGGCCTGACGCATCGCTATCCCATCATGCGATGGCCGCGTTCGCCGGTGAATGGGTCTTCGAGCTGGCCGTCGAAGGCCGGACGCGCCGATATCTCGGGCCGGACGTGCTGGGCAGTGCGATGGGCTGGGGCGAGGGCGCCACGACCGGCCGAGGCGTTTGGCCGCGCTTCGGCCACAACTTCGTCTCGTGGTCGGTGATGGCCGCGCCGCAGCGCCAGTTGACCGGCGGGCGGTTCTTCGACGCCGGCGCATGTGTAGCGCACATCATCGGCGTCGGTCAAACCGTTGCGCCCGAAGACAACGCCGAACTTTATCCATCGCTCGACCTGGCCGCGCGTCCGGAGACGCTGGCGCGCGAGTGGCGCGGCGTCAGGGCGCGCTTCGATGCGGCCGGCGAGTGCCTGGGCGAGGAACCGATGGCGCGCAGCCATCACCCGTCCGGCTGGCGCGAGGGCGAGTGGCCGCTGACGTGGGCGGCCCAAGGCGCTCGCCTGAGCGTCGTCAGCGCCGGACTCAGCGCCGTCGGTCGGCGCGTCGGGCCGGCGCTTGAGATCGAGGGCGCGCTGGCCGATGGCGCGCATATCTCGATGCTCGAAGTGTTAGACGCCGCGACGCGCACGTTGGTGGGCATCCATCGCGTGTTTGAAGCCGAACGCTTGCAGCGCGTGGCAGTCATTCGGCTGGGCGCTGTCTTGAAGAAGGAGTGACATGCTGAGGAATTTCTGGTGGCCAATCGAGTTCAGCGAGGTCATCACGCGCGCGCCGCGCAAGTTGCGCGTGATGGGCAAGGAGTTCTGGGCCTATCGCCAGGCGAACGGACAGGGCGTCATCATGCGCGACCTGGACATGGGCACGCGCCGGCCGTTGGGCCATGTGCGCGTCGAGGGCGATACCCTGATCGCCGAGGATGGTCGGCGATACGCACCGGACGGCTCGGCCGGGCAGACCTATGCGCTGGCCTATCCAACGCAGGATCGCTACGGCTGGTTCTTCGCCTTCTTCGGCGATCTACCGGACTCCGAACGCATTCCCATCCCCAACTTGCCTTACATCGAAGATACGGCGACCTTCAAGGTCGTCCACGGCAACTTCGAGTGGAACGTGCACTACGCTCGCGCGCTGGAGAACGGCGTGGACGCCGCGCACACGCCATTTGTGCATGGCGGTTCGTTCGGCAATCCCGATGAGCCGCAGATCGAGGATTACGACGTCGAGTCCACCGAGACCAGCGCGATGGCCACGATTCACCTGAAGCCGACGCCGGCCAAGGGCCTGTGGAGCCGCATCTACAGCAGCAAAAAGCGCGACACGGTGGTGAAAACCGTCGTCGGCTGGTGGATGCCCAACATTTCCATCCTCGAAGTGCACCTGCCCTTCGGCACGCTGATGATCTACAACGCGCATGTGCCGGTGGACGACACGAAGACGGTGAGCAAATACATCGGCCTGCGCACCTTCTTCAAGGGCAGTTGGGCCGATGGCAACATGCACAAGCGCGTGATCAAGATCTTCAAGCAGGATCAGAGGGTGGTGGAGGCGCAGCGCCCGGAGATTTTGCCCTACGACTTGAGCGCCGAGTTGCACGTGCGCAGCGACGCCATCCAGATCGCCTTTCGCAAGACCCGCCAGCGTTTCTTCGACCGAGGCTGGGGGCTATATCCGCGCGGCAAGCCGCAGGACGACATCGAGATCCCTTCACCGTATCGGCCCACGTTGTCCCAGGCCGGCGAGCGCGATGCCGAGCGCCGAGTGAGCATTGCCGCCTGAATCCCTGATGATCCGATCGCTCTACACCGCCGTGAAAGCCGAAGGCGCGCCGTCGCCGTTCGACACCTTGCACCTCAAGGTGTTCTATCCGGCCGCGCCTACCGGCAGCGATGCCGAGCGCATGACCGGCGTCATTCCCGCCGATCCGGCGCGCGGGCGAATGCCGGTGGTGATCTTCTTCAACGGCATCAACATCGGCGCCGAGTCGTACGCCTGGTTGGCAATTGCTCTGGCGCGGCAAGGCATCGTCGTCGTGCTGTTCAACTGGGTCGGCGAGACTCTGCCGGGCATCATTGGCCTGACGATAGGCCTCGATCTGAAACAGGTGACGCCGCAGACCTACGGCCACGCGCCGACGGCGCCGATCATCGCGCAGATGCTGGTTGCGCTGGAGCGTTTGAATCAGGCCGGTCCGCTGCAGGGCGCGCTGGCGCTCGACCGGGTGGTGTTGGGTGGCCATTCCGCAGGCGGCACGGTCGCGCTACACAACGCCAACCCGCGCTACTTCCCGACCGTCGTCGCCGGATTCAGCTACGCCGGCCACACCCTGGCAGCGACGATGCTCGGCTTTGCGCCGGGGACGGTGTTGGCCTGTGCGCCGGATGTTCCCTTGCTCTTGATGGGCGGCACGCGCGACGGCGTGATCGCGGCCAGCGGCGTGCGTTACGGCCAGCCCGGCGATCCGGTTGCGCCGTTGCGCCGCACCTTCGAGGAAGGGATCGCCGGCGCTCGCGGCGATCGCCACCTGGCGATCTGGCGCGGCGCCAATCACTTCACGCTGGCGCACCCGCTGGACGAAACGGCCGGGCGCAGCTTTCTTGATTTACCGCCGGAAGGCGACGAGGCGACCATGCGCGCGCACATGGCGGCGGTGATCGGGGCATTCGTCCTGGCCGCTGCTTGTGCCGACCCGGCAGCAGCAGCGCGCCTGCGAGCGTTATCCAACGATGCGTCGGTGGAATGGCGCACGAAGTGAGCGAGGTGAGACGAGATGTTGAAGAACTTTTGGTGGCCGCTGGCCTTCAGCGCTGAGGTCAGCCGCAAGCCGATCCGCGTGACGGCGCTGCAAGAAGAGTTCGTCCTATACAGCCTGCCGGATGGCCGCGCCAACGTGCTCAGCGACCTGTGCGTGCATCGCGGCGGGGCACTGAGCGATGGCTGGACGCAGGGCGATCGCATCATCTGCCCGTATCACGGCTGGGAATTCCAGGCCGACGGGGCATGCGTGCGCATCCCGGCTAACCCGCCCGACTTTCCGGTGCCGCGCAAAGCGCGCGTGGATGCCTATCCCACCGTCGAGCAGATGGGCTGGGTATGGGCGTTCCTGGGCGACATTCCCGACGCGGAGCGTCCGCCCATGCCGGCGCTCAAGGACGCCGGCGCAGCGGCGATCATCACCGGCGCTATCTCCTGGCGCGCGCCGTATGAGCAGGTGATCGCCCACATGGCCGAGCCGGAGGTGGCCGCACTTGCCTTGGATGGCGAATTCGCTCCCACAGCGGCAAAGGTGAGCGGCGCGTCATCCTCAACGGGCGAATGGGGCGCGCGCATCACGGCGACGTTGACGCCGCCGGATCGCATCGAGCGTAGCCTGCTCGGGCTGGTGAAGCGGCACGCGCCAAGCGCGCCGTGCGAGGCGCTCGTCGCCTTTCACATGCCCTGCGTCACGCTCTACCGCATCGGTGACGATCACATGATGATGGCGCACCTGCCGGTGGATACCGAGACGACTTTGACCAAGTGGATGATCGCCCGCAAGGCCAGCCAGACCGAGCCGGAGATCGCGCATCGGCGCATGGCCGCAGCGCTGGAGCGCATGCGCCCCCGGGTCGAAGGGCAGCCCGCGCCGCAGAATGCCATCGCGCAATCCTTCGCGCGGCTGCGCGACGAGGCGATCACGCGTGGCTGGGGCATAGATGCGCACCTGATCCAGGCTGAGTACGCCAACATCAAGGCCGTCGTCATCCCATCGCCGGCACGACGCGAAGTGCCCGAGCTGGCTGCGGCCTGGGTGATGAAAGAAGTGCCCACCGTCAAGCCGCGCGACGCCTGAGACGCATGACACCGATCGCAACATGTAAGCCTGCCGACGTGCTATGACCCTCGCCCAACAACTCAGCCACAACGCACTGAACAAGATCGTTCAGCGCTTCGCGCTGCGCGAGATCGGCGATCCGTTCATCACGCTGACCAGCCCGATGGGGCCGCAGCCGATAGGCGCGTGCCGCCTGTTCGCCTCTGCGCCAGAGATGGCCGACGGCGCGGAACGGGTGCGCAAAGTGGTGTACATCGGCATCACCGTACCGCCGCCCATCGGCCTGGACTCGCACATGTTCTTTGCCTTCACGCCGCCGACGAGCGCGGTGCCCCATTTCACGTTGGATAGCGTGATGGCCGGGCCGAGCTTCGCCTTTCACCTCGACCTCATCCCGCGCGTGGACCTGGGCGCTAACTTGGCCTACATGAACGAAGTCTTCGTGCCCCTGACGCCGATTTTCGACCAGGCGAAGAAGATCGCGGGATTGACCCCGGCCCACCTCTCGCCGCGCCAATACGCGCTGATGTCGCCATGGATGCTGGCTTATCGGGCGACGGAAGACGCCTATGCTCAGTGTGCACCCCATATCGAGGCCTACATGCAGCACTGGTCCAGCCTGGTTGAGCACGGCATCCAGACGCCGATTGCAATGACGCCGGCGCAACTGGCCGAACGCGATCGTGCCAACCGCGACGCCATCTTCAGCTACGAAGTAGATCCGGTGTGGAGCCAGATCGAGCGGCTGCTCGGCAAGGCGATGAACCTGCGGCTGATCGAGGTGCTGCGCAATCCGCAGGTCGAAACCCCGGTCTGACCCATCACCCATCCGGCGGACGATGAACGGTATGTCTCAGCCCAGCGAATTCCAGAAGCGCATCAGCGGCGAATGGCACGGCTATCCCAGCACGTTCGATCGCGATGGCAACCACCTCGGCTACAACAAGGTGTATCGCGAAAGCGTCTTCGACCCGGTTACCGGCGCGACGACCTACACGATGAACACGCGCTTTCACGATCTGCCGTCAGTCGAGTTCCACCGCCTGGCTACCCCTGATGGCTTCAAGTTCGGCGTCCGGGATAGCGATCGGGATCGCGTGTATCTCGGCCCGGATTTCTACGGCAGCGGCCAACCGTATGGCGGCCTGGTCAACTCGCACTACTACTCGCCGTTTTGGGCCTGTGACCTGAACACTTTGAACTGGGTGCTCGACGATGGTCGGACGCAGGTGTATTCGTCGCTGCTCTACGAGGGCCCAACGATCAAATACGTCTTCAACGGCCTGTATCGCGTCGCGCATGACTATCACACCAACCCGGCCACGCGCGCCGAGATAGACGCCTTCTGCGAGAGCGAGCGCGTCAACGGCCCGCAGCCGCATGTGCTGCCGGCCAAACGCAGGGGCGAATTCGCAGGGACGATGCACGTATATTGCGCCGACCAGACCTACGTTGGCGATGCGCGCGTACACATCACCTACGTGCCCACCGGCCTGCTGACCGCCGAGCAAACGGTCGAGATCGAGGCGCCGGCCGAGACCGGCCTCAGCCGGCGCTATTCCTTTCATCGTGCCCGCGAGGTGAACCGTCACACCTTCCACGGCCCCGACGTGTTCGGTAACGGCCTGGCCTACGGTCGTGCATTGTTCATCTCACAGCACTTTGCCGGCCAGGCCATACGGATTTCGGGGCGCGAGTTCCTGATGGACGAGCGCTGCACGCTGGCCAACGTGTGGATGGTGCACCGGAGCAACCGGCTGGCCTTCGTCATGTTCGGCGTGTTGCATTGGACGGAGCAATAGTTACCGATGCGTCGTTGTGGGTTGTTTATCAACGGCCGCGAAGTGGCCGCGCATACCGGCGAGACGTTTGCCAGCGTTGCGCCCGAGACCGGCGCCATGCTGGGCTACGCCGCCCGCGCGGCTGTTGAGGATGTAGACGCCGCAGTGAGCGCTGCGCAGGAGGCGTTCGAGCGCTGGGCAGCGCAGGCGCCGGGTGATCGCGAGCGCATTTTGTTGCGCTGCGCCGATGCAGTCGAGGCTGCCGAGCCGCGCCTGCTCGATCTGGTGATTGACGAGAGCGGCTCGACGATCTCCAAAGCGCGCTACGAGGTGCGTTACAGCGCGACGCTGCTGCGCGCCGCAGCCGGCGAAGCGCGGCGCCTATATGGCGACACCTTCCCCAACGACCGACCGCATCGCTTGTCGCTGGTGATGCGCGAGCCGCTCGGCGTGGTGGGCGTGATTGCGCCGTTCAACGCGCCGTTGGTGCTGCTGGTGAAGATGATTGCCTTCGCGCTGGCGTCAGGCAATACCATCGTCGCCAAGCCCAGTGAGGAGACGCCGCTCATCGCGGTCGAGTTGGCGCGCGTGCTACACGCCGCCGGGTTGCCGGCGGGCGTCTTGAACGTCGTCACCGGCTACGGCAACGAGTGCGGTGAGCCGCTGGTGAGACACCGCCACGTGCGCGGCATTGCCTTCACCGGCTCCACCGCCACCGGAGCGCGCATCGCGGCCATCGCCGCGCCGCTGATGAAGCGCTTGCAACTGGAACTCGGCGGGAAGAACCCGCTGGTCGTGCTGCGCGATGTGGATGTTGACCGAGCCGCCGAGAGTGCCGCAGTGGGCGCGTTCTATCACGCCGGACAGATCTGCATGAGTAGCTCGCGCATCATCGTGGAACGGCCGATAGCGCGCCTGTTCGCCGAGGCGCTGGCGCGCAAGGCAAACGCGCTGCACTTGGGCGATCTGCGCGATGATCGCACGGCCTACGGCCCGCTGATTCATGCGCGCGCCGTGCACAAGGTGGACGCGCACGTGCGCGACGCCGTTGAGCGTGGCGCGACGTTGTTGTGCGGCGGCAGCATCCATCACGGCAACACCTATCAGCCCACGGTGCTGTTCGAGCCGCCGCGCGCCGGGCCGGCCTGGTGCGACGAGACGTTCGGGCCGGTTGTCAGCATCGTCGGCGCCGACGACCTGGATGAAGCGGTGGCCATTGCCAACGATAGCCAATACGGCCTGAGCGCCGGCGTGCTCACCAACGACTTGCAACGCGGCATGACGGCGGCGCGGCGCATTCGCGCCGGCTCGGTGCACGTCGGCACACATTCGTTTTGGAGTGATGCGCTCGCGCCGATCGGCGGTTACGGCATGAGCGGCATCGGGCGCAGCGGCGGCAAATATTCCGTCGAGCACTTTACGGAGTTGAAGTGGATGAGCTTGGAGCTGGGCGAGACGCCCAGGCCATTCTGATCGCATGAACATCCCAGCGCAGATCACTGTGGTGGAGGTCGGCCCGCGCGATGGGTTCCAGATGGAGCGGGCATTCATCCCGACCGACCTCAAAGTCGAGATCATTGACCTGCTGTCGTCCTCGGGCGTGCCGGCCATCGAAGCTACCTCGTTCGTGAATCCGAAGGTCATTCCGCAGATGGCCGATAGCGACGCGGTGATGCAGCGCATTCGGCGTCGTCCGGGGGTGCGTTACGGCGCACTGATCTTGAACGTGAAAGGCGCCCAGCGCGCCCTGGCTGCGCGCGCCGATGCGGTGCGCTTCGTTGTGTGCGCCAGCGAGACCTATAACCACAAGAACATGAACATGAGCATCGCGCAGTCGCTGGCGGCGCTGCGCGACGTGGTGGAGATATGCGCCCCGGTGGGCGTCGGCGTCGAGCCGGCCGTCTCGGTGGCGTTCGGCTGCCCGTTCGAGGGCGAAGTGCCCGAATCGCGCGTGGTCGCGCTGGCCGAAGCCTTTGCCGCCATGGGCCTGCGCGACATTTGCATTGCCGATACGGTCGGCCTGGCCAGTCCGCGCAGCGTTCGCCGGCTGCTCGACGGGTTGCGCTGCCGTCTGCCCACCTGTCATTTCTCGCTACACCTGCACGACACGCGCGGTCTGGGACTGGCCAACGTGTTGGCCGCGATGGATGCCGGCGTGACGACGTTCGAGGCATCGCTCGGCGGCCTGGGCGGTTGCCCAACGACGAAGGTGGCAACGGGTAACATCAGCACCGAAGACTTGGTGAACTTGTGCGACGAGATGGGCATTGCAACCGGCGTGGATGTCGAGGTCATTCGTGAGGCATCACGACGGATACAGGATTTCCTTGGCCGCCCGCTCCCCAGCCATGTGTTAGCGGCCGGCACGCGGCGAGCATTATTCGCGCGGGCCGGGGAGGGATGTTGATTCTGATGTGTCCCGTGTCCCGCGTCTCCCGTCCTCACGCCCAAGAGATGCAAGACGCAGGACGCAAGACGTAAACGCAACAGGCAAAACGATGCAACAGACCATTGCAGAAAAGATCATTTCGCGCGCCGCGCGGAAGACGGCGCGCGCCGGTGACATCGTCATCGTGCGCGTGGATGGCGTGATGGCGACCGATGCCACCGCGCCACTGGCCATTCAAGCCTTTCGAGAGATGGGCGGGCAGCGCGTGTGGGATGCTGCCCGCGTGTCGCTCGTCCTAGATCATGCCGCGCCGGCGCCGAACGAGCGCGTCGGCAACTTGCATGCGATGATGCGCCGGTTCGCGCGCGAGCAAGGCTGCCACCTCTACGATGTCGGCGAGGGCATTTGCCACCAGCTTATGGTCGAGTGCGGCCATGTGCGCCCCGGCAACCTGTTCCTCGGCGCGGACTCGCACACACCCACCTACGGCGCGTTGAACGCATTCAGCGCCGGCATCGGCTCCACCGACCTGGCCGGCATCCTGCTCACCGGCAAAACCTGGCTCAAAGTGCCGCCCACGATCAAACTGGAGCTGGTCGGCGCTTGGCCGCCGGGCGTGACGGCCAAGGACTTAGCGCTGTTTTTAGTGGGGCAGATCGGCATCGAGGGAGCCAACTATCAGTGTGTCGAGTTCACCGGCGAAGCGGTTACGCCGCTTCGGCTCAGCCAGCGCATGACGCTGGCGAACATGACCAGCGAGATGGGTGCCAAGGCCGGCATCGTCGCTCCCGACGGCCTGCGCCTGCCGTATGCATTCGAGCCGGTAAGCGCCGATCCCGGCGCAGACTACGCGCGCGTGCTGCGCTTTGACGTGTCGCGCCTGACGCCGCACGTGGCGCTGCCGCACTCGCCCGACAACGTCGTGCCGATTGCGCGGGCGAAAGGCGTGAAGATCAACGCCGGCTTCATCGGCAGTTGCACCAACGCCCGCCTGGACGATCTGCAGCAAGCCGCGGCTGTGTTGCGCGGTGGCAAGTTGGCGCCGGGCGTGCGATTGGTGATAGCGCCGGCATCTCGCGCCATCTTCAACGCCGCGCTGCGCGACGGGACGATCGCCGCGCTGAGCGAGGCCGGCGCGACGTTCATCAGCGCCGGCTGCGGCCCATGCGTCGGCACGCACGAGGGTGTGCCCGGCGATGGCGAAGTGGTGATCGCCTCGACCAACCGCAACTTCCGCGGGCGCATGGGCAACCCGAACGCGCAGATCTACTTGGCCTCGCCGGCCGTGGTGGCTGCCAGCGTGCTCGCCGGCGAAATCTGCGAGCCAAGGGACGTTGCGCCGGAAGTGTCGGATGATCTCTTCTCGACATCCGCAACACCGGTGTCGCCCGTCAAGCTGATGACGCCCGTTCATCCCCTTCCTACGCCATGACGACGATACTCGGCTCTGCCCACGTGTACGACGTGGATAGCATAGATACCGACCGGATCATTCCCGGCAAATACACCAAAACGCTCGACCCGCGCGAGCTGGCCAGGCACGTGTTGGAAGATCTTGATCCGTCATTCGCCGGCCGGGTGCAGCCCGGGGACGTCCTCGTCGTGGGCAGCAACTTTGGGTGTGGCTCATCGCGCGAGCAGGCGCCGGTGGCGCTCAAGGCGGCCGGTGTGGCCTGCGTCGTCGCTCGTTCGTTCGCGCGCATTTTCTATCGCAACGCCATCAACATTGGCCTGCCACTGGTCGAGCTGGCCGAGGCGCATGACATCGCCAACGGCCATCGCGTGCGCATCGAGCTGGCCCTGGGGCAGGTGACGAACACTGCTACCGGCCGGGTCTTTCGCGCTGCACCCATGCCCCAGGTCATGGTGGACATCCTTCGTGAGGGTGGACTGGTCAACTATCTCAAACGTTACGGCGACTACATCATTGCTCAGACGTAAGACGCAACACGCAACACGCAGCCTATACACGCTATGTCTCTTCCATCCTTTAGCGATCTCAAAGTCATCGAATTCAGCCATGCCATCCTTGGGCCATCGTGCGGCTTGATCCTGGCCGACCTCGGCATGGATGTGATCAAGATCGAGCCGCTCGAGGGCGATCCGACGCGCGCGCTCAAAGGCTTCGGCGTGGGCTACTTCCCCATGTTCAACCGCAACAAGAGAAGCCTGACGCTGAACCTGAAGAGCGCCGCCGGCAGAGAGATCGTGCTCAAGTTGGCCGCGCAGGCCGATGTGTTGCTGGAGAACTACGCGCCGGGGACGATGGACCGCTTGGGGCTGGGCTACGAGGCGCTGGCGCAGCTCAACCCGCGCCTGATTTACTGCACGCTCAAAGGCTATTTGCCCGGGCCCTACGAGAAGCGCGTGGCGCTGGACGAAGTTGTGCAAATGCAGAGCGGCATCGCGTATATGACCGGACCGGTTGGCCAGCCGCTGCGCGCCGGTGTCTCGGTGGTAGATGTCTTGGCAGGCGCGTTTAGCGCGCTGGGCGTGTTGGCCGCGCTGCGCGAACGCGACCGCACCGGACGCGGGCAGCTCGTGCGCGGTGGGCTGTTCGAGTCGGCAGCCTATCTCGTCGGCCAGCACATGGTGTATCAGCCCGTGCTCGGCGAGCCGATCCCGCCCATGCCTGGCAAGCCGCGCTCATGGGCGATCTACCAGCCCTTCGAGACGAAAGATGGCGACCTCGTCTTCGTCGGCGTCACCAGCGATAAGCACTGGCGGCGCTTCTGCGAAGTTTTCAATCGCCCCGACTTGTTGGCCGATGAATCGCTCGCTACCAACAACCAACGCTACTTGGCCTTCGACCGCCTGACAGCAGACCTGGCCGCGATGTTCAAGCAGATGACCACCGCCGAGGTATTGGCCGGCTGCGAGCGCGCCGAAATCCCGTTTGCGCCGGTCGCTCGGCCCGAGGATCTGCTCGAAGACCCTCATTTGTTGGCGGCCGGCGCGTTGTGGAGCGTGCAGGTAAGCGAGACGGTGCGTTGCAACCTACCCGCGCTGCCGCTGGCCTTCGGCAGCGGGCGACTGGAGTTGCGCCTGCAACCGCCAAAGGCCGGCGAGCACACCGTCGAGGTGCTGCGCGGGCTGGGATACGACGATGCCGAGATTGACCGGTTGAGGCACGACGGCGTCGTCGGATTCGGATGTGGATCGGAGCATCTATGAGCCATCTCGATCTGGTCATCAAGAATGCGCGCGTGGTGCGGCCGAATGCGACCGATGTCGCCCCGATGGACATCGGCATTGCCGGCGGTCGGATCGTCGCGCTCGCGCCGGCCATCGCAGCCGAGGCCGCCCAGACGTTCGACGCCGCCGGCTTGCTGGCCTTTCCCGGCGCGATTGACGCGCACACGCACATCGGCATCTATGTGCATCCGCACGATGATGCGCTCACCGAATCGGCGGCGGCGGTGAGCGGCGGCGTCACCACGCTGATCACCTATGCGCGCACCGGCAGCCTCTATCTCAATCGCGGCGGCTCATGGCGCGAGTTCTACCCCGAACTGCTGCGCCAGAGCGAAGGGCGTTACTACACCGACTACGGCTATCACATGTCGCCCATCGAAGGCCGGCAGATCGGCGAGATGGAGTACATGCTGTGCGAAGGCGGCGCGCCGAACTTCGGCGAAGTGTTCATGTTCTACGGCCTCCATGGCTTGCACGGGCGCAGCGACGCGCAGGCGCAGTGGTTGATGCTCGGCCCGGGCGACCATTACGACCTGGCGCACTTCGATTTCATCTGCCGCGAAGCCGCGCGATTGCAACGCACATACCCTGAACTCGCGCCCTATATCCAAGTGAGTTTTCATTGCGAGACGCCGGAGCTGCTGCGCGCCTACGAGGCCGTCGTCCAACGCGACGCGCGGGCGCATCATCCATCGCCTCAGACGCCCTTGCAGCAGTACAGCGCCGCCCGGCCGCCTCACAGCGAAGCCATCGCCATCAGCATTGTGGGCGCCCTGGCGCACGCTGCCGGCCTGCGCCAGGTCAACATCCTGCATCTCACCTCCCGCGAGGCAATGGACGCCGCGCTGCGCGTCCGCGCCGGCTATCCTGAGGTCACGTTCGGCCTGGAGGCGACGGCGGGCCATCTGCTCTTTGATGATGGCGCACCGTGCGGCGTATGGGGCAAAGTCAACCCGCCGCTGCGCTCGCGCGATGACGTGGAGTACCTATGGTCGCACGTGCTGAGCGGCGCGATCGAGTGGCTGGTGACCGACCACGCCAATTGCCCACGCGCGATCAAAGTCGATCCCTCTGACCCGGAGAACATCTGGAAAGCCAAGGCCGGCTTCGGCGGCACGGAGTATCTATTGCCGGCCATCTTCAGCGAGGGAACGAAGCGCGGCCTCTCGCCCAATCGCATCGCTGCGCTGCTGAGTTGGAATCCATCGCGCCGCTTTGGGCTGCTGCGCAAGGGTGACATCGCCGAAGGCTTCGACGCCGACATTGCGCTGATTGATCCGAACGAAACATGGACGATTTGCGCTGCCGATTCGCTATCGGCGCAGGGCTATACGCCATTCGAGGGAATTCGCGTGCGGGGCCGCGTCAAGCACACCTTCGTCCGCGGCCAGCGCGTGTTCAGTGAGGGCCGGATCGTCGGACCGCCGATGGGTCGGTATGTCCGGCGACCGATGTAGGAGGTAACCATGTTCACACTCTTTCACATCTTGTTTGGCGTGGCGCAGCTCGTGCTGACCATCATCGGCGTGCGGCACTGGCTGGCCCATCGTTCGTCGTATGGCCTGATCGCCATCGCAGTGATAGCCGCGCTGGTGTATGACAACTTTGCCATCGCTGCCGGCGCTGTGCTGGGCGAGGGCGACGCGCTGAAGGCCATCAATACGCCGCGGTATATCTTTCATTCGCTGCTCACGCCGCTGCTGATCATTTTTGCCTGCGGCGTGGCGCGGCGCGCCGGCTTGCGCTGGTCGCAGAGCAAAGGGATGCACGCCGCATTTTGCATCCTGGCGACGCTGCTCGTCGCTTATAGCGCGTATGTGGACGTGGTCAACCTCCGGCTAGAGCCGGCGCGCTTTCAAGACACGCTGCGCTACTCCAACGAATTCTCTTTGCTCAAAGGCCCGCCCTTGCCGGCGTTCCTCTCGATGATCGTGCTCCTCGTCGTAGGCGCGATGACCTGGTTCCGAGCGCGCTGGCCATGGCTGTTCGTCGGAGCGCTGGTCATGCTGATCCTCGCCGGGGCCGGCACGCGCGCGATCACCGTCGCCAACTTGGGCGAGGTGTTCTTGAGCGCTGCGCTCGTCGCCACCGTGATCGCCATGGACGGCCGCATTCCAGAGGCCGCGCGCACGCTTCGACGCGCCTCGACGGCTGCTGCCGCGTAGCTGCGCCCAGCCATGACGGAGACCACGGAGTGCTTGACCGGCGAGCGGCTGGTCGAGCGCATGACGGAGCGCGAGCGTGAAAATGCGCGTCGCGTCGAGCAGGTGCTGCCGGTGCTGCGTGCCAATGCCGAGCAGGCAGATCGCGACGCCCGATTCCAGATGGACAACCTGCGCGCCATCCGCGACGCCGGTTTGCTGGGCTTGATCGTGCCGGAGCGCTACGGCGGGCTGGGCGGCACGCTGCGTGACCTGTGCGCGGCCACGTTCGCCATGGCCACGGCCTGCCCTTCGACCGCGCTGGCCTATTTCTTCCACTGCACCAGCGCCTCGCGCGGGCTGTTGCCGTTGGAGGCCATCGAGGCCGGCCTATACGCGGCAGATGAAGTGCCGGTCGTGCGTGCCTTCGCCGAGAAGCTGCTGCGTAAGATGGGCGAGCGGCGCATGTGGCTGGCCAACTTCGCCAGCGAAAGTGGCAAGACCGAAGGCGCTAACGTCACCATCGCCACCGAGGCCACGCCGGTGAGCGGGGGGTGGCGATTGAACGGCGTCAAGTCGTTTGGCTGCGCGACGGGGGTAGCCGATGAGTATCTGGTCACGGCCAAGCTGGCCGGCAGCACGGACGTAAACGGCCTGGCGCTCTTTTTCGTCCCGCGCGACGCGCAGGGCGTGTCACCGCGCGCGCCCTGGCAGCCCATCGGCATGCGCGCCACGGCGACCGATGGCATCGTGCTGAAGGATGTGTTCGTGCCGGCGGATGAAGCGCTGACCCTGCCCGGCGCATTCGCGCGCGCCACACAAATGTCGCGCGGGACGTGGGTGGGCAACCAAGTGGCCATTGTGGCCGTGTATCTGGGGATCGCCCAAGCTTGCTACGATCACACCATCCAAGCGCTGCTCGACTTCAAGTTCCAGGACACCGGCCGCAGCATCGCGACCAGCCCGATGCACCAGGAGCTGATCGGTCACATGGCGGTGGACCTGGAGACCGGCTATTTGTGGTTGCGCCGACAGTTAGAGCTGGAGACCAGCGAGCCGCCGCTCAAGCCCAAGGCCGACGTGGCCAGACAGTGGCGCATGTGCAAGGGTCAGGTATGCGAAGCGGCCTTTCGCGTGGCCGTCAACGCCTTCAAGGCCGGCGGCACCAGCGGCAGCACCAACAGCGGCATCGTGGCGCGGGCGCTGCGCGACCTGAGCATGGGCTTGGTGCAAGCCTTCCCCGCCGAACGCGGACGGTTGGAAGTCGCCAAGATGATCGTCGAAGGCGCAGGGTATCAGGGATTAGATGTGCGGCGCTAATCAATCCGGCAGCAGGGTAAAGGCAGGAGCGTGGCGCGGGCGCACGGGCTGGAAGTGCCGCCGGTCGAGCGTGAGAATCGTGCTCACTTTCAGGCGCTCGGCCAGCGCGACGACCGTCGCGTCCACAAAATCGAGCGCAAGTGATGCGTAGGTCTCGAGCACGGCAGCGGCCCGCGCGAAATCATCTTGATCTGGCGTGACGAGATCCCAGATCGGTTCGCTCAGCAGGCCGGTGAAGCGGCGCATAGCGTGATGCCCGATGCGCGTGTGGATGAGATAGGCCACCTCAGGCAGCACGGTGACGGGAAGGAGCGGACTTTCGCGCAGGCTTTCGACGACGGCGCGGCACTTTGCGTGGTTGCTGTCCCTTTTGCTCATCAGCGCGAACAGGAAGCTGGTGTCCATGATCGTTCGGTGCATCGCTCATGCTCCAACCATGAATCGGGTGAACGCCCTGTGCGAGGATAGCCTCGTCTCTGCCGTCGGCCATGTTCGTTGGCTCGCCGGCGTCGAATATGCCGGCCACGATCAGCAGCGGGTTGGCAGACGGCGCCCGTTTGCGCTGATCTGCGATATACGCTTCGAGCGCTTCGCGGATGACGGCGGAAGCGGTCTTCTTCCGCATACGTGCGATATGCTGCAGGTCGTAGAACAGGGTCTCATCCACCATGACCGTGGTTCGCTTCATACCGCCTGTAAGTATATGAATATGCTGACGCATACACAAGAGTATCTTCCGCAATCTGCCGGCCTAATGATGAAGTGCGCCTAAGGCGCAAGGGACCTATCCCTTTGAGTAGAGCATGAGGGAGTTGACCCTTGCCTGTTGAGGAGAGTAACACCATGCGACATCTCCCGCCTCTCGTTGACTTGATCGCCGGCCAGACCAGTGCGCCCGACGTGGCGCTGGGCGTCTGGCTCGAAGACCCGAACACTGGCGAGCGTCTGCAAGAGCAAATGGCCACGAACGATGGCCAGCTCGAACGCGCCCTGGCGGCGGCCTGGCGCGTGCATCAGGAGGGCAGCTGGGCGCGCCTGCCGGTGGACGAGCGCGCTGGCTACCTGGCCGCGATGAGCGCCGAGCTGGATAAACGCAAAGACCGCATTGCGCAGCTCGAGGCGCTGACCACCGGCGCGGTGATCCGCCTGACCCGCATGCTCGGCGTCATCACCACCGGTGCGTGGCTGTTGGCCATCGAGCAGATGAAGACGACCGGCGCGACCGGTTTCATGGACGGGCCGAACGGTCGCACCGTCGAGATCCACCGCTTGCCCTGGGGGCCGGCGCTGGCGCTGGTGCCGTGGAACGCGCCTGCGCCGATGGCGGCGCACAAAGTGGCCAACGCGCTGGCCGCCGGCTGTCCGACCATCCTAAAGCCGAGCGAGTGGGCGCCGCACGGCTGCGATATATTCGTCGAGGCGGCCCAAGCCGCCGGCCTGCCCCCTGGCGTGTTTCAGGTGGTGCATGGCGGGCCGTCGGTCGGCGGTCGGCTGGTCAAAGACCGGCGCATCAAAGCGGTGAGCTATACCGGCGGCTTGGCTGGCGGCCGCGCCATTGCGCACGCCTGCGCCGAGGACTTCAAGCCGGCGCAGCTCGAACTGGGCGGCAACAACCCGATGGTGGTGTTGGAAGACGCCGACCTAGACACGGCAGCGCAAGGCGTGGTGAACCTGCTCGTCTCGTTGAACGGGCAATGGTGCCGCGCCTTGGGCCGGCTGATCGTCCACGAGCGCATCGCCGATGCCCTGCTTGAGCGGGCGCTGGATCGGCTGAGCCACGTGCGGATTGGTGATTCGCTCTCGCCGGAGAGCGACATGGGGCCGCTGATCCACTCTCAGCATAAAGCGAAGATCGCGTCTCAGCTCGGGGCGCTGATCGAAAAGGGCGGCACGGCGCATCGCAGCACGCCACTGCCCGATCTGCCCGGCCACTTCTTCGCGCCGACGTTGGTGACCGGTGTGCCTGCCGAAGAGGCGACCGAGGAGATCTTCGGCCCGGTTGCTACCGTTCACACTTTTGCGACCGATGATGAGGCGCTGGCGCTGGCCAACGGCACGCCCTACGGCCTGGAGGCGTATGTGTTCACGCGCGACGAGGCGCGCGGGTTGGCGCTGGGCCGCCGCATTCACGCCGGCGGGGTGAAGGTCAACGGCAGCAGTATGCTGAGCCTGAACCTGTTTGCGCCGCGGCCGGCCTGGGGGTGGAGCGGCTTCGCCGAGGAGGGCACCATCGAGACCTTCCGCTTCTTCTGCGGCACGCGCGTCGTCGGTGTGGAAGGGTAACCTGTCAGACATGTCATTCCGCGCCCTTTGTCCGTGTCATTTCAAACTGCTGCCCGGGTCGGGTCGGTGCTATATTCTCCGGTATGGCGTCGCTGCCCGACGTTTTGAAGATAGAACTGCGCATCGAGGTCAACGACCGGCCGCTCGTCATCAGTGCGCAGGTGCAGGGGGAGGGGGAACACGCGCATCGCGCCGCCGCCGAGCTATCCGCGGCCATCGCCACGGTGCTGGCGTCTGTATCAAAGCCGGTTGAACCGCCTGTTCTTGGGGAAGTAGCAAAGCCGGTTGAAGCGTCTGTTCCTGGGGAAGCCGTTAGACCGGCTCCGCCGGCGCAGCCTGCGCCGGCCGCTGCACAAGCTGCGTCGGGTTCATCTTCGCTCGATGCCGTTGCGAGCGCGTCACAGGCTGACCCAAGCGCGCCATCACTTGTGGCATGGATGCAGCGCCACCGTGCGCGGATCAACTTCGGCTTCGGTGGCTTGCTGCTTGCCCTGGCAGTGCTCATCCCGGCCATCGTTCCGGCAAGCGAGCGCCGCGAGGTGCTGATCATGACCATCCTATTCGGCCTGACCGGCGCCTTGATGTTGTTCACGGCGATGTTGCCTGGGCGAGGCCGGCAAACTGCGCTGGCAGAGGCTGCGCAGGTACCCCGCGCGCGTTCAACGTCGGCTCGCCCGAGGACGGCCGAGGCGGGCGCTGCGGCCGCGCGGCTTCGCCTGGCTGCCCGACGCCGAACGCCGATGAAAGCCGGATGGGGCATCGCCCTGGGCGCGGCGTTTGTGGTGCTGGGATTGCTCGCGCCGTTCACGCTCGGCGCGACCACGGCCGACGAGCGCTTCATCATCATGCTCGGCTTCGCGCCGATCACCGTCGTGGGCTTCTTCCTGATCGCGATCTTCGGGCGCGGCATCTTTGACCGGTTACTCCCTCACCACTCGCCGACGCACACGCCCATAGCTAAGGCTGTGCCGGCCGGCGCGCCCGCGACGAAGCGACCGCCGGTGGCGCGCGTGCCGCAGACGTTCCAATACCGCGCTATCGTGCCGGCGGCGATCATCGGCCTGCTGGTGGTGATGATCGCCGTCGTCGGTTTAGTGATCTATGCCACGGTCGCCTTGGCCGTGCGCTAGTGGAGTTGATCGCCATGAGCTTGAACTTCATCATCGGTTTTCTAACCGCCATCGTCTCCGGCGTCTTTGCGTATCTTGTGCTCAACCGCTATCGCTTGCGCGGTGGAATGCACCTGCTGATGTGGGGCTTGGGCCTGGTGCTGTATTTCATCGGTGGGCTGACCGAGACCCTGCTGAATTTCGGCTGGAACGAGTTGGCCTTCCGGCTGTGGTATTGGTCCGGCGCGTTGATGGTGGCGCCGGTGCTGGGCCAGGGCACGTTGCACTTGCTCATGCGCCGGCCCTATGTTGCCAACATCCTTTCCATCGTTGTTGGCATCGTCGCGTTCGTCAGCCTGGTGTGGATGCTCTCGCTCCCGCTCGATGCGTCGAAGTTCACCCCCGGCGCCGACATCGGCAAGTTCCTCACCGAAAGCTATCGCGCTATTTTGCCGGACACGCCGGTGCGGCGCATCCTGCCGCCGGTGTTGAACACCTACGGCACGATCCTGCTAGTAGGCGGCGCGGTGTATTCGGCCTACCTCTTCCTGCGCAAGCACATCCTGCCCAACCGCGTGATCGGCAATATCTTCATCGCCATCGGTGGGTTGTTGCCGGCGCTGGGCGGCGCGATCATCAAGCTGGCCGAGACCTCGCCTGCCTTGAGTGAAGCCGGCTCGGTGCTGAAATACCTCGGCATCTTCCTGGGCGTCGTGTTCTTGTTCATCGGCTTCCAGTTGGCGACGATGGGCGCGCCGCAGCCGAGGCCGGCGGTGGCGCGGTCTGCTGTGTGAAGCACAGCGCTCGGCCTCACTCGCCGTAGAACGGCTCGATGCGCTCGACGTAGTCCAGGCTGGCCAGCTTCAGCAGCGTCTCGCGCGTGCCGCCCTGGCCGATGCACAAATACTGGTCGCGCGTGCAACCGATGCGCCCGCGCGATTCGGCGTAACACTGCAACGACGGGTCAATCGCTCGTACCTCGTCGAGGTTCTCCTGCTCGCGCGGGATGCAGAATTCATAGGCGACCGAGCGTTTGTCGCCAGCCGGGCCGATCAATCCGTTCTCGTCAATCTCGTTCAGGTCGAAGGCGATCTTGGCGCGCGCCCGACGCAGTGCCTGCTCTTCGGGTGACGGCGTCGGGGGTGGCAGTGTCAGCGGCGCACAAGCCGTCAGCGCCAATATTGCCAGACATACACGCAGCGATGATCTGCGCATGATGAACCTCACTTCGGCGCCGGCGCAAGCGACGCTGTCACCCGTGCGTCGCGCTGCGCTGCCAGCTCGGCGTGCACGCCCGGCAGCACGGCGGCGGTCAGGATGAAGATCATGCCGGCGACTTGCGGCCATTCCAGACGCTCACCGAGGAAGGCGACGGCGATCAGCGTGGCAATCGGCACTTCCATGACGACGATCAGACTGGCGATGCGCGCCGGTGCGTGACGCAACGCCACGGTGAACAGCGCATAGCCGCCCATCGTCGGGCCGAGGGCCAGGGCGATCAGTGCCAGCATCGCGGTCGGCTCGGCCGGCGGCTTCAGTTGCGCCGGCGATGCCAGCAGTGTGAGGAAGAACAACGTCACCGCGCCGAAGGTCATCGTATAGGTAAGCGAAGTAAGCGGGTGTAGTCGGGTCGTCCGATTGCCGCGCTGCACGCGGTGCTGGTTGAACAGGACGTAGAATGAATGGGTGATCGCCGTCAGCAGCCCGATGACCAGGCCAGGCAAGCTGAACTGCACCAGAGTTGGATCATAGGCGCGCACCACCAGGGCGCAGCCGGTCATGGCCAGTGCTAGGGCGACGACCTGTGGCGCTCCGATCCGCTCTTTGAAGAGCGCCCAGGCACCGAGCGTCACGAATGCCGGATATAGGTAGATCAGCACGACGGCGACGGCGACGCCGTTGAGCCGAACCGACCATACCCAGAGCGCGTGATAGAGGCCGATGGAAATCGCGCCGGCGATGAATAACTCGCGTAGCGCTCGCGCATTTATCTGCAACAGCAACGGCCGTGCCAGCGCTAGGGTGGCGATCATGAACGACGCGATGACGATGTCGCGCCAGAGCGCAATGGTGAGGCTAGGGACGTTTCGGCTGAGCAGGAAGGCGATGCCGGGCGAAGTGGCCGACCACACGCAGGCCGATGCAGCAGCGATGAGGTAGCCCAGGCGACGATCCGAATCTTGTGTCACAATGGTGCGGCTACTCTACCACTCCTCGCCTGACTTCATGCACAGGTGACGAGTCGGCAACAGTTCCTACCGCTCACAGTGGTCTGAGCTGTTATAAAAGCTTCAGACAATACAAAACTACGCGTCACAGCATGAATCAAGGTCAACCTCTATCGGACATTCTTTCAAAGAAGCTCGCCTTGTCTCCGTTCAGAGCCGTCTTTGCCGAGTCACGCGGCGGGTTGCTCCTGGTGATGCTCGCTGCCGTGCTCTGGGGCACGGTCGGTGTCACAACGAAATCGCTCTACGTCTCATCCTTAACCAATCCACTGTCGGTTGGGTTTTTCCGGTTGGCGCTGTCGGCGCCGGCGTTGCTGGCGGCGTGCTGGCTGGCAATTGGCGCGCGCACGTTCGCCATCGCCCGGCGCGATGGCGGCGCCGTGGTCATGATCGGCGCGATGATGGCGCTGTATCAGGCGTGCTATTTCGCCGCCATCCCGCGCGTGGGCGTTGCGATTGCGACGCTGGTCACGCTGTGTACTGCGCCGGTGATCGTCGCGGCGCTGTCGGCGTTGTTCATGCGCGAGCGGCTCACGCGCGCCGTCGGCGGGGCGATGATGTGCGCGTTGGCCGGCACGGCGTTGCTGGTCGGCATTGCGCCCGGCACCGGTCCGTTGCAGGCAGATACACCGGCCGGCGTGTTGCTCGCGCTCGGCTCGGCCACGGCATATGCCGTGCTGACGCTGTGCAGCCGGCAGTTGGCCAATCGCTACCATCCGTTGCAGCCGATCGCAATTGGCTTCACGCTGGGCGCGCTGGCGCTGGGCGCGTTCGCCATGGTGTCGCCGGGCGGGCTGGTCGTGAGCTACCCCGCTGCCGGCTGGCTGCGCCTGCTCTATCTCGGCCTGGTGCCGACCGCGTTCGGCTATTTCGTCTTCCTGGCCGGAATGCGCACCACGCCGGCGACCGTCGCGACTATCGCTACGCTGGTCGAGCCACTCACCTCGACCTTTCTGGCATGGCTGTTCTTCGATGAGCAACTCGGGCCGACCAGCTGGCTGGGCGCGCTGCTGTTGCTTGCCGCGATGGTCGTGCTGTATCGCGACGGCCGGTGATGAACGGCGTCGCCGGTCAACGATGCGTCATTGGCTCTCGATCACCACGACCCAATCCTGGAAGGTCGGCGGTTGCGGCAGCAGCCAGTTCCCCTGTGCATCGGGCTGTATCCGGCCGATCGAGTGCTCGGCGCCGGTGCGCGGATCCCAGAAGAAGGCGTGATGCTGGCGGTCTCGCTCCAGCCGCCTGATCACGATGCGGTCTTTCGACCACGGGAAGACCGGATCGTAGAAGTAGATCACGCGCAGGCGGCCGGGGATGCCGGCGGCGAAGGGTGCGCCGACGTGCTCCGCGTCGCCGCTCGGATCGGTCCACTCGGGATGCGCTTCGAATTCCCGCCAGGGGTAGCGTTCGAGGAAGCGCTTCGCCAGGCCGAGCTGCGCCGAGCCGGGCAGACGATACGCCTCATCCCATGGCGTGTTGCCCCATGTGCCGCCGTGCGGCGATGGACCAAAAGGCTGGGCTTGTGTGTTGACCTGCCAGATGCCGTTCGCGCCGTAGGTGTAGCCGGCGGCGCCGGAGAGGATGGATGACCAGAACGTCAGCCGTTGCACTTCGTCCTGCGTGCTGTGAATGATGCCCTCATAGTTGGCTTCGCCGACCACCACCGGCATGATCGGTTTGCGCTTGCACTCGGCAACGACGGTGCGGACGGTATTGGGCACGCTGGTGTAGCCGCTGTGCCCCGTCTGCAGCATGTCGAAGTCGAGCACGGCGTCGTCTTCCACTTGATCACGCCCGATGTGGGTGGGGTGGGTGGTAATGAGCCGCCGGTAAGGATCGGTGGCGCGCACGTAACGAGCGATTTCAGTCCAGCCGGCGATCTGCCTGCGCGCGTCGCCCGTTTTGTCCTCCGACAGGTAATAGGGCATGGCCGTCTCGCCGGCCAAGCACCACACTACCGGATAGGCCGCCCAACGCGCGATCAGGTAGCGCCAGTGCTGCTTCATCTTGCCTATGCCGAGCCAAGGCAGGTAGTAGCCCCAGCACGACAGGATGCACGGCATCAGGCCGGATCGCACCAGCCATGTGATGCGCAAGTCGGCCATGTCGAAGTAGGCTGGGTTGATGCGCGCAAAGTTGGCTTCCCACGGAAAGCCGGCTTCGTTTGTGCCGCGCGGGTCGAACGCCGGCATGTCGGGATGCAGCCCGGCCACGATCTGGATGACGGTGAACCCTTTGGCGGCGCGGTCGGCGGCCAGCCGCTGAAAGTCGTCCGGCCACGAGAGCCGCTTGCACAGCCCCATCCACCAGGTGTCGCCCAACCAGAAGAACGGCGTGCCGTCGGCATGTTCGAAGGCGCGGCGGGATTTGGCGATGCGTAGCGGGCCGTGACGCAAGAGCGGGTTGTCACCAACGTACGGCTCTGCAACGAGCGTCGCACACTGGCCGTGTAGATCGGCGTTGGCTGCATCGGTGCAGGTCGTCTCGATGGTGTAGCGGCCGGGCTTGGGCGGCGCGAAGCGCACGCGCCATTCCTGCTCACCGGCCCAATACGCCGGCACGCGCCAGCGCTCGCCGTCTTCATGCTGCATGATGGCGTCGAGTTCGACTGCGTTGAAGGGATCGCGATAGGCTTTGCCCGAGGCGTAACGCCATTCGGTCGCCTGGTATTGCGTGGCATGAATTGTGTGCGGCATGAGTAACTCCAGGGCGGAGTATAAGGGCCCAGGGACTCAGGGACGAGCGATTTGACAGCGCGCTGCCGGTCTCCCAGAATGTCCGTTCGCGCGATCGGCCTGCACCAGGACACACGGTCGTGCGAGATGGGGCGTTTGCCCCGAAGGAGACTCACGATGCGATTGGCGTCATACAACGTCGAAAACCTGTTCGACCCGTGCGAAGGTGATGAATCTGGAGACCTATTCCAATCATTTTGGTGAGTGCACTTATCCCTTGCTCAGTTTGCCGCGCTCATCTTTTTGCAGACTCTGATGCGTCATTCGCCTAGTATATTAAGTTTGATTTAAAACACGTATTGCTCCCGGGTTTACAGATTGATCCCGAACAAATATACATAAGCATTTAATTGGTGCAGTCAACTGAGCTTCATGCGCCCCATCGGCCCACACAGTTTGGTCAAGCGACATCGGTGGTAGGCACAGGCTTCAGCCTGCGTAGGCGGGGACAGCCTGCGAAATCAGGGATTGCGCCGGAATGACAGCCGAGCTGCAGATTGAAACTGAGGTTTTCAACTAAGAACCTATCTCTAAACTTACGGAACGAGCCATAATAGGGATATGGATAATACCAGTGGGACGCGATACGCCGACGTTGCAAGTTGGGAGCTGTCTGATAGTCTGTGGGCGCGCATTGAACCGTTGTTGCCCCAACCGAAGTCGCGCTATCGCGGACGCGGACGGCAGCGCAAACACATCGGTGGGCGGCCGGCAGCAGACCGGCGCAAGACCATGACCGGCATCTTGTACGCGCTGCGAACCGGCATTCCGTGGAACGCCATGCCGAAAGAGTATGGATCGGGAAAGACAGTCCATCGCTACTTTCAGCGCTGGGTGCAGGCGGGCGTCTTCAAGCGCATGTGGCAGGCGGGTTTGGCGGAGTATGACGAGGTCAAAGGGATCGCCTGGAAGTGGCAAGCGGGCGACGGGGCGATGACCAAGGCCCCGCTGGGGGGCGAAAAGACAGGCAAAAACCCTACGGATCGCGCCAAAAGGGGCGTCAAGCGCAGTCTGTTGGTGGATGAGCAGGGTGTGCCGTTGTCGATCGTGGTCAGCGGGGCGAACACGCCGGATAGCGCGTTGCTGGAGTCCACGCTGGATGCCATGCCGGTGGAGCGACCTGACCCGCAAACCGTCCCGCAGAATCTGTGTCTGGACAAAGCTTACAGCGGCGAACCCTGCCGTCAGGTGGCGCAGGCACATGGCTACGAAATCCATGTGCCGGACAAGGAGAACGCCCAAAAAAACGCCGGCGCAAGCCGGGCCGACGCAAGTCGCGCCGCTGGGTGGTCGAAGTGACTCATTCATGGCTCAATCGCTTTCGTCGGTTGCTGATTCGCTGGGAGAAGAAGGCGAGCAATTATCTGTCCCTGCTGTTTTTCGCCTGCGCCATCATCTGTTGGCGCAAATGCGAGGTTTAGAGATAGGCTCTAAGGCAATATATGGACAAAATCCGAGTAGGCGTTGTCGGCGTCGGCCGGATGGGTAGCAACCACTGCAGGGTCTTCTCCGCTCTGCGGCATGTAGAGCTGGTGGGTGTATACGATCTCTCCTACGAAGTAGGAGATCGAGTCGCTCGGCAGTTCGAGATGCATTACTTCGATGATCTGGAGCACCTGCTCAGTAATATCGAGGCGGTAAGTATTGCTGCGCCTACGCCGCTGCATTTTGAGCTGGCGATACGTTGCATCGAACGAGGGGTACATGTCTTTATTGAGAAGCCCATTACTCGTACTCTCGAAGAGGCTAGTGCACTAGTAGATGTGGCAGAGCGCAGCGACGTGATCGTACAAGTGGGGCACATCGAGCGTTTCAATCCTGCATATCGTGAGTTACGGAACGTAATTGATAGCTTGGATGTTTTGGCAATTGACATTCGTCGCCTAAGCGCATTCTCTAGGAGTAACAAAGATGTAGACGTAATGCTCGATCTGATGGTTCACGATGCCGATTTGGCCATGGATTTGACTGCAGAGCAGCCGGTGTATATCAGTGCACAGGGCTTTAGCGCATTGAGCGATCAAATTGACTACGCTAACGTGCAATTGCGCTTTGATTCAGGTTTGTTGTTAACTTTGACTGCTTCGCGAGTCACCGAAGAAAAGGTGCGCCAAATCGAGGTTACTGCTCGTGAGGCCTACGTGATAGCAGATTTGCTCAATAAGTCGGTTGCCGTGCATCGCCGTACGATCGGCGAGTATGTTCAGCGCGGAGTGCATGGGTATCGCCAGGAGAGCATTGTCGAGAAGATTTACGTCCCAAGTTTTGAGCCGCTTTACCTCGAGTTAGAACATTTCACCGACTGCGTCATCCAGCATCGCCCACCATTAGTCTCAGTGAGAGATGGTTTGCGCGCCTTGCAATTGACTCTGCAAATCAGGGACGCTCTGTACTCAGATCACAGCAAGGTTGACAGAGCTGCGAATCGGTTGCTGTCTCATACTTAAGCTTCGCATCATCACACTATCAGAGAGGGGGAGACCATTGAACATCTCAATCATCGTACCCTGTGAAGAGGAGGGCATTGAGAAACTGCGCGAAGATTTTCTGCCAGTTGTATGCGAATTGGCCTTGTCTGAACCGGTTGAGGTTATATTCGTGGACGATGGCAGCAAGGATAAGACTTGGGATCTGCTCATTCAGACATTTGGCAAGCTTGAACGACAGTCGGGCTTGACCTTCAAATTTGAGCATCACCCGGTCAACCGAGGCTTGGGCGCAGCAATACGCACAGGGTTAGCCGCCTCCGGTGGCGATGTTGTCGTCACAACCGATAGCGACGGCACCTATAGGTTCACTTCCATTCCAACGTTGCTCCGCTACCTAAAACCAGGTGTGGACATAGTGACCGCGTCGCCCTATCACCCAGAGGGAGCCGTGGTGGGAGTCCCTGGTTATCGGCTTTTGCTGAGTCAAGGAGCGTCACTACTCTATCGCTTGATCCTCGCTGGGTTGGGTATGAATGTGCATACCTATACAGCGCTGTACCGTGCTTATCGCCGACCAGTAGTGGATAGTGTCAAGTTTGAGTCGAATGGTTTTCTGGCCGGCACGGAGCTCATGGTCAAAGCGATGTTGATGGGTTACCGAGTGGCTGAGTATCCGACTGTGCTGTATTCACGCCAGCATGGGATATCGAAAGCGAAGTTGGCGCGCATCGTTCGCGCTCACTTGAGCTTCCAGTGGAAGGTGCTTCTCCATCGGCTCGGGGTACGGCCTCTGGTTGAAAGACAATCATACGTTGCAGCGGTCAATGCTCGGCAAGCGGAGACGAGCGCTTGCACACAGCCCTGATACCTAAGCGCCATGGGCCTGAAAGTTGTGTCCATAGTTGGCGCTCGTCCGGAGTTTATCCAAGCAGCGCCTATAAGCCGGGTACTTCGCGATCGGCATCATGAGGTGCTCGTTCATACCGGTCAGCACTACGACTACTCAATGTCAGAGACTTTCTTCGACGAGCTGGGTGTGCCTGCACCTGACTACAACTTGGAAGTCGGGTCGGGATCGCACGCGCAGCAAACGGCATCAATGCTGATGAAACTGGAGGAGGTGTTGCTGAAGGAGTGTCCTGACTTGGTGATCATCCGCGGCGACACGAATTCAACCTTGGCCGGCGCATTAGCAGCGAGCAAGCTCAACATCCCAATCGCTCACATCGAAGCAGGTGAGCGCAGCTTTAACCGACTCATGCCCGAGGAGATCAACCGCATTGTGTCGGATCATCTGTCTAGTGTGCTTTTCGCTGTTAGTGAAACTGCTGCAAGTCATCTGGCTGCAGAGGGACTTACGCGGGACGTGTATGTGACGGGTGATGTCATGCTCGATGCGAACTTGCAGCACCGTTCTCTTGCCCGAAGGAAGTCGGATGTATTGCAGCGTTTGAATCTCGAGCCGGGAAAGTACGCTTTGGTCACAGTACATCGTGCCGCCAATACAGATGATCCTTGTCGGCTGAGAAATATCGTTGATGCGCTCAATGCCGTGAGAGAAACCGTTGTCTTCCCCGTCCATCCTCGTACTCGCAAGGCACTGGATTGCCTCGGTACGAGTTTTGCGCCTCATGTCAAGGTTATTCCACCGGCTGGTTACTACGACATGATGGTGCTGGAGGAGAATGCGCGCATCATCGCTACTGATTCCGGGGGGGGGGGGGTGCAACGCGAGGCGTATTTCTTCGCCAAGCCTTGCCTTACTCTGCGCGAAGAGACTGAGTGGACAGAAACGGTAGAAGCGGGATGGAATAAGCTCGTTGGCGTAGATTGCCACGCCATCGTTTCTGCCTGGTATACCTTTACCCCTCCTACGACACATCCGCCCGTGTTAGGGGATGGGACCGCCGCACCTCGGATCGTGCGTATCCTGGAACAAAAATTTGGGGGAATGAAATGACTATCGCAATCGTAGGTGGGGGAATCATGGGCATTACCCTGGCTTATTACTTGGCTCAGGGGGGACAACACGTCGAGGTCTTTGAAGCTTCTCCCACACTAGGCGGACTGGCCGGGCCGATTGTGTTGCCTGACGGCGTGGAGGTGGATCGTTTCTACCACGCCGTCCTGTCGAGCGACGTGCATCTGAGAGCGTTGTGCTCCGAGTTGGGCATCGCTGATCAACTGCGATTCAAGGAAACCCGGACCGGTTTCTACCATGATGGCAGGATCTACTCGATGAACAACATTGTCGAGTTCCTCAGATTTCCGCCGCTCGGTCTGATAGATCGTTTGCGTTTAGGGCTTACTGTGCTAAATGCTCAGCGCGTGACGAATTGGCACGACCTTGAGGGAATAAGTGTAGAGGACTGGTTGATCAAATGGAGCGGTCGCAATACCTATGAGAGTGTCTGGCGTCCGATGCTCAAGGCAAAGTTCGACGGCAATTTCGGTGACGTGCCGGCGACTTGGATATGGTCCCGTCTCGTAAGAGTAAAGTCCACCCGCAAGGGAGCGAGCCAGAAATAACTAGCGGGCCATATTGTCGGTGGATACATTACCCTGATTAAGGCTATGGCAGCCGAGATCGAAGCCACCGGCGGCAAAGTGAATCTGAGTACGCCGGTTCAAGAAGTGATCATTGAGAAGACTCCTCAGGGTGAGCGTGCAATCGGACTGAGAGTAAATGACCAGTTCTTGGCATGCGATGCGGTAGTGGTCACATCACAAGTGCCGATCTTTCTCCGACTTATCCCAGCTGCCAATAAAAGTTATCGTGACTTCCTGGGCAGAACCGAATATCTCGGCATTGTTTGCCCATTGATGGTGTTGGACAAACCACTGACAGGATACTGGACGCTCAATATCACTGACGACCGCGCGCCTTTTACAGGAATTATTTAGACCACAACGTTCATCGATCCGTCATATGTGGGCGGCCACCACCTGGTGTATTTGCCCAAATACACTGCGCCGGGCAGTGACTGGCAGAACAGGTCAGATGAAGAGATTCAGGCCATCTGGCTAGAGAGCCTCAGGCTGATGTTCCCCGAATTTGACCTGAGGTCTGTGCGTTACTTTATGGTGCATCGTGAGCGTTACGTCGAACCGCTGCACGGATTGAACTCGACCGGTCTCATTCCAACGGTTCAGACACCTATAGATCGTCTCTTCCTAGTTACAACGGCGCAAATTTACCCTGCCTTGACCAACGGCGAATCTGTAAGCCGGCATAGCCACGAAGCAGCCGACACGATTTTGACTTGTATGGCTGCATCATCCAGACAGGTAGCCTTTGCACCGCCACAGGCGGTGACCCATGACCACCCATTACAACTCCACCGCCCCTAGCACCATGTCCTACACGCGGGCCGACCTAGCATTTAAGGCAATCGCTGGCTCCATCGGTATTGGACTGGTGCTTCTGTTGGCGCTTTGGAATCTCACACACTTCCCGGCACCGTGGTATGACGAAGGATCACACCTGCATGTGCCGAAGACGTTTGTCCGTCATGGCGTGTATGCCGACCTGAGCAGTGAGGGATACCGATACTATGGCCCAACCATCGGCGTTGGACCAACCGTGCTTCTTCCAATCGCCGGTGTCTTTAAGGTCTTCGGCATAGGACTACTGCAGGCGCGCCTGGTCATAGTGATCTACCTTTTAGCCACCATTGCTGCATTCTTTTCGCTAGCTCGATTGTTGGGTAATACAAAATTTGCATCGTTAGCCACGGCTATTTTTGTATCTTCACCCAGTGTTGCGCTATTCGAATATGGCCGTCAAGTGCTTGGTGAGGTGCCAGGGCTGATGTTCATTCTCCTTGGCTTGTTGCTCTGGTTTAGTAGTTGGCACAAGCTGTCTTGGTGGCGACTCGTACTAGCCGGTGTTCTGCTCGGTCTCGGTGTTGTGACTAAATATCAATATTTGCTGGCGATTGTGCCGACCTTGATGCTGTCATGGGGGCTGAATCTGGCCTACTTTCGCGCTGTGCCTCATCGCGTCTTCCTTGTGCTGGCTATTACCGTAATCGTCGTGTTCGGCTTGTGGCAGTTGTTTACCTTGATCTACCTTGGTCCGTCCACTGTCACTGAGAATTTCGCCGCGCTGCGCGAATTCAATGCCGGTGCGGCCGCTGTGTTCTCGCGAGACCTAATGGTTCGAGCGCTCCGCGAAATCGTCAGTTGGCGCGCATTCATGTTCACGCTTCTGCCCGCGCTCGGATATGGCGCCTATTTCACCTTTCGTCATTTACCCGATGATGCAGACGTTTCAGCTATAGGTGATGCCATGACCAGGCACCAGCAATGGAGTGTGATCTTCTTGCTTGTGACGTCAAACCTTGTGTGGTACGTCGTGGCTTCAGTCAGCTGGATTCGCTACGCCTTTATCGGTCTATCGCTTGCTTCGTTGTTCGTAGCCCGGCTATTTTACGATTTGACAAACGGCCTCAATATACGAGCCCTATGGAACGGCATACGCGCATGCCCAGGGACTCGGCTGCGCCGGTGGGGTCAGTTGGCGCTGTTGGGGATCTTGGTTGTGATGGTTATCTTCCCCCTCGGTCGGATAACGCTTAACGTGATGCGTACCCCGCTACCGGATTCATTCATCATGGCCGACTACGTGAACGCCAATGTATCTCATGATGCCTTAATAGAGACCTGGGAGCCGGAGATGGGATTCTTGACCGATCATCGCTACCACTACCCGCCGCAGCTATTGCTCATCCGAGCCGTGCGCCAGATTTGGCAGGGTGGCGTGCCCGTCTCCGAACTTTATGATTTCACGGCCCTGTCACCTGACTATGTGCTAGTTGGAGAGTTTTCCCGGTGGGTTAACGTCTATCCTCACGAGAGGCTACAGGCAAATTATGAGCCTGTTACCTCAATCGGGCGGTATGAGCTATTTAAGCGCCGGTAGAGCTATTCGTACCTGATGCGTCTGGCGCGAATACTAAAGCCCGCGTTATTGCTACATCTAAGCAGCGAAGAAATCCAAAGGACAGTGTTGATGTTGAACGCTCTGCACCCCATAAGGCTCTTCATAGGTCTTGCGCTCATTTCTGCTAGTGTGTTGGCCTTGCAAGTCATCTTTACGCGCATATTCAGCGTTATGATCTGGCACCACTTCACTTACCTAATAGTGGGTATTGCACTGCTGGGCGGGGGTGCATCAGGTGTCTTTCTGGCTATGCATCGTTGGCGCAGCGAGGAGTTAACACGGCGGCTGGGAAGCTTAAGCTTGGCTTTCGGCATGAGCGTGCTCATAACCTTGCTGGTGATCACTCGGTTTCACTTCGATCCCCTGCGCATGTCGCATCTGTACTCGACTATTTTGGGCCTGGCACTGTACTTTGCTTGTTTGTTCACCGTGTTCTTGTTGGGTGGGATGGTCATCGCTAGTGCTTTCAGTGCTTGGCCACACTTATCACATCGTCTGTACTTCGCCGACTTGTTAGGTGCGAGCATAGCAACGCTGTCCATCACTTGGGTGGTTCAGGCGGTGGGTGGTCCAAGCGCTTTGATAGTGATTTCGCTGTTAGCTACATGTGCAGCTGGTCTGTTTATTGTGGATAGAGCCAACTGGTACAAAACTGTGCCAGTTGTCGCAGCGGCTCAGCTCGGAATACTGCTTCTTTCTCTGCTCCGACCCGTGCAATTGCCGATTCCCGAATCTAAATCTTTGTATCACGCATTGGCCCTCTCCAACACGACCACTCCTGAATATACGCGATGGAATCCGGTTGCACGTGTGGATGTGACAGCGCTAGCCGCAGTTGCAGAACCAATGATTGTGGGTGGTGTTAGCGAGGTCTATCTTCGTAGACCTGATCGTGTGGGCGAATATTCACTTAGATTTGTAACACTCGATGGCACGTCTATGACAGGTCTTTTTAAGTTCGATGGTGACCTGTCAAAGTTTGAGTTCCTGCGACATGCAATCATCGCCGCACCATACGAGATCGGCCCTCAGAGCCCTCGCACCTTATTGATCGGCATCGGTGGCGGTATAGATATCCTTCTCGCTCAACAATACGGTGCGCGCGAGGTAGTTGCGATTGATGTTAACTCCGACGTGATTGATTTGGTGCGAAATCGCTATGCCGACTTAATTGGCCGGTTGGCCGCCAGTCCGAACACGTATGTATTCACTGCGGAGGGGCGCAGCTACCTTTCTCGAACTGATGAGCGATTTGACATCATACAGGGCATTGGTCTTGATAACATCGCAGCTCTAAACTCCGGTGCCTATGTCCTATCCGAGTCATATTTATACACCGTCGAGGCGTTTGATTTAGCGTTGAACCGATTGAATGAAGAGGGTGTCTTTTCATGGACTCGTGCCGTGAGTGAACCACCGATTGAGACTCTCCGTCTCACCGGCTTGGCTGCTGAGGCGCTACGCCGGAATGGCATAGATAACCCGACAAATCACATCATCGTTGTCGAGAACGATCGTCACTCCGCAATCAATCTACTGGTCGCTCGTAGAGCTTTTACACGTGAACAAGTCGAAAGGCTAAAAGCATGGCTAGACGCTAACCAGTTCCGCATTTTGCATGAGCCCTTCCAGCAACTTGATACGCTTTACTCACAGTACCTTCATGCATCGGACCCACGCGCTTTCGAGCAAGCCTACGCTTTCAATATATATCCAGTGACGGACGACCATCCTTTCTACTACAACTACTTCAAGTGGGATCGCTTGCTTGAGAGAGGAGCACACCGAGGGGATGTCAGCGCTCGTATCCCGATAGGGAACATCATTCTATTAGCCATGTTTGCTTTCACACTCGTGACTGCGTTGCTCTTTGTTGCTCTTCCGCTATGGCGCAATCAACGTGCGGGCCTCAGAACACCCGGAGCTGGTGGGGTGTTGCTGTATTTCAGCATGTTGGGGATAGGCTATATGTTTGTGCAAATCGTAATGATCCAGCGCTTTACGCTGTTTATAGGATATCCAACACTTGCGATCACCACAGTGATCTTTAGCATGCTTCTGTTTTCAGCGCTTGGCAGCATCGTCGCGCAAAAATTGGTCGTGTCTTTAACGCGACTGCGTTTGGCACTAGTTCTAGTGGCTTTTCTCATCGTATCGAGCGCTTTTCTGTTGCCACCAATCTTCGAAGGGCTCCTTGGATTAGAAGATACAGTGCGAGTGTTAGTGAGCGTGATTTTGGTCGCGCCATTGTCGTTCGTGATGGGCATGCCTTTCCCAACGGGACTACGTGCAGTTGGGTGGAGAGCACGTCAACTCGTGCCATGGGCTTGGGGCATGAATGGAGTCTTTTCGGTGCTCGGCTTTACGGCTGTCGTACTACTGAGCATGGCAACCAGTTTCACAGTTTCATTGATAGGAGCTGCTTTGCTATACGGATTGGCAGCGGTTGCAGCGCTAGCTTTGGGTAGAACAAGTGTAGAAGCATGCATGAGTCGCTAAAAACTAGGCCTGAGATCTGGTTGGCTCCGGAACCATCAAACAGCATCAGCGAAAGAGGCTCGAACACAGATGCCAGTCCAGGGCCCGGCCTCGTATCAGAGATGCTACAGAATCGCCTCCTGCTTTGGTGTGGATGGGCGGTTACTGTGGCGGGCAATGCAGTGTGAGCACGCGATTCGCTCTATAGGTGGTTGAAGTGAATGCAAAGCTTAACAGACGCCAATTGCTGCGTTTGGCTGGTGTAGCTAGCTTCATCGGGGTGCCGGCAATCCTAACAGCTCACTTAGTGGCAGAGAGTCAAGGCGCCCCACCGCCTATGGCCTCAGAATATGTTGTCGCTGGCATAACCCATGAATCCGAAGATGCGATTCACGCTGCGCAGATCATCGTCCTCTCCCAAATTAAGCAGTCGGTGGACTATTCAAGCTTTCTAGGTGAGATTCTGCGCGCTGAGGGTGTACTTGGATTTAGAGAGTTGCCATTGAGTCGCCTGACATGGCAGCTCATGCGTGCCGGTCAGATCGTGCTCCTCGGTGAAGGTCCAATTACCTTGGCGCAGCACGAGATGCTTCAGCGGCATGTGATCAGGGGCGGTGGATTGGTGGTTATGCGCCCCTATTCCTACCTACATGACTTACTCGGTGCGGTGCGCGTTGCCGGTGAGACTGACAATGGCTATCTGGTTGTAGATGAGCATGTTGCCACTCAGGGCATTGACTCAGGTCCGTTGCAGTTTCATGCACCTGCCGATCACTACCAAGTACGTGATGCTCAAGTTTTGGCTTGGCTGTGTGATGGATTGGGGCATCGTAGTAACTATCCAGCACTTACGATGCGAAAGGTCGGGCGCGGTTTAGTAGCCATGTGGGCATTCGATTTGGCCCGTAGCATCGTCTACACCCGTCAGGGCAATCCGGCCTGGATCAACCAAGACCGCGATGGTGTGGAAGGGATTCGAGCAACCGATATGTTCAGCGGTTGGATAGACCTTGGCCGAATCCGTATACCTCAAGCAGATGAGCAACAGCGTCTTCTAGTCAATCTGTTGCACGAGATGGGCCAACATCTGGCAGATGCCATACCCCTACCGCGTCTGTGGTACTTCCCCAACCAAGCGAATGGTGTACTCGTGGCTACAGGAGACTCGCACACCAATCCTGCTGGGGCTATTGATCGCGTGTTGCGGCTTGTGGAACGACGTAATGGCACGATGTCAATCTACTATACGCCGCCCGCTGACAAGGCGCCACGCCGTGCCTTGCGTCGTCTACAGAGTTGGTTGTCGCAACTACCACTCATTGGTAAGCAGCTGGACAGCGATGAGGTTGTTTCACCATATGATGCCGCAATTTGGCGTACACGAGGACATGAGTTCGCTTTGCACCCTTACGTTGAGGAAGGACTCGAATCAGGGTGGCGCGAATACTGGGCGCGTTTCACCGGACTGGGGTTGGGTCAATTTGAGACGACGCGCACGCATCGCGTTCTCTGGCATGGTTGGACAGACACGGCTCAGTTGCAGGCCAGCTATGGCATAGGTATGAATCTGGATTACTATCATTATGGGCCATCTTTTCAGCAGCCAGATGGCCAGTGGGTCTTTGGTTACTTCACAGGCAGTGGTTTACCCATGCGGTTTGTGGATCTTCAAGGCCGTCTACTTAACATCTATCAACAGCCCACTCTGTTAGTGGATGAACAAGTGCTCAACATGCCCTGGGCGAGCAATCCGGTTAAGCTGGATGTCAATAGCGCAGTCAGCATTTCATATCATCTGATAGACCAAGCGATGCATGGTGCTTATGCCGCAATTGCAATGCAGTTCCATATTGATCCAATTTCAATAAAAGGCCCATGGACGGAGGATGCCTTACGGTGGCTAGAGAAGACGCTAGACTATTGCGTAGAGAAAGAGATACCGATCTGGTCAGCTCGCGCTGGCTGAAATACATACGGGCTCGAAATAGTCCTTCCACTCTAGAGCTGCATTGGAATAGCGAGCGAAAGATCCTGTCAGGCGTTGTAGAACTACGCAGCGATCCAGAGGAGAGCCAGATAGGAGGCTTCACCTTGATGCTCCCGCTGTATCATGCAGGGCTTCGCTTGGCAACAGTTGAAGTGAATGAGAATCGCATAACGCCACAATGGCGCAGAGTCGGTGGAATCGAGTATGTGTCTGTGGTGTTGGACTCCAATCGGCATCGTTTAGTAGCGAACTATGAGCTTGCGTAGCGATGTCGGCGGGTTTGTCCACCTGCCATGATCAACTTCGCCGTCATCGGCATCAATCACAATCACATCTACGGCCAGGTGAGGGCGCTGCTAGGTGCGGGTGCGCGCTTCGTCTCGTTCTACGCGCCTGAGCCGGAATTGGCTGCACCGTTCGCAGCGACCTTCCCACAGGCGACGCGCGCGCGCAACGAAGCCGAGATTCTTGAGGATCCGCGCATCCATCTGGTCGTGACGGCGGGCATCCCATGTGAGCGCGCACCGTTGGGGATACGCGTCATGCAGCACGGCAAAGATTTCATGACCGACAAGCCGGGCTTCACCACACTCGACCAGTTAGCCGAGGCGCGGCGCGTGCAAGCTGAAACGCAGCACATCTACTCGGTGTGCTACAGCGAGCGATTCGAGAGCCGGGCGACGGTGAAAGCCGGCGAGCTGGTGCAAGCAGGTGCGATCGGTCGCGCGATCCAGACGATCGGTCTGGGGCCGCATCGCGCGAACCTGTCTGCTCGGCCGGCGTGGTTCTTTGAACGCCAGAAGTATGGCGGCATCCTGTGCGACATCGGCTCACACCAGGCCGATCAGTTCCTATTCTTAACCGGCTCGACCGAGGCCGAGGTCGTGGCGGCGCAAGTGGGCAATATTGCCCATCCCCAATTCCCGGAGCTGGAAGACTTTGGTGATGTGATCTGGCGCGGCAACGGCGGCGTCGGTTACGCGCGGGTGGACTGGTTCACGCCGGATGGCTTGGGCGTCTGGGGTGACGGCCGGCTGATCGTCCTCGGCGAGGAAGGTTACATCGAGGTGCGCAAGTCTGTGGATCTGGTAGGACGTGCTGGCGGCGATCATCTGTTCATCGTAGATCGGTGGGGGACGCGTTACGTGGATTGCAGCGACGTCGAGTTGCCGTATGGCCGGCAGTTGGTGCACGACGTGCTCAACCGGACCGAGACGGCCATGTCGCAGGCGCATTGTTTCTTGGCCTCGGAGCTGGCGTTGAAGGCGCAGGCTGCAGCGCATCGTCTTAAGCCTGTAGCCGCAGGCTTCATGCCTGCGGCAGACGGGGCGCAGCCATAAAGGCTGCGCCTACCGGGCTGACCGGGCCTTACATTTCGTGGTAGCCGCAGGCTTCATGCCTGCGGCCAGTCATTAATCCCATTCGTCTAGCTGATAGACCGTTGACCCCTTGAACGGGTAGGCCTTCCAGTGATCTACGATCCCCTTGCGCACCGGGTTCTCCAAAATGTAGCGCGCGTGCTTTCTCAACTCGGTCTGCTCGCGTTCCCATGTGCGGAGAATGTGATCGTAGTAGTCCTTTTGCCAGTGAAACTGCGGACGATGCTTGCTGAGCCAGTAGCCGGTTTTCTGCTTGAAGCTGCTCATGGCTTTGAGGGCATCGGCTGAGTTGTCCCTTCCGGCGAGTAGCATGTGCGCATGATCCGGCATGAACACATAGACGATAAGGTCGCAGTGAAAGCGCTCGCATTCCTGTTCGAGCGTCGTCATGAAGAAGCGAGTGAGCACTTCTTCGCTGAACATCGGCTGGCGGTTGCGCTCGCAGCAAGTGAATGCCACGGCTACGTTGCCGCGATATAGATGCGGATCAAGCCGGTGTTTGCGCTCGCGGATGTCTTTCATGGATGTTGGGCGCAGGCATGAAGCCCGCACTTGCAATAAGTATAGGAGCGCAGCCATGAAGGCTGCGCCTACCGGGTGTCACATTCCTCGGTAGCCGCGGGCTTCACGCCTGCGGCAGGTCGAGCGCTGCGCCTACCGGGTGTCGCGTTCCTCGGTAGCCGCGGGCTTCATGCCTGCGGCAGGTCGAGCGCTGCGCCTACCGGGTGTCGCGTTCCTCGGTAGCCGCGGGCTTCATGCCTGCGGCAGGTCGAGCGCTGCGCCTACCGGGTGTCGCGTTCCTCGGTAGCCGCGGGCTTCACGCCTGCGGCAGGTCGAGCGCTGCGCCTACCGGGTGTCGCGTTCCTCGGTAGCCGCGGGCTTCACGCCTGCGGCAGGTCGAGCGCAGCCGTGAAGGCTGCGCCTACCGGGTGTCGCGTTCCTCGGTAGCCGTGGGCTTCACGCCTGCGGCAGGTCGAGCGCAGCCATGAAGGCTGCGCCTACCGGGTGTCGCGTTCCTCGGTAGCCGCAGGCTTCATGTCTGCGGCAGGGTCGAGCGCAACCATGAAGGCTGCGCCTACTTAGAACAACCCCACGACCTTCCCATCCACGAAGTCCACCTTCTCGAATGCCGGATGCTTGCTCAGACCGGGCATGGTGCGCATGTCGCCGCACAGCGGATACAGAAAGCCGGCGCCGACCGAGGCGCGCACGTCGCGCACCGGCAGGGTGAAGCCGGTCGGCGCACCCAACAGCGCCGGATCGTGTGAGAGCGACAGGTGCGTCTTAGCCATGCAGATCGGCAGCGTGTCGAAGCCCAGCCGTGTATAAGCTTCGATCTTTGTCTCGGCTTCGGGCGAATATGCGACGCCGGCTGCGCCGTAGACCTTTGTCGCGATGGTCTCGATCTTGGCCTTGATCGGAGCTTGATCGGGGTAGAGGAACCGAAAGTCCTTCGGCTGTGCGCACGCGGCGATGACGGCCTCGGCCAGTTCGACGCCACCGGCGCCGCCCTTGGCCCACACGTTCGAGACGTATGCGCCCAACGCGCCGGCAGCAATGGCCTTCTCGCGAATCAGCTCGAGTTCTGCCGGCGTGTCGGTTGCGAAGGCGTTGACGGCCACGACCACGGGCACGCCGAACAGCCGCGCGTTCTGAATCTGTTTGACCAGGTTGGCGCAGCCGGCTTCGAGCGCCGGTAGGTTCTCTTCGGTGAACTCCTTCGGCAGCGCCTTGCCCAGCACCACCTTGCCCAGTCCGCTGTGCATCTTCAATGCGCGCACGGTTGCGACCATCACCACGCAATCCGGCCGCAACCCGCTCACGCGGCACTTGATATCCATGAATTTCTCCATGCCCATGTCGGCACCGAAGCCGCTCTCCGTGACGACGTAGTCGGCCAGCTTGAGCGCGATCTGGTCGGCCACGATGCTGCTGTTGCCGTGCGCAATGTTGGCGAACGGGCCGGCGTGTACGAACACCGGCGAGCCTTCCAACGTCTGCATCAAATTGGGCATGATCGCGTCCTTCATAAGCACGGTCATCGCGCCGGCCACCTTCAAATCTTCGGCGGTGATCATGCCGCCGTCCTTGTTGAGCGCCACGACCATGCGGCCGAAGCGTGCGCGCATGTCCTCGATGCTCGTGGTCAGCGCGAGGATGGCCATCACTTCGCTGGCGACGCTGATGTCGAAGCCGGTGTCGCGAGTGGGGCCGTCTTCCGGCTTGCCCAGGCCGATGCGCACGTTGCGCAGCGCGCGGTCGTTGATGTCCACGACGCGGCGCGGCATGATCGTCGCTTCGTCAATGCCGAGCGCGTTGCCGTGATACAGGTGTGAGTCAATCGCTGCGCACAGCAGGTTGTTGGCTGCGCTCACGGCGTGGATGTCGCCGGTGAGATGCAGGTTGAAGTCCTCCATCGGCACAACCTGCGCGTAGCCACCGCCGGCAGCGCCGCCTTTGATGCCGAAGGTCGGCCCCATGCTGGGTTGGCGAATGCACGTGAAGACCTTTCGGCCCACGTAGTGCAGCGCCTGCGACAAGCCAACCGTAGTCGTCGTCTTGCCTTCACCGAGCGGGGTGGGAGTAATGGCGGTGACGACGATGTATTTGCCGTTCGGCTTGTCGCGCAGCCGGTCGCGCACGCTGAGGTGCACCTTGGCTTTGTAACGACCGTAGAGCTCGAGCTCATCTTCGGTCAGGCCGATGTTGCGCGCGATGTCGAGTATGGGTTGTAGTTTGGCAGCTTGTGCGATTTCGAGGTCAGATGGAATGGCCATAGCCGCGGATTTTAGGCGATCTCGTTGCATCGGGTGCATTTCAATGGGGGAGCGCGGACTGGCCCGCAGCGGTATTCGCTTCAGTCGCGCTGGGATAAATCCAGGCGCTGAGCATACGGGCAAGCGGGTCTGCTACGTCTGCCCCCGTCGGCGAATGCCCCTGTTGCATCCGAGGACGCGATTTCGCTCCATGTCCATCCCTTTCAATTTCTCAGACTTTCTTTAGCCAAACACAAAAACGGCTTAGCGCACATGCAAATTCGCCTTAAACAGCATTCGCTAGCTTCCACTTGTCGCCGTGCATCGTGTACGGCTCGCAGAAGCGTCGTAAAAGCTTTCTCTTCTAAATAAGGAGTGGATCTATGAACAAGCGAATGGTGAGCATGACTGCAGGTCTGGCTACCGCAGCGTTTGTCGTTGTCAGCATGCTGCCAGTAACGGTTCAGGCCGGGCGATTATCGGAAAGTTCGCCGCGCACGGGCAATGTGATCTTTATGCACCCCGACGGCGCCGGCGTCAACCACTGGATGGCGGCGCGCATGTATTGGTATGGCCCCGATGCCAGCATGAATTACGACAAACTCCCTGCTATGGCGATTTACCGAGGCCACATGCTAGATGAGCTGACCGGCACCTCGAACGGCGGTGCGACGACGCACGCGTTCGGTTACAAAGTCGAAGCCCGCGGTTCGTTCGGCAAGGATGGCGATGGGGATGCCTCTCGCCTGATCAAGAGCTTGTCGGGCTTCAACGGCAGTATCATGCGCGAAGCAGCTGCCAAGGGACATCCGGTCGGCATCGTCAACGATGGCAACATCGGCGAGCCGGGCACCGGGGCGTTTCTGGCCGAAGTACCCAATCGTAACGATTGGGATGCGATCGTGTTGCAGATCTGGGATGGCCGCCCTGGCAGCAAAGATCCGCGCCCGCACGTGATCATGGGCGGTGGTGAGCGCCAGTTCCTCCCTCCCGGCGTGCAGGGCGTGCATGGGGAGGGCGAGAATAAGCTGCTCGGCTCGCGCAACCTGATCAGCGAGGCGCTCGAAGCGGACTATGTGGTATTGCGCACGCGCGAGGAGTTCGAGGAACTGCGCGCCCAGCTCGAGATCAGTCCGACCTATGCGCCGAAAGTGCTCGGCCTGTTCGCCCATCACCACATCTTCAACGACCGGCCTGAGGAGGTATTGATCGCAACAGGCTATTACACCGGCACCTTGCCGCTCACCAACACGAAGGAGAGCGAACTGGTGCTATACGGCACGCCGGTCATCACACCGGCCGGCTTCAATCCGCCGACGGTCGCCGAGATGACCGAAGTTGCCATTACCATCCTCGACCGCGTGTCCAAGGAAGTGGACAAGCCGTTCTTCCTGATATCCGAGACGGAGAGCGTGGATAACTTCGGCAACAACGACAATGCCATCGGTGTGCTGACTGCGCTCAAGCATGCGGACGATGCCATCGGCGTGGCGCTCGATTACCTGGGCGGTGAGCCGAATACGCTGCTGCTCTTGGCGGCGGACAGTGATGCCGGCGGCATGCAGGTGCGGGCGTTACAAGGACCACTCACGCAGACGGTGACGACGGTGAACTTCAACCCAACCGGCGTCGAGGCTGAACAGATCAACGCCAAGATTGACGGCTTGTACGGTCGTGACAGCTTCGCGTTCGTTTCGGAGCCGGATCAGTTCGGCCAACAGTGGCCGTTTGCCATCACCTGGATCGGCACGCCGGATGTGGCCGGTGGTATCCTCGTTCGCGCAGCCGGCCTGAACAGCGACTTGATTACGGCGGCGTTCTCGGAGCGCTTCGACAACATAGACGTCTATCGCATGATCTATCTCACGCTGTTCGGTCGCCTGCTGCCGTATCCAGAGGGCAAGCTGGCGCCCAGCCGATAGGTCCGGAAGATCGGATGATTCGGTTAAGTTACGATAGCGCTCAACGCGCTCCAAGCGCGTTGAGCGCTTTTCACTTTCACCGACCTCAGAACATGCGTCCCGATTGAGGATCCCGGGACTTTGCAGCCTGTGAGTCCCAATTCGTTGGTCAACCGGCCGTTGCATACAATGCGCGGTCGCATGACTCTACCTTCCTTCGCATTTCACGTCGCTCCTTCTACCGGCGCCGCTGTGATCGCCTTGATCACGTTCATCGCTCTGGCGCTGGGCGAAGTTCCTGGCTTCAAGCTCAACCGTGCGACGATCGCGATGATCGGTGCAGGCGCCGTGTTGGTCTTCGGCGTACTCACGCTCCCCGAGGCCGAACGTACGATTGACTTGGGCACGCTCATCTTGCTGCTCAGCATGATGATCATCAACGCCGTGCTGGAGCTTTCCGGCTTCTTCACCTGGGTGGGTGAGGTCGTCATCGAGCGGGCGAATGCGCCGGCGACGTTGCTGGCCCTGGTTGTGGTCACGTCGGGCGTGTTGTCCATGCTCTTCCTCAACGACCCAGTGTGCGTGATGTTGACACCGTTGGTGTGCGGCGTGGTCTTGCGCCTAAAGCGCAACCCGATGCCGTATCTCATCGCCCTTGCTTGCTCGGCCAACGTCGGCTCGGTGGCGACGATCACCGGCAATCCCCAGAACATCTTGATCGGTGCATCGTCGGGCATCGGCTATCTGTATTGGCTGGCGCGCCTAGGGCCGGTAGCGGCTGTCGGGATGGCTATCGTGTTCGCGGTGATCTGGCTGCTCTATCCCAGAGAATTTCGCGGCGGACGGTACGCAGAGCGAATATCCGAGGCGCCGGCGATGATCGCGCCGCACCACGAAGGTGCGCCGATCACCCTGGCGCAAGCCGAGACAACGATCTACGCTTCCACGCTGCGTAAGAGCTTGATCGTCATCGCGCTGATGCTGGTCGCATTCCTGGCCGGCATCAATGTCACCGTCGCAGCGTTCATCGCGGCGTGTGCTATCCTCATCAGCCGGCGGTTCGAGTCGGCGCGCATCCTGGCTCTGGTGGATTGGCCGCTGTTGGTGATGTTCGGCGGCCTGTTTATCGTCACCGGCGCGTTGGAGGTCACCGGGGTGTCGGAGCAGTTGTTCGAGCTGGTTAGGCCGCTGGCGTTTGCGGGAACCGCCCCGCTGGCGCTCGTCACGACGATCCTGAGCAACCTGATCTCGAATGTGCCGGCTGTACTGCTGTTTCGCCCGCTCGTGCCGCAATTCGCCGATCCGACGCAAGCCTGGCTGACATTGGCGGCAGCGTCCACGTTGGCCGGTAACCTTACGCTGATCGGGTCGGTGGCCAACCTGATCGTGGCCGAGCAGGCCCTCAAGTTTGGCATCAAGCTGACGTTCATGGAATATCTCAAGCCCGGTCTGATCATCACGATGCTCACGCTGGTTGCAGCGATCGTGTTCCTAGGGTAGGGGAGGAGGTACGCCGTGCCGGTGGAGATCGTTTCGCCGTGTTGTTTGCATCTGGGCTTCGTGCGGGGGCCGGAGGGATCTATGTGCGAGTTGGCCATCGCGCTGCAACACCCGCCGATCCAGCTCACGGCACAGCCGGCACGACAACTGCTCGTGAGCGGCGCGCGCGCCGGCGTAGCCTATCGAGCGGCCGAGGCCTCCTTCGCCCACAGACGCCCAACGGCCAGATCGAGATCGAGTTAGCCATCCCCGCGTTCATGGGCCTGGGCGCGGACGAGATGATGCGCGCGAGCACTGCGCATGCGCTGTGGCGCATTTCGGCATTGCCCGAATTACCTGCGCCGCGCGACGTGTTCCGCATCGCTTTTGAGGGCGGCGGATTGCTGCTCGTCGGCGCGCATGGCGAACTGCTCCGGCGCGCTACGATTGTGCATGCCGACGAAGCAGATGATTGGGTATTCGTGCTCGTCTTGCCGCATGCCACGGATGACATCCCGGACGACTTCGAGTTGCGGCAGCAAGCCGCGCTGCGCGATGCGACCGAGTATCTCGATTCATCCTGTACGGCGGACGCGCTCTTCGACGCTGTAGCACGGGATGACTTCGATGCATTTTGTGATGCGCTTGCTGCTGTTCATGCTGCCAATCGAGCAGCGCTCATTGAGAATGGGCATCCTGCCGAGTTGAGCGAGCAGGAGCGGGATGTGATCGCGTGCATGCTCGCCGGCGGTGCACGGTTTGCGGGGCGTGCGCTCACCGGCCTCGGCCTCTTTGGGCTGATCAGGGGTGGGCCGGCCAGCCGCGCGTTGCGACGATCGCTCGTTCAGCATCTCGGCTACTTTGGTCCGCGCGTGATGGCTACTATCTGCGACAATCGGGGTGTGGTGTTAAATGATTCATGAGCGATGATTGGGTCGGTGGACTTCCAAGTGGCTTGGTCATCAATTGTCAATCATCAAATCATTCATTGAGTCACAGATCATGACCACTTCTGTATCTGACCGGCGTGCAGCGCGACGCAGTTCGCGCAAGCGCCTGCCCATCGAGAGTTTGCCGTTCAAGGCTTTGCACAACTTCCTCCCGCCTGTGCAACTGCTCGGCGAAGAGCAGGTCGAGCGACTGCACGAGGCCTCGATGCGCATCCTGGAAGAGATCGGCATCCGCTTTATGGAGGCCGAGGCACTCGAGCTGTGGGTAAGCGCCGGCGCGACCGTGGATCGCAGCGCGCAAATTGTGAGAATGGATCGAGGACTGGTGATGGAATTGGTCGGACGTGCGCCAAAGCAATTTACCTTACGCGCGCGCGACCCGAATAAAAGCCTGCCCGTGGGTGGCAATTTCACGATCTTTGCCGTCACCAGTGGGATGCCGTTTGTCAGCGATCTGGAGCGCGGGCGGCGTGCAGGTAGCGTGGAGGCGCTGCATGAGTTAGTCAAGCTGGCGCACATGTGTCCGCCTATCCACGTGGTCGAAAGCCAAGTGACCGAGCCGCAGGATGTGCCGGTGTGGCAGCGCTATCTCGAACGCGGCTGGGCGATCTTCACCCTCAGTGATAAGCCGGTCGCCCAGGCAGCGCACGGCCGCGGCGTCGCGACCGACTGCTTGAACATGGCCGCAATCGTGTTTGGCGGCCATGATGAGATCAAGAAACAGCCGGTCATGGTGAGCGTGGTGAATGCCAACTCGCCGCTCACCTACGACACGAACATGGTCGAAGGCATCATCACCTACGCGCGCAGCGGCCAACCGATCGTGATGACGCCGTTCATCTTGGCCGGCGCGATGTCTCCGATCACGATGGCGGCGGCCGTGGCGCAGCAGAACGCTGAGGCGCTGGCCGGCATCGCCCTCACGCAGATTGTCAACCCCGGCGTGCCGGTGATCTATGGCGGTTTTACCACGAACACCGACATGGCGACCGGCTCGCCTGCTTTCGGCACGCCGGAAGGCGCATGGGCGTTCTTTGCCGGCGCGCAACTGGCCCGGCGCTATGGCCTACCGTATCGCGGCAGCGGCGGCTTAAACACCAGCAAGGTGGTGGACGCGCAGGCAGCGATGGAGACGCAGATGAGCCTGTGGCCGGTCATCCTGTCACATACCAACTACGTCATGCATGCTGCCGGCTGGTTGGAAGGCGGCCTGGTGTGCAGCTACGAGAAGCTGATGCTCGACGTGGAGGGACTGGCGATGATGCAGAAGCTGTTCGAGCCGGTTGAGATCAGCGAAGCTACGCTGGCGCTCGATATGATCCGCGAAGTCGGGCCAGGCGGGCATCACTTCGGCACGCCGCACACGTTAGAACGCTTTCAAACCGAGTTCTATCGCAGCACGTTGATGGATCGCCAGAACATCGGCGTGTGGGAGGAACAGGGCCGACAGGATGCTGCACAGCGCGCGCTGCGCGTGTGGAAGGAGCTGTTAGCCAACTACGAAAAGCCGCCGATTGATCCTGCGATCGAGGAAGCCCTGCGTGACTACATCGAGCGGCGTAAAGCACAACCCGACCGCCAGCCGGTCATCAATTAACCGGGTCCGTGCCTGCATCCATCAACTCACGTGCGGCGCGCATCAGGTCATCGGTGTGGTCGCGCGGCGTGTTCTTGCTCAAGAAGTAACGTTCGAGCAGCGCTTCGGGCGATAGCGTCTCCGGATTCTGCACGCCGATGCGCGAGCGGGCGTCGCGTTGCACGTCGCGCGCGATGCCGGCGATGAGGTAAGCATCCTCGAGCGCTTCTTCGATCGCTCGTATACGCAATGCCGCTTCCTGGTGCTGCAGCAGCTTCACGCGCACGCGCACCACGGCGTTCTTCACGTCGTGGCGCTCAATCGCGCGCAGCACTGCGTCGGTGGGGTGGTCGCCGTCGGGCGTCGCGTCTGCGTAGATTGAGACGAAGCGTCGCACGCTGTCCATTCGCTCGAAGCGCCACTGCGTGTCGCCGCGCCGGGCCTCGATCCAGCAAAACCCCTTCGGTTCGTTCTCCTCGCCGAAGTCAATGCGCTCCAAGCTGCCGGAGTACACCACGCCCGGATAATTGCTCGGGTTCACGTCCTGATGCTTGTGAATGTGCCCCATGGCCACGTAGTCCCATGCCTCCAGGCACAGGCTGCTGAGCTTGATCACCGTGTCGCGCCCCAGCATCACGTTGCGCTCCGAGCCAAAGACTGCGCCGTGGATCGTGAAGTGGCCGGTCAGAATCGCCGGTAGGCTGGGATCTACTTCGTTGGCCAGGCGCCGTAGCTCGTCGTCGAGGACGCGTTCCAGTTCCTGATCGAGCTGCTCGATGGTCATGCCGCGATGCTCCTCATACTTCAGAAGCCGGCTGCGCTGTGGCCAAGGCACAGTGGCGACCTGCACGATACCGCGCGCCGTTTCGATGCGATGCAGTCGCTCTTCGCGCCCGACGATCACGTTGGGCACATCGAGTGTGGCGAAGATGTCCATGCTGCTGGCGCGCTGTTCGATGATCGGCATATCATGATTACCGACCAGCAGTATGGTGGCGATCTTCGCGCGCGAGAGACGCATGATTTGGCGGGCGAAGGCGCGCTGGTAAGTGGGGTTAGGATCACGCGTCTTGAACGCATCACCGGCGAAGATCACGAGGTCGGCCTCGTGCTCGATGGCGTAATCCACGATCTCCTTGAGCCGCGACACGAAGTCCAGCACGCGCTGGTTCAAGCCGGTCTCCGGGTCTAGGCGACCGTAATTCTCCATGCCGATGTGGATGTCGGCGAAGTGCAGGATGCGGATCGGCTCGCGCTGGCTCATGGCTGAATGGGCAATTGCTGAATGTCGAATGCGGTGTCTACGTAGTCGCGGCTGACCCAGCCGACTACACCGGCCTCGCTGCGGATGCGCAACCAGCGCGTGTCGGCATCGCGCGCGAGCAGTTCGGCCCGTTCGCCCGCATCGAGCTGGCCAACGATACGAAAGCGCGTGCCCGGCCCCGCGCGGATGTTGAGTAGCTCGATCGCCTGGCCGATCGGTTCATTTGCCGGTAGTGGCCCGGCGCCCAGTACGTCGTCGCCGATCTGCAGCGACGCGATCATCGCGTCGAGCGCGGCCAGCGAGGGCGTAAAGCTCTTCGGCTGCGCATCCAGCTTTTGCGCGACGCCATCCGCATAGGCCAGATAGTCACGCTTGAACGCGTCGCGCTCTGCCTTGGTCACGTCGGCTGGGGTGGCCGGCAGCGCGGTCGTCGTAACCGGAATATAGGCGGCGATGTAGTACCGGCCGTCGCGCGTCAACCCCTGGAATGTGTAGATCAAGCTCGATCCGGTGAGCGGTCTGATCTCTTGCGTTAGATGGGTGACGAAGCGCATGCCGCTGCCGCTGTCGAATTCCAGATAGCGCACCTGCGCGCGCATTGCCTGGCTGAGGCCCGATGCCGGCAGGAGCAAAGGGTCTTGCTTCAGCTGTGCCGGACGCGCAGTGAGCAGCGCCTGGAAGTCCTGGATTGCTTCTGCAAACGATTCCGCCTCTGCGCCGCGAAACAATGTCTGATATTCCTGCAACGGCAAAATGAGCAACTGGCGCGCGCGTGGGTCGAACGTTTCTGTGAACTGATCTTCGTCGAAGGATACCCGCAAGTGTCTCGGCCAGCCGTTCCAGTCTATCGGGAAGCGCACGTTCGCTTTACGCGGCACAACCTCGGCGCGCGCCTTGGTCGCCACGCCGTTGATCGCCAGGCTCACGCCCTGAGGCAAGTTGACCGTCAGCGTAGGGATCTGCACCGTTTGCTCGGCGACGCCGTCCGTGGCGATCACCTGAATGCGCGCCGGCCCGGCCAGCGACAGCGTGTGGGTCACCGTCGTGCTGAAGATGCCGGCTTCGCCCGGAAACCCTGCGACGTCGAGCGCGCCGTCTCCGATCACCTCGCCCAATGCGTTCGTCACCCGGTAGCGCAGCATTTTGTCTATGGGTGTGAGCGCGACGCTGCCGATCAACGCAAACGGGTTGGACAAAATCGCGCCGCGCGCCGGCGATTCGATCACGATTTCTTGCTGCGGCGGAACAGGCGTCTCGGTCGGGATGGCGAAGAGGGCTGCAAGGGGAGAGAGGGGGGCAGACGTCGCAGTTGGCCCAGTGGCACCGGGCATGCGTGTTTCAACCGGTGCCGGCGACTCGCTTGGCGTAGTGGCGTTGGCCGGCGCGCATGCCGAGATGAGGACGATCACGATAGCAAGCGGCCAGCCGCGCATTCGACGCCGTTGGCGTAGTGTCATGACAGTCGCTCGTGCCTGTGTGCTCGGAATGGCAAGCGTTGCACGACGGATATCGAAACACCCGAAGCGCGTCGGCTTCGGGTGTTTGCTGGCGTGAGGACCTTCCGGTTCACGACTTCGTGCGTCCTTCGGCGAAGGGAACCGCTGCGCTCACTTCTCTTCTTTGTATATCACGTGTCTGCGCACGAACGGATCGTAGCGACGAAGTTCGAGGCGCGCCGTGTCGTTCTTGCGGTTCTTCTCGGTTAGGTAGAAATGGCCGCTCTCGGTGCTCTTCAGCTTGATCACGATCCGGTTACCTTTCTTTTTGCTGGCCATGCCAACCTCCTGAATAATAGATGCTCGACGGCTACACGACGCCGAACATCTGCGTTGGTCACTTGTTCAACGTGCCCGGCATCGGCAACAGTGCCAGATGGCGCGCGCGCTTGATGGCGCGAGCCATGAGTCGCTGATTCTTCGCGCTCAAGCCGCTGCGGCGGCGAGGCAGAATCTTGCCTTGGCTGCTAATGTAGCGGCGCAGCCGCTCGTAGTCCTTGTAGTCGGGCACCGTCCCGGTCGCAGCGAACTCGTCCACGCGCTTTGGCCGCGCAGCGCTCGTCTCGACGCTAGGCGCGCGGTAAGCCGTCGTCTTCCTTTTCTGAGACTTGCCGGTTGCAGCTTTGGGCTCTGAAGGCTCAGCCGTCGTTTCTTCGGCTACGGTAAAGCTGTTCTCCACGTTTCTCCTCGGTTGATATGACTTCGATCTTGGCGCCGTGTGATTCGTCGTCCGGACGGCGCAAGCGCGAAATTCTAGCACAATTCGGTTGTAAGATTGGTGCATGAAACGCCCTCGCGTCGTCGCTGTGACTGCAGCAATCATGCTCAGCCTCTTTCTCGCCTCTATGGAAGTCACCATCGTCGGCACGGCCATGCCCACCATCGTCAGCCAACTTGGCGGCCTAGCGGTGTACAGTTGGGTTTTCTCGGCTTATCTGCTGGCTTCCACGACTACCGTGCCCCTCTACGGCAAGTTGTCGGATCTGTTCGGTCGCCGGCCGGTGTATTTCTTCTCCATCGCCTTGTTCCTCCTTGGTTCGCTCCTGGCCGGATCGGCGGCCAGCATGACCCAGCTCATCCTCGCCCGTGCAGTGCAGGGGTTGGGCGCGGGCGGCATTTTGCCGCTGGCCTTCACCATCATCGGCGACATGTTCTCGCTGGAGCGCCGGGCCAAGATCCAAGGCTTGTTCAGCGGCGTGTGGGGCATCTCGTCCATCATCGGCCCATGGATCGGTGGCTTTCTGGTGGAGCGTGTCGGTTGGCAGTGGGTGTTCTACATCAACGTGTTCCCAGGCCTGATCGCGGCAGCGTTGTTCGGATTCGGATGGCGCGAGGTGCAAGTGCACTCACCGCGGGCGGTGCGCGTAGATTTCGCCGGCGCGGCATTGCTCAGTGCGGGCATCGTGCTGTTGCTGCTCGGATTGTTCGACCTGGGCAGCGTGCAGGGGATGTCGCTAGTGGGAGCTTCGGTGATCCTCTTCGCCTTGCTGATCGTCGTCGAGCGGCGCGCGGCAGATCCGATCCTGCCGATCGCATTGTTTCATGATCGCCTCTTCCTCGTGTCGTGTTTGCATGGCGTGCTGGTCGGCATGGCGATCTTCGGGAGTGCTTCGTATGTGCCGCTGTTCGCGCAAACGATTCTGCGCGCTACGGCCACTGCCGCGGGCGCGTCGTTGACGCCGCAGATGTTGAGCTGGGTCGTGGCCAGCATCATCTGCAGCCGGCTGTTGCTCCACGTCGGCTATCGCGCGCTAGCCGTGTTCGGCATGGTCATGGCCATCGCCGGTGCGGCGCTCGTGCTGGTCGCCGGCGTCGCGCGCAGCGCACCGCCGCTGCTGGTCGGCATGGGCCTGACCGGTGCCGGCATGGGCTTCTCTATCCCCGCGTTCATGATCGCCGTGCAGAGCGCCGTGCGTCGCGACAAGCTGGGCACGGCCACATCCACGCTGACCTTCAGCCGGAACATCGGTGGTACGCTCGGCGTGAGCATCATGGGCGTGATCTTGAGCACCGGGGTGAGCGCTGCCCTGGCCGGGTCCGGCACGGCCTTGGATGGCCTGTCTATGGACGCCCTGCTGGAGCGAGGCGCGGAGCGTGGGGCGGTGCTCCTGGACGATCCTATCTTGGTGTCGGCGCTGGCGCAGGCGTTGCAGGGTGTGTTCCTCTTTTCGCTCGTGACGGCGATCGTCGGATTGCTCGTTTCCACCTTTGCGCCGCGCGGCAATGTGCAACAACTCGAAGCACAGCGGGTGGCGGAGCAGATAAGCGCTGAGGCAATCGTCGGTGCGAGTACGCCACAACCCGCATCGGGCACATCTGCCGCACCAGCGGCGCGGCGGCTCTGAGATACTGCGCTTGGAGCTCACTCGGAAGAGAGGGGACGCCATCACTCTTTCCAGCACAGCCACAGCCTTTCACTTGGCGATAGGCCGAAGCGTTGCACATCGCGCGGCGATGCGACCTGTTCGGAAGTGTAGACCTCGACGTTGAAACCTGCATTGCGCAGTCTTTGCATGAGGTCAGTGTAGCCGTAGATGCGCACGTGGTCGTGCTGGCCGAACCGGCGCTCGCGTTCGTTTGGGTCTTTGATCGTGGGGTCTTCAATGGTCGGACCTTCGCGCGCCGGCGCAAGGATGAGGGCCCAGCCTCCGGACACGAGCACGCGGTGTAACTCACGCATCGCTCTGCGATCATCAGCGACGTGCTCCAATACGTGGCTACAAAGTGTTGCATCGAACGCGCCGGCGGGATGGCGGATGTCGTTGATGTCCATTCTCTCCATCGCGCGCGGGTCATGCAAATCAGCACTGATATAACGGATGTGAGCGATGGCGCGGAACTTTGCGGCGAGCGCCGGCTCTGGCGCGATATGCAGCAGGCGCAGTGGAACGTGATTCGACAGCAAACTTTGCTGTTGCAGGAATAGCCATATCAAACGGTGACGCTGCAACGACCAGCATACGGGGCAGAATGCGAAAAAGTCGCGGTGCAGCTTCAGAAAGGTGCTGAGATCGCTGCTGCAGAGCGGGCAGTAATGTTGCGTACCGCGATAGAGCCATCGGCGCAGCGAAGCCGGCAACGCATGCAATGCGTGGCCAACCAGGAAATGTGCGCCGCGCTTGGCAGCTTCGCCCGACTGCAGCGCTGCTTGTATACGTTGGATCAGGTCGGACACAACTCGACAGCTTAATAGCTCAAGATGCTCATCCGTAAGTCTGGGATCGCGTCGGTGCGTCCGCGAGTCAGTGCGCGGTCCAGGCCTACAAGCTCGATCCTCGATCGGGCCATCGGGGCCGCGTTCACGCGGTCAGTGCTCAATCGGACCCTTGCGTGGACGGCTGGCCGCGCCGCTGCTGCAGTAGCCACTCGAATAGCTCGGTCGTCCGGTAGGCCAACTCCCAGCCGAGGTCATGGTCGGCGTTTTCGAACACCGTGAAGCGTGGTTTGCCCCCACATGCCTGCAGCGCGTTGACCACGCGCTCGCTCTCGCGCAGCGGCACGTTGCGGTCCAACCGTGCGCCGAACACCCAGATCGGCTTGTCCTTGAGCGCGCAGAGCTGCCGGGCGTTGTAGAAATACCCGCCGACCACCGGCGCAATGGCCGCGAAGCGGTCGGGGTCGTCCATTGCCAGCGCCCATGCGCCGTAGCCGCCCATGCTCAGGCCGGTGAGATAGATTCGGTCGGGATCAATGGCCAGTTCGACCTGCAACTCGTCGAGCAGCGCCTCGATCGCATCCAAGCTGGGGTACCAGCCCTGTTGCATCGTCGGTGACTGCGGCGAGATGACGATGAACGGGAAGTCGGGATTCTCCTCGACGATCTGCGGCAGAATAGCGCGCCGGACGCGGTTGATGTCGCGGCCGACCTCGCGCGAGCCGTGCAGGAAGACCAGCAGCGGCCATTTCACCTGCGGGTCTTGCCCATAGGACGCCGGCAGAAAGAGCAGGTAGTTGAGCTGGATCGTTCGGCCGTTGACGAGTTGTCCTTCGAACGTATAAGCATGCTGGCCGGTCTGCAATCTGGCGGCCAATCGGTTCGCCGTTGCGCTGAGCTGAGTCGTGGCTGCCGGCGATTCGGCAGCGGTCGCGCCTGCGCTGGCCGGTGGGGCTGCGGATTGCGCTGCTGCCGGCGCTATGCAAGCCATGACGGCCAGCAGTGTTGCTGGTATGACACTTTGTCGCTTCATCATCGGGAACGGGCTTCAGGAGGGATTGACGCCTTCGACCATGATCACATTCGACTTGGCGGTGCGATGTCGAATGGCTTTGGCGCGGCTGTATTCCTCGGAGTCATACCACGCTTTGGCCTGCTCCAGGCTGGGGAATTCCAGGATGACGAAACGCTTAGGTGACCATTCGCCCTCGACGACGTGCACCGGCGCGCCGCGCGCGATATAGCGTCCGCCGAATTGGGCAGGCGTCGGCCCGGCCAGCTTCTTGTATTCCTCGTACTCGATGGGTTCGAGCACTTCGATGTCTGCGATCACATAGGCTGCCATGGACAAATTCTCTTGTGTGAATGTGAGACGCGCAAGTCGCGCGATTGCTTTGCTCAGTTGACCTTGGCCCAGCTCGGCTCGTCCCCATCGCCGGCGATTTGCACATCGCGTCGGTCGAGCAGCGCCTCGAGCGAGATGGATTCGTCGCCGTCGTTGCCGTTGGGTGAAAAATGGCCGTTCGCGTCAGTGGACGGCAGATGATGGTGTGCCCGCCAACCGGCCGGTTCGATCGTCATGGACTCGCCGGCCAGCAAGCCGGCCACGCCGCGCATCCCGCGTCCGGTCCGCGGTTCGGGCGTCCATTTCGTGCGTGCGGGGCGCTGGTAATCGGTCGGTTCGGTGTAGGTGGTGATGTAGCCCTCGAAGTTGCGGAAGACGACGCGCCCGGGCGACTGGCTGATCAGGTAATTCGGCAAGACCGGCACCTTGCCGCCACCGCCCGGCAGATCCACGACGTAGGTCGGGATGGCATAGCCGCTGGTGTGGCCGCGCAGTGCTTCCATGATCTCCAGGCCGGCTGCGATCGTGGTGCGGAAGTGGCCGCTGCCCGCCACCAAGTCGCATTGGTAGAGGTAATAGGGCTTGACGCGGATTTTGACCAGCTCGTGGCACAGCTTCTTGATCGTGTCGGGATGGTCGTTGACGCCGGCGAGCAGCACACTCTGGTTGCCGATGGGAATGCCGGCGTCGGCCAGCTTGGCGCAAGCGCGCGCCAGCTCTGGCGTGATCTCCTTCGGGTGGTTGACGTGGATGTTCATCCACAGCGGGTGAAACTGGCGCAGCATCTCCACCAGCTCGTCGGTGATGCGCTGCGGCAAGAACACCGGCACGCGCGACCCGATGCGAATGATTTCGATATGTGGGATATCGCGCAGCCGGCGCAGCAGGTCTTCCAGGATCTTCTGCGGCAGCGTGAGCGGGTCGCCGCCGCTCAACAGCACGTCGCGCACCTCCGGCGTCCGGCGCAGATACTCAATCTGCATGTCGTGGTGACGCCGGTTGAACATCGCGTGTGGGTCGCCGACGATGCGGCTGCGGGTGCAGTAGCGACAGTATGAGGCGCACTGTGTGGTCACCAGCATGAGCACCCGGTCGGGATAGCGGTGCACCAGGCCCGGCACGGGCGAGTGCGCGTCCTCGGCCAGCGAATCCTCCATCATGTTCTCGAACGCCTTCAACTCGCGCCCGCGCGGCACCACCTGCAAGCGCACCGGACAGTCTGGGTCGTCGGGGTCTATGAGCGAGGCGAAGTAGGGCGTGATGTCCACGCGGAACTTGTTCGGCGCGTTCAGCCCCTCCAGCTCTTCTTCGGTGAGGTGAACGATCTTCGACAAATCTTCGGCCGAATTCAACCGGTGGCTGAGCTGCCAGCGCCAGTCGTCCCATTGCTCATCTGGAACACCGGCCCAGAGTGCGGGGCGGGGGGTGCGGCCTTGGGACAAGCGGTATGAGGTGCTCATGGTTGGGTGCGTTGGGTTTAGTAATGGGTAATTCGTAACTAAGTGGTCAGTGGGGAGTAGGAGCTGCGACCACGGATTACCGAATTACCCATTACCAAAATGCCGGCTACTCATCGAGCGACACATTGGGTGCGACTTGCGCGAAGATCTGCCGGAAGTCCTCTACGCTGCGCACGCCGGGGAAGGGTTGGCCGTTCACGAAGAACGTGGGCGTTTGCTGCACACCGCGCGCTTCGCCATCTCGGCGGATCTGCAACACGGTGCTCTCGTACTTGTTCGCGTCCAGGCAGGCATTGAAGGCTGCCGTGTCCATCCCCTCGATGGTGGCAGCCATTTCCTTCAGACGCTGCTTGCTGTAGTTGCCGATGTTCTCCTGACCGGTGATCGGCTGGTTGACAAACAGCGTCGCGTGCATCTGCCAGAACTTGTTCTGCTCCGCCGCACAGAGCGCAGCCTGCACAGCATCACGCGATTCGCGCCCGCCGACGCGATCTTCGAGGAAGGGCATGAAGTTCACTTCGTAGCGCACCTTGCCGGTCTTGGCAAAGGCTTCGATCACCGCCGGCTCGAAGTTGCGGGCATATTGGCCACAGGCCGGGCATTGGTAGTCCACGTATTCCTCCACTTTGATCGGCGCATCGGCCGGCCCCCACGCCCTGCCGTTGGGCTCGGCGTTGGGCGGCGTGGTTTTGCTCGCCGTCTTCACTGCAGGGAGGATGCTCGCTTGCTGCTGTTGCTGGCCGGAGAGTGCGCTGAGGATCACTGCACCGCCGATCACGACGACGGCAATCGTGCCGATGATCGCCGCAATCTGAATGGTCTGCTTGCGTTGCTGTTCTTGTCTGCGTGCTTCGAGTTCTCTTCGTTTGGACATGTCTTCCTGGATCGTATGAAGTTTCGCAGAATATTAATGCGTAATCATCCGTTCGTGAAGTGGTTTCAGCGACCCTCTCTCACTTTTAAGGTTGCCCCCATCCTCAATCTCTAATCTCTAAATCCCTAATCTCCAATCGCCAATGATCAATCATCGAATCATCCCCTCCGACTCATCGCCCCGCTCAACTCGCGCGCGCCGGTGTCATGGTAACCAAGCCTTTCGGCAAGCCGAACCGAGGCAGCGTTGGCTTGGCCAACGACGTAGAGCGGCGTGCGTCCCATCTCCAACACCTGCGCGCTGATCGTGCTCACAACGGATTTGCCCAAGCCGCGACCGCGGGCGCCCTCGACGACGTGCACGAATACTTCCGCATATCGCGATGAGATCCACGTCGTGCCGGCCTCGGCTACGTTCGATCCGTCGCGCGCAGGAATTACGGCGCGCAACATCCCCTCCGGCGTTTTGCTCGTCTGCACCAGGATGTTCACGACCGGCTTGAAATTGGCGGCGCTTAGCGCGTAGATGAGGTTGATGGTTTCACCGTGCAATTGGCACACTGCTTCGAGATCGGGGCGAGCCGATGGTGGTGCGTTGAACAAGTACTGCCTGTTCGGCTGGAGCGCATCGCGTAGGGCTTGTTGGAGGGCACCCGAGTCGTCGCCGCGCATTACCACGAGCGGACGAAACAGGTCGAGGCCGGTCTGGCAGACGGCAACGAAAGCGAGCGGCCGGCCGTGGGCATTGGTCCGCACATGCAGTCGCGTGCGGCGCGGGTCGTGCTCGAGCGCAAAATACCAGGTGAGCGCATCCGCGGGCCCTGGGTTCAACAGTTGTGCGGCGAGGGCGCGCTGTGTGGCAATAGTGTCGGCCATGCCGGTTGCACGTTAGTTTAGCATTGCCGTTGAGGGGAACCCAGCCATTTGCGCCATCGTCTATGTAAGTGTGGACATGCGAACGTGTATGATTCGCTGCGCTCGCACTTTGGCAGGCGCAGTGTTGGTCGCGTGCAGCGCCGGCGCGCCGCCCATCGCTTCGCCGACGCCGATACCGCTTATGGAATCGCCTATCCAAACTCCTGCTCAGCCTGCGGAGCCTACCGACGTTGCTGCGCCGCCAGGCGCCGTGATACTCGAGGCATCCACGATCACGACCCCGACCGAGCCGGCGGCCACACCTGAGCCCACGAGTGCGCCTGAGTCTGCAGTTGCCCCAGGTAACCCAGCGGTCGTCGCAGCACGCGAGGCGTTGGCAAAGCAGCTTCAGATCGAGCCGGCTGCGGTTCAGGTGATCTCCGTCGAGGAGGTGCAATGGCCCGATGGATGCCTGGGCGTGCGCACGCTCGGCGTGTTCTGCATCCAGGTCATCGTGCCGGGGTATCGCGTCGTCTTGGAGGCAAATGGCCGGCGTTACACCTATCACACCGATCTAGAGGGCCGGCAAGTCGTTCGCGCCGATCCCCGCCCTTGATGTGGCGCTACCACTTGAACTGGCCGGTGGAGACTTCGACCGGTTTATCGAGGCGATCGTTCACCCACACGCCGGGCGAGCGACGTGCGAGCTGGGCACGCAGGACAATGGTATGCGTGAGTGACTTCGCCTCATCGGCCGGCAGCGATTCCAGCGGGCCGAAGGTGTACCAGTCGGTCGCGTCGAACCAGCCATAGTGCATGCGCTGGTTGCCGGCTTTGACGTGCACCGCACGCCCGCCGAAACGGCTGTGAGGCTCGACCAGCACGAACTCGATTTCATCCCAGGGGGCCTCGTGCCAGCCGAAGATCGTCCGCCAATGCAGCCCGCTTTCGGTCACCGCAGCCGCGAATACGAAGGGCGAGGTGAAGCGCCAGATCAGCCCGAGCGCTGCCAGGAGCATCAGCAAGCCGATGCCGAGCGTCGCTGTGTCGCTGGCCGGGTGGTCGGTTCGGCTGAAGACGGCGATGAGGTTGGTTAGGCCGGTGATGGCAAGTAGGACGGCGACGAACAACACGATTGCGTAAACGAACTGGTGCGCCCGCGATGGACGCACCAGCACATTGCCTTTGAATTCCGGCACAGTCGTAAACTCATCCAGATCCCGATTCAAGACACTATCGCCAAGCATGTCGAACAGTAAAGCACTGGGCAGGCGGTTCGTCAAGGCGACGGCGTAGGCAGCGCCGGTGCGGATTCGGAAAGCTCTTCTGGGATGTCGAAGACCAGATTGTTGCCTAGGCATTTGGCTTTGCCCTTGCCGACTTCCACGACCAAGCCTTCACATCCTTCCGGCCCTTTGATCGCCAGCGGTTTGTTCCAGGTCGTGAAATCGCACGCGGGGTAGTTCACGCAGCCGTAGAAGATGCGCCGCTGGCCTTTGCGAGCGCGCTTCTCTACCAGCTTGCCGCCGCACTTCGGGCACTGCACACCTGGAATGGTGATCGGTTCGGTATGCTTGCACTTCGGAAAGTTCGAACAAGCGATGAACTTCCCGAAGCGGCCTTCGCGATAGACCAGCAAGCCGTCTGCGCAGTCCGGACATCGCTCGCCGGTGTATTGGACCGTGCGCTCTTTCTTCGGGATGCGCTCGGTGGCTTGGGCGACGGCCTCTTTGAACGGATCGTAGAACTCGTGGAGCACCGGGCGCCATTCGCGCGCGCCGGTTTCGATGTCGTCCAGCTCTTCTTCCACATGCGCCGTGAACCCCACGTCAATGTAGCGCGGGAAGTTGGCGACGAGCAGGTCGTTGGCAGCGAAGCCCAACTCAGTAGGCACGAGCTGTTTGCCTTCCTTACGCACATAGTCACGCGACTGGATCGTGGTCATGATCTGCGCGTAGGTGCTCGGCCGGCCGATGCCGTATTCCTCCAAGGCCTTGACCAGGCTGGCTTCGGTGTAGCGCGGCGGCGGCTGGGTGAAATGTTGCTCCGGGATCAGGCGGATCAGGTCGAGCGGTTCGCCGGCGAACAGTTCTGGCAGCCGGCGGCCGCGCGCTTCCTCTTCCTCGTCCAGCTTGTCGCCCTCGTCATGACCTTCCTCATACACCTTGAGGAAGCCGGCGAATTTGATCACCGATCCGGTTGCGCGGAACCAATAGCCGGGAATCAAAACGCGCGCGTCGGCTTCGGCCTTGTCGTTCTCGGCCTGAGGGGAAGCCGATACTGCGCCTTGCGGTACTGCCTCGATGTCCACCGTCGTCGCGTCGAAGATGGCATTGGCCATTTGGCTGGCAATGAAACGCTTCCAGATCAGCTCATACAGCCTGAGCTGGTCGCGGTCGAGGTAGTCCTTCAGCGAGTCCGGCGTGCGGAACACCGACGTAGGCCGGATCGCTTCGTGGGCCTCCTGGGCGTTCTTGGCGCGTGAGGTGTACTTCGGCGCTGCCTCGGGCATGAACTCGGCGCCATAGCGCTCGGCGATGAACTGGCGCGCCTCGCGCTGCGCGCTCTCGGCCACGTTTACCGAATCGGTGCGCATGTAGGTGATCAGGCCGACCGTGCCCTCGCCGATGTCCAAGCCCTCGTAAAGCTGCTGGGCGACGGCCATGGTGCGCCGGGCGTTGAAGCCGAGCTTGCGGCTGGCTTCCTGCTGCATCGTGCTCGTGGTGAACGGCGCAGCCGGCCGGCGGGAGCGATCCTTGCGCTCGACCTTGACCACGCGATACGCTGCGCCCTCCAGCTCGTCCACGACGCGCTGCGCGTCGGCCTCGTTCTTCAGGTCGGGCTCTTGGCCGCGCAGCTTGAACAGCCGGGCGATGAACGTCTCTCTCGGCAACTGCTTGGCCAGTTCCGCCTCGATGCTCCAATACTCGACCGGCGTGAAGGTCTGGATTTCGCGCTCGCGCTCGACGACGAGGCGCAGGGCGACGGATTGCACGCGCCCGGCGCTCAGGCCGCGCCGGCTGAGCTTGTCGCTCAAGAGCGGGCTGAGCTTGTAGCCCACCAGCCGGTCGAGGATGCGGCGTGCCTGCTGGGCGTTCACCGCGTTGTCGTCAATGCTGCGCGGATGGGCGAAGGCGTGATCTATGGCGTCCTTGGTGATTTCGTGGAACTCGACGCGATGCACGGGCTTGCCGGCGATCTCCGGCTGCAAGGCATGCGTCAGATGCCACGAGATTGCCTCGCCTTCGCGGTCGGGGTCGGTCGCCAACCAGATCGAGCTAGCAGCCTTGGCGTATTGCTTGAGTTCTTTGACGGTTGCCTTTTTGTCGGCAGGGATGATGTAGGTCGGCTCGAAGTCGTTGTCTATGTCCACACCCAGCCGGCTCTTGGGCAGATCGCGGATGTGGCCGATGGACGCCCGAACGGTGTATTTGCGGCCTAGGAATTTGCCGATGGTGCGCGCCTTGGCTGGCGACTCGACGATGACGAGCGGCAGACTGGACGCGCTTGGTGCGTTAGCATCGCCGTTGGGTAATGCCTTCGCCTTTCCCTTCGCGCTCGATGACCGGCCTTCGGCCTTCGGCTTGCGCTCGCGCTTCATCGGCTCCGGCGGGGTCAGCCCTTCGTGAGCCGGCGTGCGCCCCATCTTGTACACCTTGTCGTAGCCGCAGTTGGCGCAGGTGCCCTGGGTGGCCGGCGAGCCGTTGGCGAAAAAGATCGGTTTCGGATCAAGCAACTCGTGCTTGCCCCGACATTTGAAACAGAATGCTTCCATCTGATTAGAGGCTAGAGATTCGAGATCGGAGATTGAGGGCCGAGAATCTCTAATCTCCATTCTCTAATCCCCAATCTCCAATCCCCTCAACAACTCCTTCATCTCGCACTCGAATCGCTCGACGCTGAATCGCTCAGCGTGGCGGCGGATTTCAACGGGCGCGAATGTTACACCAGAATTCTTCAGCACTGCCTCGGCGAGCGCTTCGGGGGTCTGCTGCTGAAACAGCGTACCGGTTACGCCGTCTAAGACGTAGTCGAGTGCGCCGCCGCCGGCGTAGGCGATCACTGGCTTGCCGTATGCCATGGCGCGGATGGGCGCGATGCCGAAATCCTCGACACCGGGAAAGATGAACGCGCGACACTCGGCTAGCAACCTGTGCAATGTCGCGTCGTCCACACGTCCCAGCAGCCGGACGCTGGATTGTGGCTGTTGCGCTGCCAGCCGCTCCAGCTTGGAGCGATCTCGCCCATCACCGGCGATGATCAACGGCAGCCCCAACTTCCCAAATGCCTCGATCGCCAGGTCCACGCGTTTGTAGGGCAGCAGCCGCGAGACGATCAGATAGAAACCTTGGTCTTGGCCGGCTGGGGGGTAGGGCGGCATCTCGACGGGCGGATAGATGATGATTGACTCGCGGCCGTAGTATCTGCGGATACGTTGCTGCACCTCGCGCGAGATGGCGATGAACGCGGTCACATGCCGGGCGACGCGCGTCTCCCAGCGGCGCAGGTAGACGTTGAGCGCACGCAGGATGGCCGATGCGCCGGGCGGGATTCGCTCGCGTTGCGCATAGGCAGTGAATTCGTATGTGAAGCGCGTTGGGGTAAGGCAGTAACAAATATGCTTGACAGCCGGGTGTAGCCCACGCGCGGCGATGCAAAACGCGCTCTTGTTGCTGAGGATCACGTCGTGCTCGGCCGGAATGCGACGATTCGCCCACATCCAAGCGAACAACGGCATGTAGGGCTGATGATGGCGATGCACGCCGGGCAGCCGATCCATCCAGGTTGAGCGAATGTCCCATGCCTGCCAAGCTGCCGGCATGCGCTGCCGATCGTAGATGCTGGTGAAGATCGGCGCGCGCGGGAACATTCGGTTCAGCGCGCACAACACGTCTTCCGCACCGCCGAGCTGATTCAGCCAGTCGTGGACGAGGGCGATGTTCATGCCTTTCTCAGTTGCTCGTCCGTGATGGCGCGCAAAACACGTTGCGCTTCGTGGAGTGAGGGCAAGACGTGATCGGCGAGCGCCCGAACGTCATCGTCCGGCGGCTTTAGGTCCGGCACCATGATCACGTGCATCCCTGCAGCATGGGCGGCGCGTACGCCGTTCTCCGAATCTTCGAGCACGACGCAAGCGCAGGGCAGCACATTCAGCCGGCGGGCGGCTTCCAGGAAGATATCCGGCGCCGGTTTGCCATGCGCAACTTCGTCGCCGCCCACGATGGCGTCGAAGCGAGCGGCCAGGTTCACCAAGCCGAGCTTCTTTAGCACCAACGCCCGCGCGGTTGAGCTGGCAACTGCTTTGGGAATGCGCTGCGCATCGAGCCAGTCGAGCAGTTCAACTAGGCCGGGCTTGACCGCGATGCGCCCCGACGCGATCGCTTCATCCACGTAGCGCTGCTTGTGGTCATACATCGCCTCGATGGGAATGTTGGGTCCGAACGCCTCGCGGAAGATGTCGCGCGTGCGTGCACCGGTCGTGCCTAGGACGCGCAGGTATACGTCGTCGGTCAGCGTGTAGCCCCACCGGCGCATCGTCTCGAACCACGCCTCGCGCGCCAGTGCTTCGGTATCCAGCATCAGACCGTCCATGTCGAAGATCACGGCGATGGTTGATGATTCACAACTCATGGATTGATCGAGGGAGTGAGAAGTCGAGAGTTACACCCAATCTCCGGTCTCCAGTGGCCAATGATCGGTCACCGATCCATACTCGCATAATCCCAGAACCAGTAGGCCAGCGCCTTGTATTCGCCCCAGCCGGCGAAGGCGGCGCTGATCTCCTTCTCACCGACCGGCCGGCCATCGTAGAAATACTTCGACACCAGGCGCATCGCTTCTGTGTCCACGCCGATGTAGTCGTAGCGACCCAGGAGGAAGAGCAGCGTGTGAGCAGCATACGGCCCGATGCCCGGCAGGACAAGCAACCTGCGGCGCAGCGCATCGGTGGGCAACGTTGAATCCTGCAGCACGTCGAGGTCGTATTCGCCGGCGGCCACGCCGCGCGCCAGCTTGAGCAGATAGGGTGCGCGATAGCCCAGGCCGATCTTGCGCAGCGTCGGTTCACGGCTGCGCGCGATCGCTTCTGGTTCAGGGAAGGCACGGCGCGCTGGATCGTCCGGCAGTGGCGCACCAAAGCGCTGCACCAGTGCGTTCACCAATCGCTTCGTTCCGCTCCACTGGATGTTCGTGGTCAGCATGACCTTCACCACGTCTTCCCACATCGTCGGCGAACGCAACAGCCGGCCGTATGCTTTCGTGCGGCAATGCGCCAGGCGCGGTTCGGCATCGGCGCGGGCGTAGAACGGCCCGAAGTCGGCGTCCAGCGCGAACATCCAGCCCGCCTTGCGTGCTGTGTCGTCTCGCTGGCGCGCTGTCAGCCGGCCTTGGGTTTCGACAACCAGTCCGTCGCCCTCGCCGCGAAAGTGCAACATCACCACACGCCCATCGTCCAGCCGCTCGACGCGCGACAGCGTCTGCGAGGGCTCATCCCACACCCAAGGCGCAAGCTGATACCAGCCATGCGCATGCACGGTGGATCGAAAGTCGAACGGCGGCCGCGCGGCGAGGGTAATCCTCATAGGACGATGCGCTGGCCATCGGTCTCGATCTGGGCATCCAGCGCGATGAAATCCTCTTGCAGCGACGAGGCGTTCTGGCCGCCGATGTGGCGATTATCGCCGAAGGCCACGACGACTGCGCCGCGTACGTGCTCATCCACCAGCGGCCATCCGATTGGCTCGCGCAGGCGCGGGTTCACGCCGAACCTAATGTGGCCGATGCGGCGCGACTCGCCGGTATGCGCGTCGAATAAAGCGTTCAGTGCCGCTGCGCCGCTGGCCGCTTCGATGCGCGTTGCACAGCCGCGCTCGAAGTAAAAGACCACGTCGCGAGCATCGCCGGCCGCCGGCAAATACAGGCTACCCTCGGTCTGATCTTCCAGCACGGTGAAGTAGACCGAGCCGGCCGGTAGGTTGGAGACTACCGCGCCGCGTTCGCGATCCAGGTCGTCAATGTAGCCGTCGTCGTTCAGGATGGGCCGGTCGCCGTGCACCAGGCGTAATGCGTGCTCGCCGCCGGTGCGGATGATAATCTCCCGCGCGTCTTCCAGCCGCGACTGTATCCGCACGATGCCGTCCTGGAGTTCGAGCAGCGTGGGCGCTGTTGCTTCGTGCAAAAGGCGTTCGAGCACTTCAAGCGACATCCCGAGCCGTTGTGCCTGGACCGGCGTCGGCGCGGCGACGACCAGGCTGGGAATGCGCCTGCTTTCCTCGACCTGGGTCAAACGATCCTGAGCGGCAGACCACAGCGCAACGGTGTCGGCGGGCACGCCGTCCAGGTCGAGATAGCCGCCGGTGAGCACGATGCTGCGATCGGCGTGTTCCAGCCACGCGCGACGATGGCGATCATATTCGGCGAAGTATTCCGGGCGACCCGATGCCAGCAAGCGCGCAATGTAGTCCGGTGGAGCGAGTTCGATCAGCGGCGTCGCTCCGGCCAACTCGATGGTGAACGCGACCTCGCGCAGGAGGTCGTCGCGCCCGGCGTGGTCGAGCAGCAGGATCAGCTCGCCCGGCTGCGCGCCTACGCCTTGCACGATACGCCAAGCGAAGTATGACGTGAAGTCGGCCATGGGTCGAGGGGCGATTGTAATCGCGCCTGCCTGCAGAGACATGGACAGGAATTGACCAGGCGCGCCACACGCCGCAGGCATCAAGCCCACAGCTACGGTTGATTCGAGTGCGCTGTTGTCGGCCGAGCCTGTCGCAGCCTGCTTGGCGAAGCTCGCAGCCAACTCGCGTCGTACAATGTCGTTCACAACACAGCCATGTCTAAGCGATCTCAACCTCACCCCCTCTCTCCCTGTCTCATGCCCGAACCGCGCTCGATTACGCTGAACGGTGGCGTATTCGAGATTCAGCCGAATAAGCTGATTGTGTTACAAGCGCCGAAGCCCACGCAGGGGTTCTTCGAAGCACAAGAGGCCCAGCGTGCGCTCAGCCAATATGCGCGCGTCACCTGGCACATCCATGCCAGCGATGCTGCGCCGCTAGAAACGGTTGGCCTGTTTATCGCGATCGAGGGTGCCGACGATGTCGGCAGCGACACAGACCGGCAGCGTTACACGCTCGACATCACTCCTGATCGCATCCGCATCTCGGCGCCCACGGCGACCGGCGTGTTCTACGCCGTGATGACGTTGACACAGCTCTTGCGCCAGTATGGCCGGGCGCTTCCACTGCTGCACATCGAAGATCACCCTGACTTCGCCCGACGTGGCGTCATGCTCGACATCAGCCGCGACAAAGTGCCCACGATGAAGACGCTGTTCGAGCTGGTGGACTTGCTGGCCGAGTTGAAGATCAACGAGTTTCAGCTCTACACCGAGCACACCTTCGCCTTCCGACGCCATCCCGTGGTGTGGGCCAACGCTTCACCGATGACGGGCGAAGAGATCATGCAGCTCGACGCTTATTGCCGGGCGCGGCACATTGACCTAGTGCCGAATCAAAACTGTTTCGGTCACATGCGGCGTTGGTTGATTCATGACGAATACCGCCATCTCGCCGAATGCCCGAACGGCTGTGACACAGCGTGGGGCTACTTTGCCGAGCCGTTCACGTTGTGTCCTGGCGATCCCGGCAGCATCAAGCTGGTGGAAGAGATTTTCGAGGAAGTGCTGCCGCACTACACCAGCCGGTTCTTCAACGTCGGTTGCGACGAGACGGTGGACCTGGGACAGGGGCGCAGCAAGGCCGAGGTCGAAGCGAAGGGCGTCGGTCGCGTCTATCTCGACTTCCTGCTCCAGATCTACGAGCGAGTCAAGCGCCACGGCCGGACGATGCAGTTCTGGGGCGACATCGTCATGGCGCATCCCGAACTCGTCGCCGAGTTGCCCAAAGACGTGATCGCGATGGAGTGGGGCTATGAATACGATCACCCGTTCGCCGACCATGGCGCAAAGTTCGCGGCGTCCGGCATCCCTTTCTACGTATGCGGCGGCACGTCGTCGTGGAACAGCATCGGTGGCCGCACCGACAACGCGATCGGCAACTTGCTCAACGCCGCCGAGAACGGCAAGCAACACGGCGCGGTTGGCTTTCTCAACACCGACTGGGGTGACTATGGCCATCTGCAGCCTTTGCCGGTCAGCTATCTGCCCTATGCCTATGGCGCCGGCGTGTCTTGGTGCATCGAGGCGAACCGCGATATAGACATCGCTCGCGTGGTGAGCTTGCATATCTTTCGTGATCCGAGCGGGGCAACCGGCAAGTTTGCCTACGACTTGGGCAATGTATACACACGCATTCCCCTCCGCACGCATAACGGCACGGCGTACGCCTATGCCGTGACCTTCGGCGAAGAGTCGCTGCAGCGTCGCTTGAAGGAAGCCGTCATCGAGCGAAGCTGGTTGACGCGCGTGAATAGGGAGCTCGATCGCTTGGAAGCGATCGTGCCGACGCTGAAGATGCAGCGCGAAGACGCGGCGTTGGTGCGGCGCGAGTTCGCGTATGCTATTCATCTAATGCGCTACGGGATGGCGCGGCTGGAGCGGCTGAGCGCAACCCGCCGTCGTGTTGCAGCCGATCTCAAAGTGATCGAGCGCGAACGGCGCAAGCTCATCGCCGAGCATCACCGCGTCTGGCTGGCGCGCAATCGTCCAGGCGGTATGGAAGACAGCGCCAAGAACATCCAGCGCTGAGTTTTGAGTTTTGAGTTGTGAGTTGTGAGTTGTGGAATCGAATCTCTGATGCCCGATCTCCAAGCTCACAGCTCATAGCTGATAGCTCACAGCTAATAGCTCATAGCTTATGATCAACACGAACGGCGTGCTGGCGGTGATGGATCACCACATCACCATCAACTGGGACGACGGCCCGACCATGCACCGGATCGCTGCGCAGATGCGCTATCACATGCCCGAGTCGGCCACGCTCCGAACGGCGCGCATCAACGCTTCGCAGCGCTACAGCGATGATCCACTGTCGTTCATGACGATGGGGGACGGGCTGCGCGCTTCGTGGATCTGGCAAGAACGCGGCCCGGGCTGGACGGTGCAGTTGGGTGTGACGAACGAGGGCGAGGATGATGTCTATCTCGACGCGCTGGACGTGATTCGCGTTGACTACGCCTTCGGTGGCCTCTTCAACCTGGGTGCGCCGCCCGGCCTGTGGCGTGTGTTGCTGGAAGATGTGCGCGGCTTACTGGCTGCGCCGGCCGGTGGTGAGAACCTGTCGGTGGAACTCAGCGAACCTACAACGGCGGGATGGGAGTCCTGGTCTCCGGCCACGTTGACCGCGACTGGATTCACCCGTCGGCGTTGCTTGATTGTGCAACCGGTCGCGTCGAATCGCAGCCGGCCGCCCGCTGTCATGATCCGAGCGCTCGACGCAGATGCCCCTTCATCTTCGGCGCGCACCGAGATTCGGTTGGAAGTGAACGGCGAACGGTTCGAGCGATTGTCTGCGCGCTATCGCACCGAGGGGATGCTGCTCGGCTCCGGCGCGAGTATGGCGTCACCCGAGTTCTGGGTCGTCTCGGGCGATGATGCGGAAGAGTTGCGGGGGTTGATGGTTGATGAGTGAGGAGTTGAGATTTGAGATTAGAGATTAGAGGGCAGTAGGGAGTCGAGGATGAAGGTGGTGAAAGAGGGACGAGCAATTCGGAAGCGGCGAGATGCGAATGGACGATCACCGGCTGGGGATGAGACGGCGCTGAGGCGCAAGGCGAAAATCGTCCACGAGAAGTTGCTGGCGGCCTACGGCGAACCGCAGTGGACACGGCTCGATGGCGTGAGTGAGTTGGTCGCGACCATCCTCTCGCAGAACACCAACGACGGCAATCGCGACCTGGCCTATGCCCGGCTGCGCGCGCGCTTTCCCACCTGGGAAGCCGTGCGCGACGCACCGGAAGCGGCAGTGATCGAGGCCATCCGCCCGGCCGGCCTGGCCAATCAAAAAGGGCCGCGCATCCAGTCGGCCCTGCGCCGCATCACCGAAGAGCGTGGCGAGCTGACCCTGGACTTCCTGGCCCAGATGCCGGTAGACGAGGCGCGCCGGTGGTTACTCGGCATCAACGGCATCGGGCCGAAGACGGCGGCCATCGTGCTACTGTTCTGCTACGATAAGCCCGTCTTTCCGGTGGACACGCACGTCCATCGCGTCACCGGTCGGCTCGGCTTACGCCCGCCGAAGATGACCGCTGATCAGACCCACGACCTGATGGAACGCATCTGTCCGCCTGGCGGGCAGTTCGCCTTTCACATCAATCTGATCCGGCATGGGCGGGAGATCTGCCATGCGCGTAACCCGGAGTGCGCGCGGTGTCCGTTGCAGCGGGAATGCGACTATTTCCGCGATCATGTGAGGAAATCACGGTAAAATTTGCACTGCACGGAGAGATGCCGGAGTGGTTGAACGGGGCGGTCTCGAAAACCGTTGTGGCCCGTATGGGTCACCGTGAGTTCGAATCTCACTCTCTCCGCTCTCCTCAGACCTTCGGAAGTCAGATCCCAGACGTCGGACGTCAGATAGCGGAAAGTCAGACGTCTGACCTCTGAGTATCTGACCTCTGACTTCTGATCATCTACCATGTCTGCCCGATGCGTGGATTGCCTGAACGAAGCGATCGAGCGGTGCGAAGTGACCGGCGTGCCGCTGTGCGCCGAGCATCTCTGGTATGCCGATGACGGTCGGCGAGTGAGCGAGCGCGTTGCGCGCCAGCTCCTCTCTCAAGGCAAAGCGGTACATGCACCCAAAATCTACCTGGATCAGTTGGGCCACGCAGCGGTGTTGCCGCGCCTGCCGACTGCGCCGCCGCCGCACATCACGCGCCAGCGCAACGGCAACGACATCATCGCGTTGCTGGCTTGCATCACCGGTGTGTTCTCCATCGCCACGTGCTTCGGCATCGGCATCGCGATCTGCGCGCCGCCGTTGCCGCTGGTGCCGCTGCTGCTGGGCAGCATCGGCCTGGCCGGCGCGCGCAACGCGACCAAGCCCGACCAGGCGCGTCTGTTCTCGTGGATCGGCATCATCGGCGGCGCCGGCTTCGTGGTGTTGGTGCTGTTGGCCGTGATCGGCTCGGTGGCGTTCGGCACGACCACGCTCATTCCCATGGCGCCCATCCCACGCCCCACGCCGACGCCATTGGCCGGTCCGTGAGCACGGTCATGATTCGCACCGGCGCGCAGCCTGTGATAGAGTTGCGCGACTATCTGGATACGTCGCCAAGGTGGCTTCATCATGCGCGTGCTCATCACAGGGATGTCCGGCTTCGCCGGAAGGCACCTCACCGACCTACTCTTGAAGACGACCCGTTGGACATTGATCGGCGTATCGCGCACGACGCAAGGCGACCGCCCTAGCCCGCGCGTCTTTTGGTGGAGATTGGATTTGCGCGACACCGACGCCGTGACTCGTCTGCTGCGTTACGAGCGCCCCGACATCATCATCCATCTGGCAGCGCAGTCGCACGTGCCGACGGCGTGGAAGCAACCCTGGGAGACATTCGAGGCGAACGTGCGCGCCCAGTTGAACTTGTTCGAGGGCGCGATTGCGGCCAAACTGGCGCCGCGCTTTCTCATCGTGTCGAGCAATGAGGTATACGGCCGGCCGGCGTCCGAGCATGATTTGCCCTTCCGCGAAACCCGCCCGTTGCAACCGACCAACCCCTACGCTGTGAGCAAAGCGGCGCAGGAGTTGATGGCGCTTCAGTATCATATGAGCCACGGATACGACGTGGTGATCGCTCGCCCGTTCAACCATTTCGGGCCCGGACAAGATACGCGTTTCGTGGCATCGGACTTTGCCCGTCAGATCGTCGAGATCGAGTTGGGCAAGCGCGAGCCGGTCATGCATTTGGGTAATATGCAAGCCGAGCGCGATTTCACGGACGTGCGTGACATCGTCCAGGCGTATCTGGCGCTGATCCGGTATGCCGACGGTGGACGCGCTTACAATGTGTGCAGCGGCAAGCCACGCTCGATTCAATCGCTGCTGGATACGATGCTCCGCCTGACGACGGTGCAGGTAGAGCAGCGCAGCGATCCGGCCCGCTTCCGTGTCGCCGATACGCCGGTGAGCTACGGAGACCCGACGCGCATCCGCGAAGCGACCGGCTGGGAGCCACGCATCCCGTTCGAGCAGACCATCGCCGACGTCCTGGATTACTGGCGGGCGCGACTCAGTCAAAATGCGTGAAACGCACGACGCACGACTCAAGATGCACGACGTAAAACGCAAAGCATGGCAAAGAAGACAGCACTCATCACCGGCATCACCGGCCAGGATGGCTCGTATTTAGCAGAGTTCTTGCTCGGGTTGGATTACCGTGTGGTCGGCATGGTGCGGCGCACCAGCACCATTAACTTCGATCGCATCAAGCACATCCAAGACCAGATTGACATTGTGCAGGGCGACTTGCTCGACCAGTCGTCGCTCATGGAGATCATCCGCGAATATCAGCCGGACGAGGTATACAACCTCGCGGCGCAGTCATTCGTGCCGACGTCGTTCAGCCAGCCGGTGCTCACCGGCGAATTCACCGCGCTGGGGGTGACGCGATTGTTGGAAGCGATCCGGCATGTCAAGCCCGATGCACGCTTCTACCAGGCGTCGTCATCGGAGATGTTCGGCAAAGTGGTCGAGGTGCCGCAGCGCGAAACCACGCCCTTTCACCCGCGTAGCCCGTACGGCGTCGCGAAGGTGTATGGGCATTGGATCACGGTCAACTACCGCGAGAGCTATGGCATGTTCGCGTGCAGCGGCATCTTGTTCAACCACGAGTGCGTCACTGCAGAGACGCCGGTCTTCATACGGCGCAACGGGTTGATTGACCTCTTGCCTATCGAGGACATCGTGCCTCACCGCACTGACCCGCGGAGTGCTTCGCGCTACACGACCAACCTTCGCTCGGAAGATGCCTTTGAGGTGTGGGACGCCCATCGCTGGGCTCGGGTCACCTGCATGACTGCGACATGGAACGGGTTCGAGCACAAGCCGAACAAAACGGTGTATCGCGTGGCAGCACGCGGTGCTGTGTTCCACGCTACCGGCGACCACCGGGTCGTGACCTGTCGCGATGACCGTCCTGCTGAGGTGCCGACCGAACAGCTCCGCCCAGGCGATGCGCTGGCCTTGATCCCGCTGCCCCAGCCGACGAACGAGATCAGCATGACCGAAGATGAGGCGTGGCTGTTGGGCATCCTGGTCGCTGAGGGCTATATCAGCGACGAGGGCAAAGTGCAAGTGGTCAATCGCGATGTTGCGTTGTTGGATCGCACGGCTGCATGTTGGCGCAGCGTGTGTGGCGGCGACGCCTCGCGCCACACTGCGCTCAGCGGATTCGAAGGCGGCGGCGAAGTGATTCATTTGCAACTGACGGGCGCGCGCGCCTATGGTCGTTACCTGCGCGAGTCGCTCTATACCCGCGCCGGCCACAAGCGCGTTCCCCGCAGGGTCCTGAACGCCTCCCCAGAAGCGCGTCTAGCATTCTTACGCGGGTTCAACGCCGGCGATGGCTTGGAGCGCACACCTTGCAATTACGAATTTCAAGGATTCAAGACCGCCTCGCCGGTATTGGCTGCCGGCCTCTATTGGCTTGCGCTCACTACCCTGAATCAGCGTGCGGTAGTCTGCACCGAGGAACGCGACGGACGACTGTACTACCAAATCAACCTCAACTCGCCGAGCCTGGTCGGACAAAAGGGAAAGCATCTCCGCCGGCCGATCGAGGAGATCGTCAAGGTCGAACCGATTGACTACAACGGCTGGCTGTTCGACTTGGCGACGACGACCGGTACCTTTCATGCCGGGGTTGGGCAGGGTTGGATCCACAATTCACCTCGGCGCGGCCTGGAGTTCGTCACGCACAAAGTGACGCACGCTGCCGCGCGCATCAAGCTGGGTTTGCAGCACGAGCTGCGCCTGGGCAACCTGGACGCTCGGCGCGATTGGGGCTATGCCGGCGATTACGTGCGTGGCATGTGGATGATGCTACAGCACGACCACCCAGACGATTACGTGCTCGCCACCGGCGAGACGCACTCGGTGCGCGAGTTGTGCGAAGTGGCATTCGGCTATCTCGGCTTAAACTGGGAGGACTACGTCGTCGTTGACCCCAAGTACTACCGGCCGGCCGAGGTGGATTTGCTGATCGGCGACGCCAGCAAAGCCGGTCGCGTCTTGGGCTGGGAGCCTCAGGTCAACTTCGAGCAATTGGTGCGCATGATGGTGGATGCCGACCTGCAAGCATTACACAACAATGAGAGGCAAACATGATTCAGATCAAATTCGGAACCGACGGCTGGCGCGGGCGCATCGCGGATGACTACACCTTTGCCAACGTGCGGCGCTGCGCCGAAGGATACGCGCGCTACATCGTGACGACCCCGAAGGCTGTGGAATCGTCGCGCCCATCGGTCGTCATCGGTTACGACAAGCGCTTCCAATCAGAAGACTTTGCCGCAGCTGCGGCCGAGGTGCTGGCCGGCCACGGCCTGAAGGTGTGGCTGACCGACGGCGCGACGCCGACGCCGGTCATCGCCTTTGCTGTGAACGCTAAGCAGGCGATCGGCGCGATCAACATCACGGCCAGCCATAACCCGCCGCAGGACAACGGCTTCAAAGTGCGCGACCATACCGGCGGCGCCATCGCTCCCGACGGCTTGGTGCAGATCGAGGCGGCTATCCCTGTCTCGGATGCCGACGTCAAACGCCTGGACTTCGACAAGGCGCTGTCGCAAGGGCTGATCGAGAAATTCGATCCGTCGGTCGAATACATCGCCAATCTGGAGCGGCTGGTAGATCTGAAGGCCATCGCGAACGCCGGCCTGAAGGTGTTGATGGACCCGATGTGGGGCAACGGCGCCGGCTGGCTGCCGCGGCTGATCGGTGGGGGCAAGACGGAGGTCGTCGAGATTCACAACGTGCGCAACCCGATCTTCCCGGAGATGACGCGCCCTGAACCGATCCCGCCGAACGTGAACGTCGGCCTGGCCAAGACGAAAGAGATCGGCGCGAATTGCTGTTGCATCACCGACGGCGACGCCGACCGGTGCGGCTTTGGCGACGAGCAAGGCGGCTTCATCAACCAATTGCGCGCCTACGCCTTGCTGGCGCTGTATTTGCTGGAAATTCGCGGCGAGCGCGGCGCGATCGTCAAGACGCTCAGCACTACCTCGATGCTCAACAAGCTGGGCGAGCGCTACGGCGTGCCGGTGTACGAGACCGGCGTCGGCTTCAAGTATGTGGCGCCCAAGATGACCGAGACGAACGCGATGATCGGCGGCGAGGAGAGCGGCGGCTATGCCTTTCGCGGCAACGTCCCGGAGCGCGATGGCATCCTGGCCAACCTTTACTTCCTCGACCTGCAAGTGCGCACGGGCAAGACGCCGACGCAGTTGATTGACTGGCTCTTCGAGAAAGTGGGCCCCCACTACTACGACCGTGTGGACTCGCTGATAGACCCGCAACAACGCGAAGCGATCAAGGCGCGCCTGCGCGCAGCGCAGCCGGCGACGATCGCCGGCTTGAAGGTGGTCGGCAAAGACATGACCGACGGCTATAAGTTCCTCTTCGAAGACGGCGGCTGGTTGCTCATTCGCATGTCCGGCACGGAGCCGCTGATGCGCGTGTATTGCGAAACGCGGGAGGCGTCGCTGGTCGAGCCGGTGTTGCAAGACGGGGTCAAGATCGCGAATGGAGCATGAGGCGGAGAAGGGAGTCGGTCAAGTTAGTCAGGTCGGTCAAGTCGGCCCGTTGGGGCTGTTCGATACCCATTGCCATCTGGATGTGGCGGCGTTCGATCAGGATCGCGACGCGGCCATGGCGCGGGCGCGCGCGGCCGGCGTGGCGCGCTTCCTCAACCCGGCCTACGACTTGGAGAGTAGCCGGCGCACGATGGTGTTGGCTCAGGCGCATGCTGACGTCGTCGCTGCCGTGGGCGTGCATCCCAACGCTGCGGCCGATTTCGACGGGGCACAGTTGGCTGAGCTACGCGCGTTGGCGTGTGCACCCCAAGTCGTCGCCGTTGGCGAGATCGGGTTGGATTATTACTGGCAGACCACGCCGCGCGACCGACAGGCTCAGGCGTTCATCGAGCAGTTGGCGCTGGCGCGCGAGTTAAATCTGCCGGTGATCGTGCATTGCCGCGACGCCTACGATGATGCGCTTGAACTGCTCCGTGAGCACGGACATGGGCTACCTGGGCTGGTCATGCACGCTTTCTCCGGGCGCATGGAGCATCTGCGCGCGGTGCTCGACCTGGGCTTTTACATCGGCATCGGTGGGCCGGTGACCTACCCCAACGCCCACACGTTGCGCGATCTGGTCAGGGCTGCGCCGCTGGAAAGGATCGTCATCGAGACCGACGCGCCCTATCTCGCGCCGCAAGGGCATCGCGGTCGGCGCAACGAGCCGGCCTACCTGGTCGAAGTCGCGCACAAAGTCGCCGAATTGCGCAGGCTGTCCATACGTGACATTGCGCGCATTACGACGGATAATGGGCGCCGATTGTTTCGACTGAGCTGAGCAGGGATGTTTTAAGATGACGCTAAGGAATGCACGTGCCGTGTCGCATACAACCAATGACAGTCGCCCGAATTCGAAAGGAGGAGCCATACAACGCGCGCAAGAGCTTGTGAAGCGGCAGCTTGCCGATGTAGAAACAACGCTCCGGCATCTGCCCGATCTCCAGCCGGCTGAGTTGCGCGAGGCAGTCGAACGCATCGTCGCCAGTGGCGGCAAGCGTATCCGGCCGGTGATCACGCTGCTGATCGCCGGCATGCTGGGCCGGCTGGATAACCCGCGCGCGGTGGATCTGGCCAGCGCCGTAGAGATGCTGCACACTGCTACACTGGTCCACGACGACCTGATAGACGGCTCGCTGGTGCGGCGCGGCGCGGCGACGCTGAACGCCGTGTGGACACCGGCAGCTACGGTGTTGACCGGCGATTACCTCTTCGCCGTCGCGGCCAACCTGGCGGCGCGCACCGAGAGCGTCCGCGTGATGAGCATTTTCGCCGACACGCTCGGCGTGATCGTCGCCGGCGAGCTGCAACAACAGTTCACCGACTTCGCCCTGCGCGCGACGCGCGACGACTACTATCGCCGCATCTACAGCAAGACGGCTTCGATGTTCGTCCTGGCGGCGACGGCAGCCGGCGTGATCTGCGATGCCACCGAAGCGCAGATCACTGCACTGCACGATTACGGGCGCGACCTCGGCATTGCCTTTCAGGTGATGGACGACGTGCTCGACTTTACCGGCGAGCAGGCCAATGTGGGCAAGCCGGTCGGCAGCGACCTGCGGCGCGGCCTGATTACGCTGCCCACCATTTGTTACATCGAGGCACACGGGGAAGCGGGGCTGGAGTGCGCCCTGCGCGGGGAGTGCGACCCTCAGACCTACGACCGCATTGTGGCCCAGATTCGCGCCTCGGACGCGATCGCCTGTTCGTTGGAAGAAGCCGACGCGATCGCCCAAAATGCGAAGAAGGCGCTGGAGATCTTCCCGAACAACCCATACCGCGCCACACTCATTGATTTGGTGGACTACACACTGGAACGCACCAAATGACACCGTCATTAATTGCGCCTCGGTTGCAATCTTGACATCAAGTCGTCAGGCCAATCAACTTGATCGCGGTTCTCATCGTGAGTTGGAACGTGCGCGAGTTGCTGCGCGCGTGCCTGCTGTCGTTGCAGCGCTATCCGGCGACATCGCACGAACAATCCATCATCGTCGTAGATAACGCTTCGGGTGATGGCACGTTGGAGATGCTCTACCGCGACTTCCCCGAGGTCTGCGTCGTCGCGAATCCGACCAATCGCGGCTTTACGGGCGGCAACAACGACGGCCTGCGCAAAATTGATTCGATTCTCGATCCCGATTTCATTTTGCTGCTCAACCCCGATACGGAGGTGACGCCTGGCGCGCTCGATGCGCTGCTCGCGTGCGCCGAGGCCCACCCCCAGGCCGGCGTGATCGGTCCGCAGTTGCGCTACCCCGATGGGGACGTGCAGTCCTCGCGCCGGCGCTTCCCGACGTTTTGGACGGCGCTGTTCGAGAGCACCTGGTTGCAGCCGATTGCGCCGCGCGCGGTGCTCGACCACTACTACGTTCGCGATCGTCGCGATGACGAGGCTTGCGAAGTGGATTGGGTGGTCGGCGCGGCGATGCTCGTGCGCCGGGAAGCCTACCGGCAAGTGGGCGGCCTGGACGAGCACAACTTCTTCATGTACTCCGAGGAGCTGGACTGGTGCCGGCGCATCAAGGCGGCCGGCTGGCAGGTGCTCTACGAGCCGCGCGCCCGGGTGGTGCATCACGAAGGCAAGAGCAGCGCGCAAGTCTCGGCGCAGCGCATGATCTACTTCAACACCAGCAAGGTGCGCTATTTCGCCAAGCATCACGGTCGGCTACAAGCCACCGCTTTGCGCCTGGTGCTGCTCGGCATGTTTGCCTGGCAGTGGGCGCTGGAGGGCGCGAAGTGGCTGGCCGGCCACCGGCGCGCGCTGCGGGCCGAGCGGATGCGCGCCTATGCCCGGGTCTTGCGCTCCGGGCTGCGCTGAGCGACCGCGCCGCGCTCAATATCCGCTCACCTTGAACAGCGTGCGCAGCAATTCGGCGCGCTCGGCCTCGTTCATCGGCACAGGCTGGCTGTTGTCCTCGATGAACGCCGTGCGCAGGTCTACGCCGAGGTAGCGCCCGTCGTAGAACACATGGCGGTCTACGAAAGTTTGCAGCGTGCCTTTGCTGAACGTCTGATCGCCGAAGAAGAAGTTGCCCAGCCCATAGTGCAGGAAGCCTTTCTCGTTCACGTCGAAGCCTTGGGCGTGGTGCCCCTGGCTGCCGCTGACGATCACCGCGCCGGCCTCCCGTAGTGCGTCGAAGTCGCGGTGCTGCTGTCGCGTGGCGGCGTAGGTGTAGTACTCGGCGTATTGCAACGTGGCGATGACCTGATAGCCCTCGGCGCGGAGTTGCCGGATCACCGGGATGATCATGTCGAGGGCGCGCGGATTCTGCGCGCCGCAGCGAGCCGATCCGGGGCGCGTCTCCGTCGCCCAGTTCGCGCCGAACCAGTTGCAGCCGACGAACGCGATCTTGTTGCCGTTGACCTCAAACTTGGCCGGCGTCAGCGCGGTCGCGGCGTTGCGTCCCCCGCCGAAATACTGCCACCCGCGCGCCTCGTACATGTCCAGCGTGGTGTTCAGGTGGCGCCAGCCGTAGTCCCATAGGTGGTTGCCGGTCAGCTCGACGACGTCCGTCCCGACGTCCTCGAGCAGCGCGATGTACTTGGGGTTGGAACACATGACGACGCCGCTGCGGAAGCGCGGCGGCGGGCAGCCTTCCCAGAACGACACTTCGTTGCTGATGTGCGCGATGTCGGCGCTGCGCAGCCAGTCGCGGATCGCCGCGCCCGGGTAGACCACGCCTTTGCGCTCCATCATGACCGCCGTGCCGCGCACCAGGGCAGTGACGCCGGTCATGGCGACCACGGCCATTTTGCGCAGGTCGCGGTTGGGCGCAGCGCCGATCTTGAGCGGATACCGCGATGTGTCGGCTTGTGGATCGAACAGATTGACGCCGTCCAGGTGAAGCAGCTTCCAGCGCGCCTCCAGTTCATCGAAGGGCAGGATGGCAAAAGATGCCGGGCGGGCGTCCCAGGTCGCTGCCAAGAGCTTATCCGGCCGGGTCACGACGACGCGCGCGCCTGGGCCAGGCTCACCGATCAGCGCGATGAGCGCGTTGTATGCCTCCTCGGTGAGATAGAGCGTCGGCGGAGCGTCGTCGTTCGAGATCGAACGCAGCGCGTCGGCATCCCCTGCCCAGAACGCTTTCAATTGGTCGAAGCGGATGTTGTCGGCGACGGTGGGGAAGGGGGCGGCGATGGCGAAGAAGCGCTCGCCGGGAAGCGGCACCGAAGCGCGCGCCGGGCTGATCGGCGCGCAGCACAGCAACGTCAGGCTGAACCTGACGACGAGGCGAAGGACATGCGCGCGGTGTTCGTTTGTCATTACGCGTCTTGCTGCGCCTCGGCATCCCAGCAGCGCCGGACGCGCGGGCTATAGATCACCGTGTAGGTGCTACCTTCGCTCACCTTTTCGTAAGTCTCTGCCAAGGTCTCTAGCTCTTCAAGCCCGTGAAAGCGCAAGTAGTAGCGCGGTGCGCTGCGCGCCGATTTGTGCCTTCGCTTTCCGATCAGGCGGGCGGTGTGCACGCGCGCTACCCCGTCGCGCAGGTCCGTGTAATTTCGGTAGGTGTAGAGCAGCGTCAGCGCGGCGGCCACCAGCAAAAGGACGCTTGCAGCGGCGACGAAGCCGACGAGGAACGGACTCTGCGGAAAGGTAGTCAGCAGGCAGACAGAGGCCGTGACGCAGATGAACAGCACGCCGAGCAGCACCAGGGGAGGCAAATAGGCATTGACGCGTAGCCAATTCGTTTGCTCGGCGGTAAGCGGGCGGGTACTGGTGACGCTATCCATCCTTGCCATCTCGTTAGAGATATGCCTGAACTAGGTCGCGCAGCTTCACCGTCTCGCTGATCACGTCCACGTTGTCGGTCTGCATGTAGTCCTGGTGCACATACTCGATGGCCAGGTAGCCCTCATAGCCGGCCTGACGCAGGGCGTCGAGCATAGCGGGAAAGTTGAGCGTGCCGTGCTCCAGCCGCGTCTGCAAAAAGCCTGGCTTAGCCTGCCGCAGATGGACGTGCGCGGCGAACGCGCACAGCGGGTCTACCTCGGCTTGTGTGTAGCCGAGCGTGATGAAGTGGGCGTAGTCCAATGCCAGCGCCAGCTCCGGCGCGGCCTCGACCACGGTCAGTGTATCGCGTGGCGATTCCAGGAGGCCCATCACATGCGGCTCAATGGCGATGTCCACGCCAGCCGGCAGGCTGATCGCCAGAAGCTCCTGACAGGCTTCGATGCAGTGCTGGATGGCGTCGGCTTTGCTCATGTGAGGATGAATCACGCCCGGCAGCAACATCACTGATGGGCACGCAACGGCAGCGCAAAACTCGATCACCCGCTGGAAGTCCTCGCGGTTCTTGCGGCGCACCTTCGAGTCGGACGAGTTCAGCGGCCGCTCGATGAAGCCGGCGCCGAAGGTGTAATACAGGTTGCTGATCTGCAGCCCGAGCGAGCGGACGCGCTGAACCTCGTCGTGCTCGCCTTTCAAGATGGCGTCGCGGTTGAGGTGGCCGCCTGGGTATGCGCCGGCGTCCATTGCCTCGAAGCCGAGCGCGCGGGCAATGCCGGCGGCTTCTTCCAGCGTGCAGCGCGGGAAGGACCAACTGGTGAGGGTGAGTTTCATGGTTGGCACAGGCGAGCGATTCTGGTAATTCGGTGAGTTGGAAGTCGTGAGTGGGAAGCCGGACTGTTGACAGTGACCACTTACTGCTCACAAATCAGCAATGCGAATCCAGCGGCCGCCCTCGTTCGCCGAGCGGTAGGCCGCTTCGAGCACTTCGACGGTCTTTGCCGCTAGGTCGGCGGGCATGGGGTTCTCATCGGTTCGCCCGAGCGCCAGGTCAACGAATACTTGCCAGGGGGCGCTGGCCGGGTAGTCGCCGTCGCCGGAGCGCATCGGGATGACCGTATCGCGCCCATCTTTGCGCCGGATCTCCAACCGTTCACGCTCGATGTCTAGCAGCAACATGCCTTCCGTGCCGAAGATGCGGATGTCTATCTGATAGCCTTTGCTGCGATCGTGCCGCGCGCCGCTCGGCTTGGGAATGGTGGCGCTGCCGCTAATCGCTGCTGTCGCACCGTTGGTGAACGTAGCGACGATCGCGTCGTAGTAGTCGGCGCCGGAAGGCGAGCGTCCCATCTGCGCCGACACGGTTGCCGGCTGCACATCGGCCAGCGCGAACATCACGCCCAGCGCGTGCGAGAGCTGGCCCCAGCCATAGCCGCCGGCGCGGGCCGGATCGGCCCAGGTCGTCGCTGGTGGACGAAAGGTTTGTCCCTCGGTCTCGACCATCGGTTGGCCGGCCATCAGGTCGCCCAAGGCGCTGGCCATCTGGCAGACGATGTGGCGCACTTCGCCGATCTCTCCGGCGTGGGTGAGCCGGCTGGCCTGGCGCACATAGTGTGTGAAGTTCCAACCCTGTGGCACCAGCACGTGCCGGCCTTTAGATGCCGCCAGCGTCGCCAGTTCATGCGCATCGCGGGCGCGTGTGCATATCGGCTTCTCGACCATCACGTGCAGGCCGGCTTCTAGTGCGGCGCGCGCGTGCTCGTAGTGTAAGACGTGCGGTGACGCCACGACTACCGCATCGAGTTCCTGCCGGAGCAACTCACGGTAATCCTCGGTGGCGTGGGCGAAGCCGAACCGGTCGCGCACCAGCGCCAGCTCGGCCTGGCCGAGCCGGCAGACGCTGATCAATGCAACGTCGTCGCGGGCGGCGAACCACGGCATTTGATATTCCACGGCCCACCAGCCCGCGCCGATGAAACCGAGGCGGAGTTTGCGCTGTGACATGATTGCTCTTGCGTATTGCGTATCACGGATTGCATGAGTAAGTCTTGCCCGCGATCCGTGATACGCAATACGTTTTACGCTTCACGCTTCACGCTTCACTCCTCCACATTGTCCTTGTTGTAGACGGTAAATGGACCCATCAACACGCGCAGGCCGTTGGGACGGGTTGGATCCTTGGTGATTTCGTACTCGCCCATGCGCCCGGCCTTGAACTTGACGCCTTCCTTCGCCTCGATTTGGTTCGTCGCCAGCAGATACGTGACGTAGTAGGTCAGGTAGCCGAGGTCTTTGAAGCTCCAGAGGGCGAACTCAGGGGCGCAGCCGCTCTTGGTGTATTCGACCATCTCGGCGGGTAGGCCGAGGCCGCTGACCTTGACCTTGTCGCACAAGCCCTCGTCGGTCATGGCCTTGGCAGCAGCGGCGATGCCGACAGTGGTGGGGGCCATGATCAGCTCCATGTCGGGATACTTGTCCACCAGCGCCAGCGCCTGCTTGTAGCTTTCCTCGGACTGGTCGTTGCCGTAGACGACGTCGAGGAGTTCGAGCTTGGCGTATTTGGGGTCTTTGAGGGCTTCCTTCATGGCCGCGATCCAGGCGTTCTGGTTGGCGGCGTCTGGGGAGGCGGAGAGGACGGCGAACTTGCCGCCGTCGGGGCCGAGGATGCTGAGGGCCATGTCGGCCATGACCTTGCCGGTTTCGTTGAAGTCCACCTGGGCGACGAAGAGGGACTCGCCTTCGGCGCTGGGGATGGGGGAGTCCCAGGTGACGACCTTGGTGCCGGCCTCGACGGCCTTCTTGACGGCGGGGACGATCTGGTCGCCGGCGTTGTTGGAGAGCATGACGGCGTTGACGCCTTGGGTGGCGGCAGCGGTGACGATCTCGATCTGGCCGGCGACGCTGTTTTCAGGGGTGGGGCCGAGGAACTCGAGCTTCTCGGGGTTGCCGAGTTCCTTGTGGGCTTCCTGGGCGCCTTGGTTGGCCTGGTCGAACACGGCGATGCCCAGGAACTTCGGCAACAGCACCATCTTTGCGGCGAGGCCCTTCTTCGCCTCGACAACGCCGGTTGCCGGCGCAGCAGCCACGGGCGCGCCCAGCTCCTTGTCAATATTGTCCTTGTTGTAAACCGAGAATGGGCCCATCAGCACGCGCAGGCCCTTCGGGCGCGTCGGATCCTTCTCGATGGTGTAAGTGCCCATCCGCCCGGCTTCGAAGCGCTCGCCCTCGACGCCCTTGATCTGCCCGCTGGCAAGCAAGTAGGTGACGTAGTAAGTGAGGTAGCCAAGATCTACGAAGCTCCAGAGGGCGAACTCAGGAGCGCAGCCGCTCTTGGTGTATTCGACCATCTCGGCGGGTAGCCCCAAGCCGCTGACCTTAACTTTGTCGCACAAGCCCTCGTCGGTCATGGCTTTGGCAGCAGCGGCGATGCCGACAGTGGTGGGGGCCATGATCAGCTCCATGTCGGGATACTTGTCCACCAGCGCCAGCGCCTGCTTGTAGCTTTCCTCGGACTGGTCGTTGCCGTAGACGACGTCGAGGAGTTCGAGCTTGGCGTATTTGGGGTCTTTGAGGGCTTCCTTCATGGCCGCGATCCAGGCGTTCTGGTTGGCGGCGTCTGGGGAGGCGGAGAGGACGGCGAACTTGCCGCCGTCGGGGCCGAGGATGCTGAGGGCCATGTCGGCCATGACCTTGCCGGTTTCGTTGAAGTCCACCTGGGCGACGAAGAGGGACTCGCCTTCGGCGCTGGGGATGGGGGAGTCCCAGGTGACGACCTTGGTGCCGGCCTCGACGGCCTTCTTGACGGCGGGGACGATCTGGTCGCCGGCGTTGTTGGAGAGCATGACGGCGTTGACGCCTTGGGTGGCGGCAGCGGTGACGATCTCGATCTGGCCGGCGACGCTGTTTTCAGGGGTGGGGCCGAGGAACTCGAGCTTCTCGGGGTTGCCGAGTTCTTTGTGGGCTTCCTGGGCGCCTTGGTTGGCCTGGTCGAACACGGCGATGCCCAGGAACTTCGGCAACAGCACCATCTTCACGGCCTTGCCCGGTTGGGGTTTTACCACTTCGCCCGATGGTGCAGCGGGCGCCTCGGTCGCAGCCGGCGCGGCTGGGGCTTCGGTGGCTGCTGGTGCTTCTGGCGCGGCTGGCGCTTGCGGGGCAGCAGCCGGCGCCGCGCATGCGCCGAGCAGGAAGCTGGCAACGATTAAACTGGAGATAGCCTTTCTCGAGCGAGTCATCTCAAAACCTCCTTTTTGTAGCTACGGTTGCATGGAACGCAAGTCAACTAGCTAGGCGATAGCGGCTCTCGAGTGATTCGTGGATCATCTACCTGAATCGGACTTCAACTCATCTCTACCTCCTGTGAAGGTTGAGCCAAGGGTGAGCTGGCCGGGCGGACGCGACTGCGTAAGCCACGCGCCTGGCTTACTAGGTTGGGCACGAGCACTGACAGAATCAGTAGCGCCCCGATCACGCCGGTCTGCGTGTTACCGGTGATGTTGGCGAGGGACATACCGTTGCGCAAGTTGAGGATAATCAAGATTGAGAGTGCCACTCCGGTCAGCGTGCCGCTGCCGCCGAAGATACTGACGCCCCCGAGCAGTACCATTGTAATGATGTCCAGTTCGAAGCCTTCGGCAGTGTTACCACGCACGGCGCCCAGCCGGGCGGCCAGTAAAACACCCGCAAGCGCAGCGATCAACCCCGACGCCATGAACAATCGCATCTTCACCTGCCGAACCTGGATGCCGGAGTAGCGTGCGACCTCTTTGTTGTTGCCGATGACGTACACGTAACGGCCGAACGTCGTGCGCTGCAGGATGATGACGGCGGCGATGAGCATGCCGAAGAACAAGAGGATCGCGAAGGGAAAGGGGCCGATCAACGGCTGCTGACCGAGCACGTTGAACCACTCCGGAAAGTTGCCGATGGACTTATCCTCCAGCAAGATGCGCGCTGCGCCGCGGTAGCCGATCAGGCCGGCCAGTGTCACCGCGAGCGAGGGCAAGCCGACGTAGGCGATCCAGAAGCCGTTGAATGCGCCGCATGCCAGACCGACCAGCAGAGCGACCAGCACGGCCAACGGCATAGCGACGCCGTCGGCATGTAGCCGCGCAACAACGCACGCGGCCAGCCCCATCACCGACGCCACCGACAGGTCAATCTCGCCGTTGATGATGATGAACGTCATCACCAGCACGACGATGATCTTCTCGATGGATAGCTCGAAGAGGTTGATCAGGTTATCTATCCGCAGGTAAAACGGCGAGCGCGTGACGTTGAACAGCACGACTACCAACAGGATGGCCAGCAAGAGCGCTTCCCAGCGGCGAAGGAGGGACGGCAGTGGGGACATAGGCGTGCGATCCTCTTACATTCACTTCGCTGGCTGGCTGTCCGCAGTTAGGCTGTCCTGTGCCCAGGCGCGGCGCAGCCGGTTGAGGATGATCGCGTCGCTGGCGACGGCGAGCAGAATCAACAAACCGAGCAGCGCATCGCGCCAGAACTCACTCACGCGCAGCCAGCGAATCAGGCTCTGCTCGAGTAAGTCAATGAGCGTCGCGCCGAGGAACGCGCCGATCATGCTTCCGCTGCCGCCGAAGATGTTCACGCCGCCGACCACGACGGCCGCTACCGACTGCAGCTCCATGCCCTGGCCGGCCACAACCGTAATCGTGCCGAAGCGAGCGAGGAACATGAACCCGGCCAGGCCGGCCAGCGCGCCGCATAGCACGAACGCGCTGAATACGATGCGTTGCGTGGGCAAGCCGGCGTTACGCGCCGCTTCGGGGTTGGAGCCGATGGCGTAGAGCCGCCGACCGAAGCGCAGATAGACCAACATGAGCTGAAATAGCACGACAACCAAGATTGCCAGCGCAAACATCAACCGGATATCCAGGTCGCCGATCTGCACCAGATTGGTGCGCGGCAGGTCTTTCAACCACTGCGGCAGCGCGTCCACCACCACCGTTTTTGCGCCCGACATGTCTACCAGGATGGTGCGGTAGATGGCCAGCGTGCCGAGCGTGACGATGATGGCCGGCACGCGGCCATAGGCTACCAGCGCGCCGTTGATCGCGCCCATCACTGCACCTAAGCCGATTGCCAGTGCAACGGCGAAGAAAGGTGAGATCGTGTTGTCGTTTGCCAATTGCGTGCCGACGAAATAGGCGCTGAACCCAACGATCGAGCCAACCGAGAGATCAATATTGCGCGTCAGCACCACCAACGTCTGGCCGACGGCAACCACGGCGATGATCGCGACGCTGGTCGTCACGCGATTGAAGGTGCGCCCGCTGAAGTAGCCCTGAATCTGCGAGCTGAAGAACAACACCACCACGACGATCAGCAGCGCGAGGGTGATCTCGCGCAATTGCTCTGGGCGAATGGCACGCGTGATGGCTTTCATGCCGGCGCCTCCTCGCTCCGGTTACTCGTCGGCGCTTCCGGCAACGCTTGGCCGACGGCTGCCGCCATCACGCGCTCCTGCGTCGCCTCGGCGCGATCGAAGATGCCCATCTGCCGGCCCTCGCGCATGACCAGCACGCGGTCGCTCATGCCCAGCACCTCCGGCAAGTCCGACGAGATCAGAATGATGCCGATGCCCTGCTGCGCCAGTGCGTTGATGATATGGTGCACCTCAGCCTTGGCGCCCACGTCAATGCCGCGCGTCGGCTCGTCCAGGATCAGCAGTTTGGGCGCAGTGTTCAGCCATTTGGCCAGCATCACTTTTTGCTGATTGCCACCGCTCAGCTTGCCCACCTCGATTTGCACGTGCGGGGCGCGGATGGAGAGTTGCTGCTTGTAACGTTCCGCCGTCTCCGCCTCGGCCTTGAAGTCTAGCCAGCCGAACAGGGCGGCATACCGGCGCAGCAAAGGCAAGGTGATGTTGGCCGTAATGGATTGTGGCAAGCTCAGCCCGAGCTGGCGACGATCTTCGGTGACGTAGGCAATGCCGAGTCGCACGGCTTGCTGCGGCGAGCGAATGACGTATGGCCGGCCTTCAAAGACGATCTCGCCTGAGTCGGCCGGCTCGATGCCAAACAGCGCCAGGCCGACGTCGGTGCGGCGTGCGCCGACCAGCCCGGCGAATCCCAAGACCTCGCCGCGATACACGTCGAAGCTGATGCCGGAGAAGACGCCGGCCTTGCTGAGGTTGCGCACCGAAAGCAATCGCTCGCCACGCCGGATGGCCGGCGTCTTGGCGAAGAAATCGGTGATCTCGCGCCCCACCATCTCGCGGATGGCAAGCTCAGAGGTGACCTCGCCGCGCGGCCGGGTGGAGATCCACCGGCCATCGCGGAAGATCGTCACGCGGTCGGCAATGGCAAAGACTTCATCGAGCCGATGGCTGATGAACAGGATGGCAACGCCTTGCTGGCGTAGTGTGTTCACCAGCTTGAAGAGTTGCTCCACCTCGTGCGCGGAGAGCGAGGCGGTCGGCTCGTCCATGATGAGCACGCGGGTGTTGAGCGAGATGGCTTTGGCGATCTCCACTGCTTGCTGGGCGGCCAGGGTCAAGCCACGGGCCGGCGCGCGTACATCCAGCTTCACATCGAGCCGGGCGAGGATGTCGCGCGCATCGCGGTACATCTGCCTCCAACGCATGAATGGGTTGCGCTCGGCGTGGCCGATGAAGATGTTCTCGGCCACGGTCAAGTCGGGGAAGATCATCGGCTCCTGGTAGATGGCGACGATGCCCAGACTTTGCGCGTGCATCGCGTTGTGGATCTGAATGGGGTGGCCATCGAGCAAAATCTCGCCCGCATCGGGCTGGTGGATGCCGGTCATGATCTTGATCAGGGTGGACTTGCCGGCGCCGTTCTCACCGAGCAAGGCGTGCACTTCGCCGGGGTAGAGCGTGAGCGAGACATCGTTAAGCGCCTGGGTCGCGTCGAAGCGCTTGGAGATGCCACGCATTTCGAGGATGGGCGCTTTATCCTGGCTCACCGGCATCGTGCGTGGAATAGTAGTGAAGAGTGTGGGAAATGCAAATTCACGGAATGGGAGGGGGTGTAGCGCAGAAAAGTGGGTGACTTTTTGCGCGGAGGAGGCAAAGTAGAAGGCATGAAAGCCATGCCGGGCCGCACATGTGTTCACCGGTTGTCGGTGTAGCTTGACTTTCGATGAGACCCGCCCCGGCGTAAACGCCTGGGCTGAGCCGACGGGGGATGCGTGCGGCTTGCCCATATGCTCAGCGCTGGGATTCATCCCAGCGCGTTGACTGACGCCCACAAATCTGCGCTATACCCAGTGAAAGGTAAATCTACCCGTTCTTTGACGTCCAAGCGAGATTTGCTGATTCTGCAAATTGACAAACTGAATTTACGTGATAAAACGTATGCAGGCAAACGTTTGCATTACCAGATGGCTGAATCAAAAAACAATGCGAGGAAGAGTGTCACAGTGCGAGATGTAGCAAGGCTCGCAGGGGTTTCACAAAGTACGGTCTCGCGAGTCTTAAATCCGAACTCGGATTCAGTCGTCTCCATAAGTGAAGAAACGATTAAGCGTGTCCACGAAGCTGCTGCGCAATTAGGCTACCGTCCTAATCTTGCCGCGAGAGGATTGAGAGGCCAGAAGACTCAGCTTATTGCAGTCATGATAGCCGATATCGCAAACCCGTATTACCACATCATGTTGCGTAAGGTTCAAGAAATTGCTCGCGCGCGCGACTACGATGTCATTCTTGCGGATACCAATCATGATCCTCACAACGAACGACTCTTTGTTGAGGGCATTTTGCGCCGGCCAGTGGATGGTGTCATTTTGATGCCCTACCACTTAGAGGAGAATGATGTGAAGCGTTTAGTGGATCGGACCGGTGCGCCTGTGGTCGTTGTCAGCCGGCGCTATCGCTACGACGGCGTAGATCATGTGTATGCCGATGATGGTCAAGGCGCCTACGATGCGACGCGCTGGCTTATCACCCGGCGTGCCCACCGTCGCATTGCATTTATCGGCGTTCCGAACACTAGCCCAGGCGAACGGCGGCTCAGCGCGTTCCGGCAAGCGATGTCTGAGTCGAGGTTGCCGGTACCAGACGCATACGTTAAATCGGGCGACTTCACCTCAGAGGCAGGGGAGAGGGCTATGGAAGAGCTGATGTCACTGCCTGAACCTCCTACTGCGGTGTTTGCGTGTAACGACTTAATGGGGCTGGGGTGCATTATGCGTGCGAAAGCGATGGGGTTGAGCATACCGCGTGATGTCGCTGTAGTGGGATTCGATGATATCCCGCAGGCATCTTGGATCTCGCCGAAGTTGACAACTGTTTCACAGCATCCCCTTGAGATCGGTCAACGCCTAGCACAGGCTTTGTTCGAGCGGATAGATGGGATTGAATGTGGGCCGGGACGCGACTTCAAAATTCCTTGTCACTTAGTGGTGAGAGAGTCTGCGTGACGTATGGCAGCAGTAGAGAGTCGTGGCGACTGAACTTGTCTGGTCGTCGGCGCTAAAAGTCACTCCAGATGCTGTAGTGAGGAATGGAGCAACCGGAGGAGGTGATTGCATCGGATACAGCCGAAAAGTCTTCCCATGCATTAGGCTGAGTTTGATCGAGTCTAGTGTTTAGCAGTCGTCTCGAATCGAATCGAATCGCTCTTCGTGTAATTGCCGAGTTCGAGATCAAAGAGTAACTTGACAATGTCCACGAGCTTTCTTCGAGATGGCGCACGTCAAATGCATAGATTCTGATGAGCACTACCAGGAGGTAATCCATGAAATCTGTTCGTTCCAAGAAGATCGTCACGCGTCGCCAATTTCTGCTTGGCAGCAGCCTAATCGCAACTGCAGCGTTAGCTGCCTGCGCGGCACCTGCGTCAGCTCCCGCGGCTCCGGCTGCAGAGCAGCCAGCAGCCGAAGAGAAGCCAGCTGAGCCTGCACCGGCTGCCGAGCCGACTGTGGCAATCGGCGAATACGGAACCGGCAGCACGCCCACGGTGATCTGGCATGGCCTGGGTGGCGCAGATGGCGCGACCTTTGCCAAGATGATGGAGGATTACGCTCGCCAGAACGAAACCTCTGTCCGGTCAGAGACATACGGATGGGATGTGTTCTTCCAGAAGTATCCCACTGCCGTTGCTGCAGGCACGCCTCCCGATGTTGGTTTGTTCCATGTTGGTGAGACGCCACAGATGCAATCCATCGGAATCATGATGCCATTAGATGACATCTTCTTCAACAATGGCTTGATTCCGAAAGATGACTTCAATCAAGTCATTATGGATGCGCTCACCATAGACGGAAAGATCTATGCGGTGCCATTCGACAACCATGGATGGAACGGGTATGTCAACACCAAAATCCTGAAGGATGCTGGCTTGGATCCGAACAACCTACCAAAGAATGGAGATGAGTTCATCCAGTGGGGCTTGAAGATCACAACCGACGAAAATGGCAAGCATCCCGACGAAAGCGGATTCAACCCAGATAAAGTGAAGATCTGGGCATGGCATCAGAGCTGGAACCGCTTCACTTACCCATCCATTCTGGGGATGTATGACGTTGGCGTGTTTGACCCAGAGAGCAACAAGGCTACGCTTAACAGCGAGAAAGCGATTGCAGCGTTGCAATATACATACGATCTTTTCTACAAGCATCGTATTGCGCCTCCGCCGCTCCCCGGCCTCCCTGGAGGTGGTGACTTCATGAAGACCAACTCGCTGGCGTTTTGGTGGGATGGCACGTGGGCTTTGAACTTCTTCAAGGACAATCCGGACATCCAAGCTGTTACCGTTGCAGCGCCGTTGAACTCGTTCGCACCAGATGGCAAGATTGCTCAGAAGATCGAAGGGCACATTCTGTCAATCCCCACAGGTGTTAAGCCTGAGGCTCAGGAGCGCGCAGTCAAGCTGATCAAGTGGCTCTCCGACAATGGCGAGACATGGGCTACTTCGGGTCAGATCCCGGCTCGTCTGTCGGTGCAGAAGAAGGAATCGGTGCAGAGCATCTGGTCGGTTAAGTCCGCCGCTGAAAACTTTGAAAAGTACGGTAGGGCAGATACGCCGCACAAGGCCTACACCGAGATTCTCACCGCCTGGGAAGCAGCGATTGGCGCAGCGATGTCTAACGTCAAGCCGCTTAAGGAAGCGTTGGACGAGGGCAATACCGCCATTCAGGCAATCCTCGATCGTACTGCATGATTAGGTGTTGGTAGAACAGGTGAGTATGGCCTGGTGGGATTGTTTGACTCGCCAGGCCAGATTGGAGTAGACAAAATATGGCAGCGATTCCTGCACTTTCAAGCCGATCTGCACGAGACCGCTTGTGGAAGAGACTGCATAAGCAACTTCCAAACTATCTGTTCATCCTTCCGTATTTGATTCTGTTTGTGGTCTTTATGGTCTTTCCAATCGTGCGCGGCGTACAAATGAGCTTTTATGACTGGAAGATCATGGCCATTGATCAGACCTTCATCGGTGCTGAGAACTTCATTAAGCTTGCGGGCGACGCACTGTGGTGGAAGGTTGTCAACAACACAGTTTACTTCGCTGTGCTAACAGTGGTAGGCAATGTTTGTCTTGCACTTGCTATCGCTGTCATATTGAAGCGCGGTTTCTTCGGCAATGGGTTCTTCCGGACGCTGTTCTATGCCACGACTATTCTCTCCGTATCAGTATTGGGCATTATCGCAGCGCGCATCTGGGACGCACAGCGCGGTATTCTGAACTATTTCATTGTCGAAGTGTTTAACGGTCCGCGCATTCAATGGCTAGGTGATAAGAATCTAGTCATACCGGTGCTTGCAATTACAACGATCTGGTGGACTTTCGGCGTACCGATGCTGGCCTTTCTAGCTGGTCTAATGAATATTCCTGACGCCATCTACGAAGCTGCCGCTATAGATGGAGCGACAGGAGTTCAGTCTTTCTTCACCATTACGCTGCCATTGCTCACACCTACGTTGCTATTTGTTGTAGTAACACAGTTTATTGCGCACATGCAAATGTTCGGCCAAGCCTATCTCCTCACGGGTGGAGGTCCTGGTCATGAGTCACGCAGTATAGTGATTTACATCTATGAGACAGCATTTAAGTTCTTCAGGCTAGGCTACGCTTCAACGATGGCGGTCTGGCTGACTGGTCTTATGGCTGTAGTCACGTTGTTCCAATTCATTTTGCTCAGAGAGCGCCCAGAGTATTAGGAGGCATCATGGCGGTCTCGAACACAACGGTTGACACCCTTGTATCCGGCGCAGCGCGTCCTCGTCGTAAATTTCGTTTGAATCTGGAGACGCTGGGTATTTATCTCCTTCTTGTGCCGCTAGGCATTACATTGGTGTTGCCAGTTTGGTACATGGTGGTAATGGCATTTACGCCAGAAAACTTCCAGCTTCGCTGGCCTATAGTCTGGGTGCCTGATCCGTTCACGTTGCGTAACTTCCAACACATCTTTGCGGATGCGACGCTGCCCGTCGCGCGGTGGTTACTCAACAGCGTCGTTGTTACATTCGTGGGAACAGCGCTAGTGCTGCTAATTACCTCGCTGGCGGCCTATGCCTTTGCACGCCTCGACTTTCCAGGCAAGAATGTGCTGTTCTCCATTTTGATCATCAGCCTGATGATCCCGGGAACAATTACCTTTATACCTGCCTTTCTCTTGCTGCGCGATCTCTCGCTGCTCAATTCTTACGCAGCGATCTGGCTGCCGGCAATGGCGAGCGCATGGAGTGTTTTCTTCCTGCGGCAGCAATTCTATGCGATCCCGAAGGAACTCGAAGATGCTGCTACAGTGGATGGTGCAGGACGATTCCGCATCTACTGGCAGATATGCCTACCGCTTGTGCAGGCTGCCTTGATTGCACAGGGCATTTTAACTGCACTTGCGTTTTGGAATGATCTGTTCTGGCCATTGATCGTACTGAGCGACCGCCCCAGTTTAACGTTGCCGGTTGGGTTATTAGTTCTCCAGCAAGGCAGCTATATTCAACGCGGTCTTGCCTTCGCAGGCGGCTTTTTGGCTGCTGCGCCTCCGCTGGTCTTTTATTTCATCTTCCAACGCCACATCATCAAAGGAGTGACAACGTCTGGCTTAGCTGGCCGTTGAGATGTTATGCCTAGGGCAGTCATTCTGCTTGACCCCAACCGCATCATCGCCGAGATCTCGCCGTTGCTGTTCGGTGGCTTCGCCGAGCACATGGGCCGCTGCATCTACGAAGGTGTCCATGACCCGGCTTCGCCGCTGGCCGACGAAGACGGTCTGCGCACCGATGTACTGGCTGCGCTGCGCGAGCTGGGCTACACCGTGATCCGCTATCCGGGCGGCAATTTCCTCAGCGGCTACCACTGGCTCGACGGCGTCGGGCCAAAAGAGCAGCGCCCGCGCCGTCGTGACCTCGCCTGGTTCTCCATCGAGACCAACCAGTTCGGCATCAACGAGTTCATCCACTTTTGTCGCAAGCTCGGCGCCGAGCCGATGCTCGGCGTCAACATGGGCACCGGCACAATCGAGTCGGCGGCCAACCTGGTCGAATACTGCAACGCGCCGACCGGCACCTATTGGAGCGACCTGCGCGCCTCGCATGGCTTCGATGCGCCGCACAACGTGCGCTATTGGTGCGTAGGCAACGAGATGGATGGCTCATGGCAGATCGGTCACCTCGACGCCCTGGACTACGCTAAGAAGGCCCGCGAAGCCGCCAAGATGATGAAGTGGCACGATCCGTCCATCAAGACGGTCTTGTGTGGGTCGTCGAACGATCAGATGCCTACCTTCCCGGAGTGGGATCGCCTCGTGCTCGAGCACTGTTGGGACGTAGTGGACTACCTCTCCATCCACATGTATGTCAGCAACCACCACGATCAAGATACGCCGAGCTATCTGGCGTTGGCTCGGCGCTTCGAGGACTTCGTGGATACCATGGCGGCAACTCTGCGCTACGTCAAAGCAAAGACGCGCAGCAAGCACGATGTGTATCTCTCGTGGGATGAATGGCAAGTGTGGCATCCCGGCGAGACCAACGGGCGATGGACCGAAGCGCCTCACCTGGCCGAGACCGGCTACAACCTGGAAGATGCGCTTGTCGTGGCGCAGTGGCTCAACGTCTTCTTGCGCAAGTGCGATGTGCTGAAGATCGCTTGTGTTGCGCAGATCGTCAACATCATCTCGTGGATTCACACCCGGCGCGATGGCCTGCTCAAGCACACGTCGTTCTATCCGTTCAAGTTCGTCAGCAACTGGGCACGTGGTTATGCGCTCGACGTGCTGGTGAAGTCGCCCGTGTATGAGAACAAGCGCTTCGGTGCTTCGCCGCTGCTCGATGTGGCTGCTGCCCACGATCCGGCGACCGGCTACCAAGCCGTCTTCATCGTCAACCGCAGCCTGACCGAGCCGGTAGTGACCGAGCTGATTTGGCAAGATGGCGCGCCGGCGTGGGTGATCGAAGCGTGGCAACTGGCCGGCAACGATCCCCGGCAGGGCAATACGTGGGAAATGCCGAACGCCATTGTGCCGCACAAGCTCGATGGGCTGAAGATGGATGGCGCGGTGTTGCGTCTGCAATTGGCCCCACTATCGTTTACGGCCATCCGATTTGGAACTTGAAAGCCTCCTCGACTCAAGCGGGCGCGATGAAGTTCGTTTTTGCTGCCTATGCAAGCGCGCTGATCCTGCTCGCTGCATGTGATGGCCTCACCGCGCGCGCTACACCGGCCGCACCGACGGCGACCATGTCTGCTGGCAAGACTTATACCAACCCTGTTTACGACGACGACTTTCCGGACCCCTTCGTGCTGCGCGTTGGCGGAACTTACTATGCCTATGCCACTAACGTCCGCAGTAACAATGTGCCGGTGTTGCGTTCAACCGATTTGGCAACGTGGGACAGGCTCGGCGACGCGCTACCTGTGTTGCCCAAATGGGCACGCTCCGGCGCAGGTCTGACCTGGGCGCCTTCCGTGCTGCCACGCAGGGGGCGCTACGTGCTTTACTTTACCGCTCGTGACCACGCCTCTGACCGGCAGTGCATCGGTCGCGCCGTCGCCGATGCGCCCGAGGGTAAGTTCAAAGATGATTCATCGCAGCCGTTCATCTGCCAAGCCCAGCTGGGCGGCTCGATTGACCCTAGCCCGTTTGTGGATGACGATGGCTCGGCCTGGCTGCTATGGAAGAACGATGGTAACTGCTGTGGCTTGCCGGTCGGGCTATGGATTCAGCGCCTCAGTGACGATGGCCTGTCGCTCATCGGTGGGCCACGCGAGTTGCTTCGCCATGACCGCGCCTGGGAAGGTCCGTTGATTGAAGGACCGAGCATGCTCAAGCACAACGGCAAGTATTACCTGTTCTACTCGGCTAACTGGTATGAGAGCGCTGATTACGCTATCGGGTATGCCGTTGCCGACACGATTATCGGCCCCTATGCAAAGATCACTCGCGATGGGCCTTTGTTTGCCAAGCGCGGCGAAGTAGCGGGTCCAGGTGGGCAGGAATTCTTTACTGACCTTGCGGGCAACCTATGGATGGCTTACCATGCATGGAAATCACGTAACGTCGGCTACACCAACCTAGGCCGGCGTAGCTTGCGCCTGGACCGCGTGCGCTTCGAGGGCGATGTGCCTATCCTAGATGGGCCAACGACCGACCCACAACCCTTGCCCTGAACACGATTAAGGAGATTCATCTTGACCCGACTCAACCTTTCGCTGGACGGCGCATGGCAATTTTGGGCCGACCCGGATGGGCGCCTATCGCCGGCGACACTCCCACCGCGCGCTGCGCTCAAGCTCGACGTGCCTGCGCCATGGCAAATGCACCCCGACCTGCGCTTCTACACCGGCATAGGCTGGTATCGGCGCACCTTTCGGCTCGCGCCGAAGATGTTGGGCGCAGGCCGCGTGGTAGTCCTGCGCTTCGGCGCAGCCGACTACTTCGCCGATGTCTGGGTGAACGGCAAGAAGGCCGGCGCGCATGAAGGCGGTTATTTGCCCTTCGAGCTGGACGTGACCCGATTCGTGCAGCCAGGCAGCAACGTCGTCGTCGTGCGCGTGGACGACTCGCTGGACTTCTTCCCGGAAATCCCACATGGTAAACAGTCATGGTATGGCCCGATCTCTGGGCTGTGGCAGCCGGTGGCACTGGAGAGCCGGCCACGCAAGCACATCGTCTCGCTCAAGATCACGCCGCAGGGCGAGCAGGTCACGGCGCGCGTCACGCTCAGCCGAAAGCTTTCCGCGCACGACCGGCTGCGCTTCGAGGTGTTCGATCCCGATGGCACGCGCGTGGCGGTGCAGGAAACGTCTGCGCCCGAAGCCACGCTCCATGTGCCGTCGCCCCAATTGTGGGACGTGCACTCGCCTTGTCTCTACACCCTTCGCGCGACGCTCACCGACATCACTGACACTACTGACGCCCTCTCTGATGCCTTCGGCTTTCGCACGATCGAGGCACGGGATGGCAAGCTCTGGCTGAACGGCCGGCCGATCTATCTGCGCGGTGCGCTCGACCAAGACTACTATCCCGACGGCATCTACACACCGCCCTCGCAGGACTACATCGAGCACCAGTTTCGGTTGGCGAAGGCCATGGGCCTGAACTGCCTGCGCATCCACATCAAAATCGGTGATCCGCGTTACTACCGCGCCGCCGATCGAGTCGGCCTGCTCATCTGGACCGAGATGCCCAATTGGCAACTGCTGACCGAAGACACAAAGCGTCGCGCACGCGAGACGTTCATCGGCATGGTCGAGCGCGACTGGAACCGGCCCAGCATCGTCATTCGCAGCATCATCAACGAAGCCTGGGGGATTGATCAGTTCGACCCTGAACATCTGCAATGGATGGCGGAAACCTGCGATTGGCTGAAGGCATACGATTCATCTCGGCTCGTCGTGGATAACTCCGCGTGCTACAGCAACTTTCACGTCGTCAGCGATATTGACGACATACACAACTACTACGCTATCCCCGATCACTATCGCCAGTGGAAGGAATGGGTCGCGAATGTCGCGCGTCGTCCGGCTTGGACGTACGCGCCGCATCTACCGGATGCCGAGTCGCGTGGGCGCTTCCTGCGCGACCAGTGGCACGCCGACTGGGCGGCGCCTGCGCCCGGCGTGCGCCGCAGCGGTCAGGAACCGATTGTCATCTCCGAGTTCGGCAATTGGGGTTTGCCCGATGTCGAGAAGTTGGAAGCGCACTACGGCGGCGAGCCTTGGTGGTTCGAGACCGGCCTGGAGCACGGCGGCGGCGAAGTCTACCCGCACGGCGTGCGCTATCGCTTTCAGCTCTACGGCCTAAATCGCGTATTCGGCTCGTTGAGCCGGCTGGCCGAGGCCAGCCAGCGCCAGCAGATGGCTGCCATGAAGTATGAAATCGAGCAGATGCGGTTGCATTCATCCATTCAAGGCTACGTCATCACCGAGTTCACCGATTTGCATTGGGAGTGCAACGGCTTGCTCGATATGCTGCGCAACCCAAAGGTCTATCACGACGAAATCGGCCAGATCAACGCCGACGATGTGATCGTGCCACAATGGGAACGCCTGGCCTTTTATGCAGGCGAGCAAGTCGTCGTCCCGTTGGTCATTTCGCACTACTCGCAGGCCGACTTGTCGAACAGCTGGTTGGAGTGGGAACTCACCGGCTTCCCCGAGTTCGGCGGCGTGATCGAGGGCGTGACGCCGGCGGCATTCACAGTGACTGGCGCCGGCGCAATTGTCTTCGACGCGCCAAACGTGGAACGCGGGAAGCGTGCGCGGCTCATCATGCGACTGGTCGCCGGCAACAAGGCTGTGGTCGCGCGCAACTATCTCGACCTCTACTTCTTCCCGCGCGTCGCCGCGCCGGCGATTCGGGTGCACGCGCCGGAGCATGCCGATGCCTTCCGCACACTAGGCTATACATTAGTCGAAGATGCGGTGCAGGCCGATGTCGTCGTGGTCGGCAAGATGACCGAGGCATGGCGCGAGTATGTGCGGTGCGGTGGTCGAGCGCTCTGGCTGGCCGAGGCTGATGATGCGCAGCAGACATGGTTCAAGGATGTGCACGTAGTTCCGCGCGCGCAGGTCGGGCTGCGCGGCGACTGGGCCAGCAGCTTCAGTTGGATCCGCCGCGATGTGATGTTCGGTGACATCCCCGCGGACAACGGAGTGGATTTCGCTTTTGCCGATCTCACACCGGAGCAGGTCATCCTCGGCGTCCATCCCTTCCATTGGCCGCGCGACGTGCATGCCGGCATCTTCGTCGGCTGGATTCACAAGAACGCTGCCCTCGTGGCAGAGCGACGCGTAGGCCGGGGCCGGATGATCGTCTGCACCTTCCGGCTGCGCGACCATCTCGCCGCGCAGCCGGTGGCCGCCGTCATGCTGCGCGATATGGTGACGCGGCTAGTGGATAAGACAGTGCGCAAGCAGAGACCATGAGCTCATGACTCTGCTATCTGCTGGTCACGATACCACTGCAGGAAGTCGCCGGGTGTGCCGATGGGAAAGGACATCACCTCGCAGAGTGCATCATTCCTCAAGAAGTGCTTACGGTCGAGTGTGACGAAGTATGCGGCGCGGGCGGTCATTGCAGCCGCCAAGATGCGCGCATCAGCTTCGTAAGAGACGAACCGGCGTGCCTGCGCCAACGCGCGAGCCGACGGACGCTTGACTACGCGTGCGATACACGCATCGAGGATGAGCAGCAATTCGTCCAGCAGATCTGGCAGCTTTTCGCGGACAACTTCTTCGATTTCAGCCAGCACTTGGCTGCTGACAACGAGCGAGAGGAGCTGAGCTTCGCCAAGTTGCAGAATCGCGTGCGCGCCTCCCGATGCTGACCAAATACCGGCAAAGAGTGCGCTTGTATCGAGGAAGACTTTAAGTGCCGGCTTTGCCATTACGTTCGCGCGCTGCGCGGAGGCGCTTCAGCATGCTCTCCAGCGTCTCGCCCTTTGCGGCCAGGCCTTCGCGGATGCTGTTTGCGAGGCGATCAACCGTCAATTGGCGCGGCACCAGCGCAAATGCGCCGCCCCCCAGGTCAATCACGGTGAACACATCGCCTTCTTTGACGCGATACGCATCGCGTAGCGCTTTGGGTAGCGTGATCACGCCGCGTTGTGATACCTGCACCGTCATCATAATCTAAGCTCCGATTTTCAGATTTTCTGATACGGGTAAGTCTATCAGATCTGCGGAGTGAGACACAGCCTCGATTATGACCGCCTCTGGAACAAAATATAAGGCCCGTTCTCGCCGATGAACGCGTAGTTTTCCTCGACGAATCGGTTGACTTCCGGTATGCCCTTCCACGTTTCGATGAAGCGCGCCGATTCCCATGGGAAACCGTCCCGGCTGAGCACGAAGAAGCGCGGCGGGTTGCGCGTCAGATCGCTGAGGTAAGCCTCAGTCAGTGCCGCGCGTACATCGGCGTCGCGCGATTCGTCGGCCCAGCGCAGATAGGGGAAGCGCGTCGCGTTCTGCCGCTGCGCCAGGAAATAGACCACCGGCGTGTCGCTGAACACGGCGACGCGATCCTCCGGCGCGGCGTTATCGCGCAGGAACTCGGCGAGCAGCAACTGAGCCGCCTCCTTCGTTTCGAGGTGCAGGGGGTGTGGCGACTTGCCCTGCACGATGACGTTGTCGTAGGCGTCGCGCATCCATGGCCACATGGTAAGCACTTGGCCGGCCACGGCAGCAACGAATAGCGCCGGCGCAGCCAGGCGCGCGATCGAGTGGGCTGGGCGCGAGTCGGCGAACGCCGCGCCGGCCAGCAGCGCCATCGGCGGCAACCAGATGATGAAGTGGTAGCGGTACGAGTGACCTTGCCACAAGTTCAGCAGCATGGTGGTCAGCAGCCACAGAACGGCCAGCCCGCCCGCTTCGCGCCGCGCGCTGCTCCACAACGACCGGACTACACCGAGTGCGACCAGCAGCATGATGAACGGATAGCCACGCCCGAGCGATTGCACTTGTGGCACAGTGTCTTTGAACCCGGCAGTGGGCGTGCTGCCGATCTGCACAAACGTCGTGATCTCCACCCAGAACAAGCCGGTCAGCCAAGCCCAGCGCTCGTCGAGTGGTTTGTTGTGAAAGTTGGCAATGGCGTAGCGCAGGTGCAGCAACAGATCGTCCAGCGCGCCGTTGATCAGGAAGTAGGCGCTGCCCAGTGCAGTCGTTAGCGTTGCGCCGGCACCGACCGACGCGGCGGCGCCGATATGCCTGTGCTGTGCTAGTGCCCACAGCATTAGCACGATGGCGTACAGCGCGAAGGGATACTTGAACCAGAACAACGCGCCGGCGAATGCGCCGCCGGCGAAGAGCCAGCGCGTCTGACGGCGGTCTATGAATCGGCCTGCTTCCCAGACGCACAGCGTCGCCGCGATGAAGCACAGGTTGGCGAACCCCTCGGCCTGCGCCACCGACCAATAGTTCAGCGTAGCCATGGTCAGCCAGAGCAACGCGCCGGCCACCATGCCCGAGAATCGGCTGCCGAACATGCGCCACGCGAGCATGCCGAGCAAGGTCGCCGAGATCGCCTGCCAGGCCAGGTTGAAGGCGAATACGGCCGGCTGCGTTGGTTCGAGCGCCGTGGCGAGAGCATAGAGCGCCGGCGTGAGCGGCCCGCGCACGTCCCAGCAATCGCGCAGGAAGACACCGCCGCGCCGCAACACATCGCCACACGCGGCGAACGCGCCCTGGTCGAACCACATCGGATACCACACCTGCGGTAAGCCGATGGCTACCAGCCCCAGCGCAGCGAGCATCGCCAGTCCAAGCACTACCCATCGCATGTACGCTCAGTCCTTCCGGCGGAAGAGCAGGAATGGCCCGTTCTCCGCTTCGTAACGATAGTTGGCTTCTACGTAGGCGTGCAGGTCGGTCAGCCGTTTCCAGTTGTCAATGTGCCGCACACCTAACCAGGGGTAATCGTCGCGGGTGAGGATGAAGTAGGTCGGTCGGTTGGCAGCGAGTTGTTCGTAGAACTGCCGACCGAACTCGGCGTTCGTCCACGAGCCGTGCGCCGGCGCCCAGACATCGGCAAACGGGAAGCGTGTCGCGTTGCGTCGCTGGGTGAGCATGTAAACCCATGGCGCGTCGGCGAACAAGCTGATGGTCTCGTCCGGCCGCGTATGTTCAACGATGTAATCGGCCACATAGAGCTGCGGCGCAACACGACTCTCTAGGTGAACTTCGCGCAGCGATTTGCCTTGCACGATGATGTTGATGTAGGCGTCGTATACCCAGGGCAACATGCGGATGGCGAGCAGCGTAAATGCTACGACGCCAACCAATCCGCCTAGCACGCCGAGCGCACGCCCGACGGCCCCCGGCGCGCGCACCCACAGCCATGCCGCCGCTGTGCCGGCGCCGGCCAGGATCGCCAGCGGGCCGTGAAGAATGGTGAAGTGATACTGCACATACTTGGCCTGGATGGCAACCACGGCCAGCCCGGCGACGAACAACCCGACGAGATAGGCGTAACGCGCCAGGCCGTCGCCGTGCGTCGGGTGGATGAATCGCACGCCGCCCAAAATCGCCAAGATGAACAGCAGCGGGAAACCGCCGCCGAAGAAGGTCCACTGCGGCACCGTCGCCTTGTAGTCGCCGGTCAAGTCAGCGCCGTTGTCGGTGAAGCGCCAGAGAAATTGCACAATCTCCGGGAAGGTGCGCGGCGGACCCAGCGGGAACAGCTCGCGGAAGACGTTGAGTTGTTCGATCAGCGCCGGGATGCCGCCGGCCAGCGCGAAGCAGGCCAGCACGAGCGCATTGATTGCGATTGCGCCGACGGCAAACGCCGCGCCTGCGCGCAGCGTCGTGGGCAGCGTGCGCGTGCGCAGCCAGGTATGCAACAACAGCCCTGCGCCGATTACCGCAATCAGCAGGCCGAAGGTGTACTTGAACCACATCAAGATGCCCGCGCTGGCGCCGCTGATGAGCAGCAATCGCAGGTTCGGCACCGTTCGCGCGTGATTGCCTACGCCGCGCCACGCCAAATACAACGCCAGCACGATGAACAGGTTCGAGAACGTCTCGGCCTGGTTCATGGACCAGTAGTTGATGCCGGCGTAGATCAGCCAATAGAACGCCGCAGCCGGCAGCGCCGCGGCCGGATGGAACATCGCGCGCGCCGTCCAGCCCACCAGCGCCGCCGTGACCGCCTGCCAGGCCAACGTGAAGGCGTGCACCGCCACCGTGCTGAATGAGATCGAGAGCGCAATGGCATACAGCACCATTACCCCCGGCCCTTTGCTCTCGAAGCAATCGCGGATCGGCACGCCGCCGCGACGGATCACATCGCCGCACGCCGAGTAGATGCCCTGGTCATGGCCGAAAGGGTAAATGAGGTGCGGCGTCGCCAGTGCGCCGAGCAATAGCGCGCCGATCCCAACTACCGCAATGCGCAGCCAGCGCCGGCCAGCGGGAGAAACAGACTGGTTCGGATCAAGCACGGGGATGATGCTACCAGTATTCGCTTGTCGGTTGCTGTCGCGGGTTGTCAATCGCCGCTGAAACGGCGGAGAGGTTTCCCCTGACTACGGCGCAGCATAACCGGCTCACGCACGGGTGGCTGCCCAGTCTTCTTCGCTGAATTCCGGTTCGGGCACGTGCGAACCGTCCAGGCGTTGTGCTTCGACCACTGCCAGCGCGGCCAGGTTGGCGATACTGCGCACCGAGTCGCCGCGCTGTAACACGTGCACCGGCCGACGCATACCTACCAGGATCGGCCCGACCACTTCTGCGTGTGCCAGCTCGCGCATCAGCTTGTAGGCGATGTTGCCGGCTTCGAGGTTGGGGAAGATGAGCACGTTAGCCGGCTGGCCAAGCGTGTTGAACGGATAGTCGCGCAGCAGCTCTTCGGAGAGCGCCGTGTCGGCCATCAACTCGCCTTCGATGTACAGACCCGGCGCGCGTTGGCGTGCGATCTCAACTGCTTGGCGCACCATTTCGGATCGTGGATGGCGCGTGCTGCCGAAACTGGAGAAGCTCAGCATGGCGATGCGCGGCTCGATGTCGAACTGGCGCACCAAGATGAACGGGAAGCCCAATACGTTGTTGACCTGGTTGGGGTAGTCGCTGCGGCCGGTGGCGACGATCGCATCCGGGCGCGCGGTCTTGGCCTCTTCGTAGCCGATCTCCGGATCCGGGTTGGCCATGGCGAAGATGATCGGGCGCGTGGCCATGGTCTTCACCATCTCAGGCGTCACCGCGCCGGCGACCGACAGTCCGACGAACACGTCGGCGCCGGCGATGGCTTGCTCGAGCGTGCGCAGCGGCGTGGCGGCGGAGAAGGCAGCCTTGTAAGGATTCATGCCGACCGTGCGACCTTGGTAGATCACGCCCTTGCTGTCGCACATGATGATGTTCTCCCGGCGCGCGCCTAGCGCGATGTAGAAGTTGGCGCAGGCGATGGCCGATGCGCCGGCGCCGTTGATCACGATGCGCACGTCCGACAAGCGCTTGCCGACGATCTCGCAGGCGTTCAGCAGCGCAGCGCCGGAGATGATCGCCGTGCCATGCTGGTCGTCGTGCATGACCGGAATGTTCATCTCGGCGCGTAGCCGCTCCTCGATGTAGAAGCACTCCGGTGCTTTGATGTCTTCGAGGTTGATGCCACCGAAGCTCGGCTCCATCAGCTTGACCGCCGCAATGAACGCCTCCGGGTCTTCGGTCGCCAGCTCGATGTCTATGCTGTCCACATCGGCGAAGCGCTTGAACAATAGCGCTTTGCCTTCCATCACCGGCTTGCCGGCGGCTGCGCCGATGTTGCCGAGGCCGAGCACCGCGGTGCCGTTGCTGATCACGGCTACCAGGTTGCCCTTAGTAGTGTATTCGTAAATGTCGTCGGGGCGCTCGTAGATCGCCAGGCAAGGCTCAGCGACGCCCGGGCTGTAGGCCAGCGTCAGATCATGTTGTGTGGCGCAGGGTTTCGTGGGGGTGATCTCCAACTTGCCTCGCGGCGAACGCCGGTGGTATTCCAGAGATTCGAGTCCGATGGCGCTTCCGTGGGTGCGAGACATGGCGTACTCCTCTGTCAACTTGTTGATGTGGGCGAAAGGCCGATGGACGGCCTGGGCTCGAGGGAATGTTCCGGGGTAGCGAGCTGTCTGAGGCTTTGGCCGAAGGCTCTCAGCCGCTGCTCCACTTGCGCGTGTACCTGGCTGGCCGGCTGGTCGGTCAGGATTTCGATGCCCTCGTCTACGTTCCTCACCGACCAAACGTGAAACTCGCCGCGCGCGACGGCTTCGACCACGTCCTCGCGCAGCATGAGGTGCTGCACGTTGCCTTCGGGGATGAGCACGCCCTGCTCGCCCGTCAGGCCGCGTGCCTTGCAAACGTCGAAGAACCCTTCGATCTTCTCGTTCACGCCACCGATCACCTGCACTTCGCCGTGTTGGTTCACCGAGCCGGTGACGGCGATGGACTGTTTGACCGGTAAGCAAGCCAGCGCAGAGAGCAACGCATACAACTCCGCCGATGATGCGCTGTCACCTTCGACGGCCTGATAGCTCTGCTCGAACACGAGCCGCGCCGACAGGCTCAACGGCTTGTCCTGGCCGTATCGGTACGAGAGATAACCGCTGAGGATCATCACGCCTTTGCTGTGGATCGGGCCGCCAAGCTCGACCTCGCGTTCGATGTCAATGACGCCCTTGCTGCCAGGCTCGACGCTGGCCGTGATGCGGCTGGGCAGGCCAAACTCGTAGTCGCCGAGCGTGAATATCGTCAGGCCGTTCACCTGGCCGACGACTGCGCCGCGCGTCTCGATCAACAGCATGTTGCGCAGGATCATCTCTTGCAGGCGTTCCTGGATCATGCTCGAGCGATAGAACTGCTGATCGAGTGCTTGTCGAATGTGGCGGGCCTCAATAATGCCGGCGCCGTCTCGCTCTGCGTATAGGTTCGCTTCGCGCACGATGTCGAGCAGCGTGCCGAAGTGGGTCGAGAGCTTGGATTGATCCTCGGCCATACGTGCAGCGTGTTCGAGTAGTTTGGCGGCAGCGGCGCTGTCCAGATGGCGGTAGCCCTCGCGCTCGCACAACATGCGCAATAGCGACAGCGTGTCGCGCACGTTGCCCGGCTCGTTCGGCATGCGCGTGTCGAAATCCACTCTCACCTTGAACAGCTCGGCGAAGTCGGCGTCGTAAGCGTGCAACAGTTGATAGTGCAGCGGTTGGCCGATCAGGATGACCTTGACGTCGAGCGGAATCGGCTGCGGCCGAAGGGTCTTGGCCGAGAGGAAGCCGAGCCGATCCGTCAGCTCTTCGATCTGGATCTCGCCGGCATTGATGCACCGCTTCAGCCCGTCCCAACTGTATGGCTCGCGCAGCAAGTCTTCGACGCGCAGCACGAGGTATCCGCCGTTGGCGTGATGCAGCGCGCCGGCTTTGATCATGGTGAAGTCGGTGTACAGCGCACCGAACTGGCTTTCTTTCTCGATGCGGCCGAGTAGATTTGCATAGGTCGGGCTCGATTCCACGACGACCGGCGCGCCCTTGGCTTTGCCGTTGTCTATCAGGATGTTGACGGCGTATTTGCGGAATGGCAGGTCCTGCATCCAGGGCGCGAATAGCGCGCTTACGCCCTCAGGCGCCGGGCTGCCGGGCTTGAACAGCTCGATGTTGTCAAGCATGTCGTCTCGTACCGCTTCTAGATACGCGATGACCTCAGGCTGATCGGCATATTTCTCGATCAGGTCTTCGAGCGATCCACCCAGCACAGCCATCGCCGCCTGCCGGCTGAGTTGCTGCAACCGTTCCTGCACCTGTCGTTCCAAGTCGCGCACCTGTTTCATCGCCGCGCGCACTTCGTGTTGCACCATCTCGCTGCGCGCTTTGTATGCGGCGCGTTCTTCCTCCGTCATGCGGGCGAAGTCTTCGTCGGTCAACGGTCTGCCGTGCCTCACCGGCAGCGTCATGATGCCTGTCGGCATCACTTGCATGCCGAAGCCTGCGGCTTCCAGCTTGGCGCTCAGTTCGCCGAGCGTGTTGGCTCGCCCGACCTCCAGCTCTTTAAGAAGCGCGTCTCGCTTGTTGGCGAATTCCTCCGACTCGAGCGCTTTGGGCAGCTCGCGGCGAACATGTTCGACCAGCGATTTCATCTCCTGCTGAAAGACGCGCGCCTGTCCGGCAGGCAGACGAATGGCGATCGGTTGATACGAGTCGTCGAAGTTGTTGATGTAGCACCAATCGCAGGGCGCAGGTCGCCGGCGCGCTTCGCCTTCGAGGAAGGACTTGACCGCCGACATTTTGCCGATGCCGTGTGGTCCGGAAACGTAGATGTTGAAGCCGGCGTCGCGAATGCCCAGACCGAACTCCAGCGCGGACACGGCGCGTGGCTGGCCGATCACGCCTTCAAGCGGCGCACATTCGGCAGTGGTGTGGATGCCAAGCTCGCTCTGGTTGATGATGCGTCGCAGCTCAGCGGGGATCAGTCGTCTGCTCACTCTTTCAGCCTATATCGAACGCTCACAGCGCTCCCCCATGAAAGGTATAGTTCATGACCGGTCAGCTGACCAGTTTCCCCGATCGTCGTGCCGCGCTGGCACAAAGGTAGACACGCTACCTCCACGTCTATAGTGTCCGACTCGGTCGCCGGATCAGCTTGTAGACAGCGAAGGCGGTGAGCAAAACGATGGCCAACCCGACCGACACCCGTGGATCCAGCATGGTGGTGAATAGAACCAGAATGGCAGCCAGGGCGGCCAGAATCGCTTCGATTCGGTCATTCATCAAGATACTCCTTGTTGGCGATTTCTACGCAGGACGCCGATCAGGATGCCTACACCGACGATGATCAAGATCAACGGCCAGGCTGTGCCCATGATTTGCAGGATGCGCATGCCGGGTTCGCCCATCCAGAACAGCGCGCCCAGCACGGCAAACACTGCGCCGGGGATGAGCGGCCAAAGCTCCAACCGTCCGCCGGCCAGCGGCGTGAGCACGATGATCAGCAGCCAGCCTGCTGCGAAGCTGAGCATCAGGACGGCCGCCGGAACGAGCTCATTCTCGGCTGAGGCGACGAAAGGTTGCGTCATGAGCAGGATGCCCGCGCCCAGGCCGGCCAAGATCCCACCGGGGATCATCAGCCCTGGCATGCGCGCCGCAATGCTCCAGACGATGAACGCGACGCCCAGCAGAGGCATCACGAGCAGCGAGAGCCAGCCCAACTGGAACACTTGGGCGATCAGAAGCAAGACGCCGATCGTGATCAACATCACGGCAGCGATCACGCCGCGCTGTCGCGGGTCAGCCGGCGCGGCGGGCTGGCCGCTCGTCATTCGACTCATTTGATTCGGGGCGTTCATAGCAGCACCTCCTCAAGTCCACTTCAGTGGAAGGTTAGATCGGTATCGTTAAACCGTTATCTGAACCGGCGCGGCGCGCGAGGACTATCCTTTCAGCCAGGCCGTTCCCTGGTCTGATGACGGGGTGATGAAACATCAAAAGCGCCGGCTAAGGCCGGCGCTTCTCCCTTGGCTCTCGTTCGAACACAGGTTCCTCGTTGCTTGAGCCGTTCGCTTACACGACGCTGGCGCTCAGCTCCGGTTTGACGAGCTGTTGGGCGATCTTGCCAGCCCAGGCTTCGATCGCTTCCCAGTCGCGATAATCGCCCACCTTGGCTTTGACCGCCTTGATGATCAGTTTGTCGCCCAGGTGCAGCGTGCTTAGATCAATCTTGCCGTGGAACACGGCGATGTCTTGAGGCTGGATGCGGTCGGCGATGGCCTGCTGGGCGTGTGGGAAACGCCAGCCATCCAGGATCTCCACCGGATCGCCTTCGCCGGTCGGCCCGCTGGAGAACAGCCAGACCGGCCGCCGGGCGAGTGCAGTTTCGTTCGCTTCGAGGAACGCAACGGCTCCCTTGAGCCAGTGGCCGGCGTAGACGCCGCTGCCCAGCACCACGGCTTGGTAGCGCTCGATCTCGCCGGTTTGCTCGGCAGGGAGCACATCCACATCCAACCCGGCGCGTACGAGCACCTGGCCGATTCGCTCGGCGATCTCAGTGGTCGAACCATATTTGCTCGCGTAGGCCACGAGCACTTTGTTTCCTTTGTTCATGTCACACCTCGGCGCGTGCCTTCTCGTGCGCCGGCGTGCCATTGCCGCTCTCTGACAGCGCTAGCGCCTCGTAGCGGTGCCAATGTTCGTTGATCACTTCCTGCGCGGCGCGCATCAGCGCCTCAGCCTCCTCCGGGTGGCTCTGTTGCAGCATGCGATAGCGCGTCTCGTTGTAGGCGTAGTCCTTGAAGGGGATCTTCGGCGCACTGCTGTCGAGCTGGAGTGAATTCTTGCCTTCGGCGCGCAGCGCTGGGTTATAGCGATACAGCGGCCAGTAGCCGGAGTCGGTGGCGAGCTTTTGTTGGTGTAGCCCCTTGGCCATGTCTATTCCGTGCGCGATGCAGTGGCTGTAGGCGATGATGAGGGCGGGGCCATCGTAGGCTTCGGCCTCCAGGAAGGCTTTGATGGTCTGTGCATCGTTGGCGCCCATGGCGACCTGTGCCACGTAGACGTTGCCGTAGCTCATTGCCATCATGCCCAGGTCTTTCTTGCGTGTGTGCTTGCCGGCGGCGGCGAATTTGGCCACAGCGCCCAGCGGGGTGGCTTTGGATGCCTGGCCGCCGGTGTTGGAATACACTTCGGTATCTAACACCAGCAGCTTCACGTTTTGTCCGCTGGCCAACACGTGGTCGAGGCCGCCATAGCCGATATCATAGGCCCAGCCATCGCCGCCGACGATCCACACCGATTTCTTCACCAGCATATTGGCGAGGCTCAAGAGATTGGCGATTTGAGATTGGAGATCGGGTGATGTCGGGCTCAGCTGCTCCAGCCGGCGGCGTAGCTCGTCCACGCGGGCGCGTTGTGCAACGATACCTTGCTCGGTAGATTGGTCGGCGTTCAGCAGCGCGTCGGCCAGCTCCGGCCCGATGACATCGCGCAGCGCGGCGACCAGTTCCCTGGCGGCATGGGTCTGCTTATCCAAGGCCAGCCGCATGCCCAGGCCGAACTCGGCGTTGTCCTCGAACAGCGAGTTGCTCCAGGCCGGACCGCGCCCGTGCGCGTCGTATGTCCAAGGCGTGGTGGGCAGGTTGCCGCCGTAGATGCTGGAGCAGCCGGTCGCGTTGGCGATGTAGAGCCGGTCGCCGAACAGGCGCGTTAGCAACGACAGATACGGCGTCTCGCCGCAGCCGGCGCACGCGCCGCTGAACTCAAACAGCGGCTGGAGCAACTGCACGTTCTTGACGTTGTTGAAGTGGATGCCGTCGGTGCGCGGGTAGTCCGGCAGGCGCTTGAAGAACTCCCAATTGGCCGCCTCGGACTCGCGGATCGGCAACTGCGGGGCCATGTTGATGGCCTTGCGGCCGGTCTGGCGCTTGTCCTTCACCGGGCAGGCCTCCACGCACAAGGCGCAGCCGGTGCAGTCTTCCACGGCGACCTGGAGCACATACTTCTTGCCGGGCAGCTCCTTCCAGCGCGCATCGGTGGATTTGAAGGTGGGCGGCGCGTTCGCCAACAGCTCCGGCTCAACGACCTTCGCGCGGATCACGGCGTGCGGACAAACATAGACGCATTTGCCGCACTGGATGCAGATGTCCGGGTCCCACACCGGCACTTCCTGGGCGATGTTGCGCTTCTCCCATTGCGCCGTGCCGCTGGGGTACGTGCCGTCCACCGGGAAGGCGCTCACCGGCAACTGGTCGCCCCGGCCGGCCATCATCGTCGCCGTCACCTGCTGAACGAACTCCGGCGCGTGCGGCGGCACGATCGGCGGCGGGGGCACCTCGCTCAACCGCACCGGTTCGGGGATGGGCATCTCGTGCAAATGCTCCAGCGTCGCGTCCACTGCGGCGAAGTTGCGCTGCACCACTGCCTCGCCACGCTTGCCGTAGGTCTTGCGAATGGCCTCTTTGATCTTGGTGATGGCTTCTTTGCGCGGCAGCACGCCGCTGACGGCGAAGAAGCACACCTGCATCACCGTGTTGATGCGATTGCCCATGCCGGCTTCGCGGGCTACCTGGTAGGCGTCGATTACCCACACCTTCAGCCGCTTGGCCAGAATTTGCTCTTGCACCTTGCGCGGCAGGTGATCCCAGGTTTCCTCTGCCGGGAATGGGCTGTTCAGCAGCAGCGTCGCGCCGGGGATGGCCTGTTCGAGCACGTCGTAGCGGTCCAGAAAGCCGAACTGGTGCACGGCGACGAAGTTCGCCCGCGAGATCAGGTAGGGCGCGTGGATGGGCCGCGGGCCGAAGCGCAGGTGCGAGATCGTGCGCGCGCCGGATTTCTTCGAGTCGTACACGAAGTAGCCTTGCGCGTAGTTGTCCGTCTGTTCACCGATGATCTTGATCGAGTTCTTGTTTGCGCCCACGGTGCCGTCTGCGCCCAGCCCCCAGAAGATGGCGCGCACCGTGTCGTCCGGCTCGATGTCGAACGTCGGATCGTAGTCCAGGCTGCTGAACGTCACATCGTCGTGAATGCCGATGGTGAAGTGGTTCTTCGGCTGCGGCTGAGCCAATTCGTCGAAGATTGCCTTCGCCATCGCCGGCGTGAACTCCTTCGACGACAAGCCGTAGCGCCCGCCGATGACGACCGGCCAGGGTTTCGCCGCGCCGTCGGCGCTCCAGCGCTGCTCTGCGAGCGCGCCTATCACGTCTTGGTAAAGCGGTTCGCCGATTGCGCCCGGTTCCTTGGTGCGGTCGAGCACGGCGATGGCTTTCACCGTTGGCGGGAGCGCGGCGACGAAGCGTTCGGCGGAGAACGGGCGATACAGCCGCACCTTGACCAGACCGACCTTCTCGCCGCGCTCGACCAGGTAGTTCACCGTGGCCTCGGTCACCTCGCAGCCCGAACCCATCATCACGATCACGCGCTCGGCGTCCGGCGCGCCGGCGTAGTCGAACAGCCGATATTGCCGGCCGACCAGCGCCGCGAACTCGTCCATCGTGCGTTGCACGATCTCCGGCACGGCGAGGTAGAAGGGATTGACCGCCTCGCGAGCTTGGAAGTAGGTGTCAGGGTTGTGCGCCGTGCCGCGGATGAAGGGGTGATCGGGCGAGAGCGCCCGCCGACGGTGTGCTTGAACCAGATCGTCGTCAATCATGGCGCGGATGTCGCTTTCGGACAACCGCTCGATCTTCATGATTTCGTGTGAGGTGCGGAAGCCGTCGAACACGTGCAAGAACGGTACGCGCGCTGCCAGCGTGCTGGCCTGGGCGATCAGCGCAAAGTCCATCACCTCCTGCACCGAGTTGGCGAACAACATCGCCCAGCCGGTGGAGCGCGTGGCCATCACGTCGCTGTGGTCGCCGAAGATGGACAACGCATGCGTGGCCAGGCTGCGCGCCGCGATGTGGAATACCGTGCTGGTCAGCTCGCCGGCGATCTTGTACATGTTCGGGATCATCAGCAGCAAACCTTGGCTGGATGTGAACGTGGTCGCCAGCGCGCCGGCCTGCAGCGCGCCATGAATCGCGCCGGCAGCGCCGCCCTCAGATTGCATCTCCTGGACGATCGGCACGCTGCCCCATAGGTTGCGTTCGCTTAGCGAGCTCCACTGGTCGGCCAGCTCGCTCATCGGCGAAGAGGGAGTGATCGGGTAGATGGCAATAACTTCGTTGGTCTTGTAGGCCACATAAGCGGCGGCCTCGTTGCCATCAATCGTGACGAGTTCTCGTGACGCAGGCATAGGCATGCCAACCGTTGTAATCGGATCGGTGCGCCGATGCGTCCTTCGTTCGACGGGTTATCGGCTGGTCAAGCGGCTAGTTCGACCGCTTTACCAGATTGTGCGCAGGAACTTCACCTTCTCCACAGTCTGGTATTCGCCGCCTCCTTCGTGCCGGTTGAACTCGTAGATTCGGATGTCTTTCTCACCGGCCCAGTGGTTGTAGGCAGCGAACACGGTTGACGGCGGGCAAATGTCGTCCATCAGACCGACGGAGAACAAGGCTTTTGCCCGTGCGCGGGCGGCGAAGTTGACCCCGTCGAAGTAGCTCAGTGTGGCAAAGACGCGGTCTACCTTGTCACGTTGGGCGATGAGGAAGCGTTGCAGCTCGATGTAGGGGCTGCTGTCTATCAGCGTTGCGGCGCGCCGGAAGTGGCACAGGAACGGCACATCCGGCATCGCGACCTTGACAGCAGGCATGAGCCCGGCGACGGCGATGGTGATGCCGCCGCCCTGGCTGCCGCCGGTCGCCGCGATGCGCTCCGGGTCTATGGCGTCGAATGACTGCGCAGCCTCGATGGCCCGGCAGCCGTCGGTGAATACGCGCCGGTAGTAATACGTCTCCGGCTTCAATACGCCGCGGGTCATGAAGCCGGGATGATGCGGGTTGCTGCCCTCCGGCTCAGGGTCAGGTGTGTCGCCGTGGCTCCAGGTGCTGCCCTGGCCGCGCGTGTCCATGACCAGGTGGGCATAGCCGGCTGCGCTCCACAACAACCAGCTCGTGGGGTAGCTGCGCCCACCGCCGTAGCCGATGAACTCGACGACGCAGGGCAGCTTGCCGGTGCGATGTTTAGGCAGGATCAGCCAGCCCTTGATCGGCTGGCCGCCGTAACCGTTGAAGGTGACGTCGAACGTCTCTACGTTGCGCAGCCCGAAGTCCACCGGCTCGAAGTGTGGGTCGAGCGGATGCGCGCGCGCTTCGTCCAGCGTGCGATGCCAGAAGGCGTCGAAGTCGGATGGTTCATTGCGATCAGGGCGATAGGTCTTGAGTTGATCCAGTGGAAAGTCGAAGAATGCCATGTGGGAGATTGAATCACAAATTCCCGCACCGATAGATAACGCTCGTGCCGGAGCGAAACGCCGGCGCGCAGAGAGACTCAAATTTGGCCAGCCCTTCCGGCGTGAATCGTCCACGCTCCGTCTCCCCGACGATCACGTACTGCGCACCAAACTCGCGCAGCAGCGCACGCGCCTCGGCGAGGTCAGTCGTGTTGTAGAGCTGTTCGATCAACGGAAAGCGCCGCGCCTGTTCATCGGTTGTGCCGCGCCATTGGTGCTGATGGCCGCCCCAACCGAGCGCGGTGGGCAGGCCGGTGAATGTCGAGATGCGCCCTTCGTAGGTGTATGCGCCGAACGCGCTGCGCGGCGGCGCTTCGATGATGAACGGATCGCCGGCGACGTTGGCGTTCAGCCAGGCGATCAGCTTTGCATCGTCTGGCTCAATCCGCCGTAAGTAAGCCGAGCCGTCCAGCGTCGCCTCGCCGCGAAAGTTGTCCGTGCGCGCCGGGATAGCCATCGCCGGGTAGATCAGCCCGAGCGCGACAAAGACGAGCGCGAGGCTGCCAACGGCCCTGGCCGCAAGGCCATGCGCAGTGATCAAGCTCATGATCGCGAATCCGCCTGCCACCGACCATAGCGTCCAGGCCTGATAGTAGAACTTGAACACCGTGTTCATCCGCGTGCCGAACAAATCGCGCAGGAACACGAACTCCACGCTGAGGGTGAGCAACGCGCCGGCACCGAAGAGCAGCAGGATAAAAGGCGCAAGTGGGGTAGGGGCGGTGAGTGCATCTTGTGGCTGTGATGCTGATTTTGGCCCGCCTTGAGAGCCGTGAGATAGGATGATCGCGGCGCATGCGGCGATGCCTCCGCCCAGCACCAGCGCCGTCCATGGGTTAGTCACGCGCTGGAGTAGCCGCTGTGTGACTTGCTCGCGCGACATGCCCATCACGTCACCGGCAGCGCCCAGCTCTTGCGCCAGGGCACGGCCCTCCGGCGAGGCCAGCCCGGCTGCCAGCGCTACGACTAGGCCGGCGAGGATGATCGTCGCTGTCAGGCCGGCAGAGCGACCGACGATGACCCGCGCCGGCAGGCGCAGTGTGTTGGCTACGAGACCGATGAAGCCTGCGCCGGCGATCAAAAAGGGCGCGTAGATCAGGAAGAAATGCACGAAGCGCGTGCCGTTGAACAAGTTGACTCCGATGCCGCGCGCCTGCGAGGCGAACGTCACGTGCCAGGGCAGGTAGAGCAAGTAACCCAGCGCCATCACGCCGGCGCCGCGCAGGAGTGCCGGCAGCAGCGGCTCACGCCGTAACCATCGTCCGATTAGTGATGCGGCGATGAAAATCGCGCCGTAGATCGGGAAGTCCCAAGTGTTCATGAATGCCAGGCCGCCGAAGATGATGGCCGGCAGGACGACGGAACACGCCATGCGTGATACGGACAGATGGCGTATTGCGTCTTGCGTCTTGTGTTTCACATCTTGCGTCTTGCGTTCTGCGTCTTGCGCTTCGTGTTCCCCGTTTTGCGTTTTACGTTTTACGCTTGGCGCGTCGTTTCTGCCCAGAAAGACGTATAGCGCCAGAGTGAGCGCCAGCAGCGTGAGCGGCAGCGCCATCACGTGTGGGTGATTGTCTCCCAGCACGAAGCTAAAGATGGGGATTTCGGTGATCGTCTCCTGGTATTGGCCGGTCGGCGTCGTGTCCTTTACCACGCGCGACCAATCCCACCACCAGCCGTAGAACTCGCTCGGCGCCAGGCCGTTGCAGGCATACGTCTGGGTTGCCGTGTCGCGCACGTCCAACCATTCCCAAAATGACTGCGGCAAGGCGTTGCTGCATTTGAGCGCGCCCATCAGCCCGCCCAGGTTGCCCATCAGCGCCAGCATGAGCGCGGTCAACAGACCCGTTAGGAATTGAGAATTGAAAATTGAGAATTGAAAATTGAAAGTGAGGAAGGATAACTTCCGAACACCGACTCCCAACTCCCAAAACTCCGATCCCTGACCCCTGGCCCCAGCCCCCTGGCCCCAAAGGTTGTATCCGATGCTGACCCCGCCGGCCACGGTGAGCGCGAAGATCATCGCCCCGCCGAGGTTGAAGCCTACGGCCGGCGCGACGCCGCTCAATAAGATCAGCATGGCGAAGATGATGTAGCCGAAGTAGTAGTAGCTGATGCTGAAGCCGGATAACCAGGCGTCGTTCGGCGGGAAGGCCGGGCTGCGCAGGATGGCGTTGATCATCATGGACTCCATGAACTTCTCGCCGCCCGCGCTCATGATGTCCGGGCTGTAGGCGCGCACGATGACCCAGCCCGCGAAGGCCAGCGCGAAGAGCGCCTCGGTGACGATGACGAAGGACGGAATACGGAATACGAAGGACGAGAGACGCAAGACGCAAGACGCTGAGGTTTGTTCCGCGTCTTGCGTCTTGCGTCCTGCATCATCCGTCTTGCGTCCGGCGTCCTGTGTGTGTCGTTTTGCATTGTGTGCCTCATAGCACAGCCACAGACCGATGCCCCACACAACCGCCAACGCCAACAGCGCTGCGCCGGCGTGGTTCAACGAGAAGCCCAGCGTGATTGCTGCCCAATACGCAAAGCCGCCGAGCGCCAGGCCAAGCGTTTTGCCGACGCCGTAGCCTTGGTCGGGCAAGCGCCCCAGCCAGCGCGACGCGATCAACCAGCCGCCGAACGCGAAGGCTTGCACCCACAGGTACCACAACAGGGCATCGCGCATGTCAAGGCCGAATGTCGGCAAGCGATTCTACGCGGATCGGCTTGCCGGCAGCGCGCAGCGCCGAGCGCACGTCCTTGAAGCCGCTGCCGGTAAGCTGAAGCACGACTTCCTCATCGCCGCCGATCACCCCCAGGTGCCGACCCTTGACCAGGCCGACGTATGCCGCCGCGCAGGCCGGCTCGACGAACACGCCGGACTTGGTGGCCAGCGCGCGCATGGCATCCAGCATCTCTTCGTCGGTCGCTTCGATGACGACGCCGCCGGTGTTGCGAATGGCGCGCAGAGCCATCACCCCGTCGCATGGCCGGTCGGTGCCGATGCCGCTGGCGATGGTCTGCGACGGGATCGTCTCGAACCGCTCGCCGCCCGATTGCCAAGCGCGGTAGAACGACGGCGAGAGCGTCGCCGTGACGCCGATGAAGCGCGGCACGCGCGCGATCCAGCCGAGCACGTGAAGCTCCCAAAACCCCTTGTGCACGCCGCTGATGATGTTGCCGTCGCCGACCGGCACAATCACGACATCTGGCGCACGAACCCCCGTCCCCTCTGTCCCCCTGTCCCCCAGCAGCGCAAGCTGCTCCGCAATCTCGAAGCCGGCGGTCTTCTTGCCCTCGCGCGTGTAAGGGTTCACGCCGGTGCTGCGGTTGTACCAGCCAAACTCGCGGCAGGCTGCCTCGGCCAGCGCGACCGCGTCGTTGTACGACCCGCGCACCGTATATACCTGCGCCCCGTGGATCAAGATGCCGGCTAACTTGGCCTCCGGCGTGCTCTCCGGCACGAAGATCACGGCCTGCAGGTCGGTGCCGGCGCACAGCGCGGCCAGCGCCGCGGCAGCGTTGCCGGTGGAAGCGACACAGATCGTCTTGACGCCCATTTCCATCGCGCGCGCGATGACCATCGCGCTGGCGCGGTCTTTGAACGATGAGCTGGGCAAGCGCGAATCGTCTTTCATCCACACGGCGCGTATGCCCAGCTCGCGCTCGATCACCGGCGCGCGGTACAGCGGCGACCCGCCGAGCGAGGCAAGTAGCGTATGCGGCGGCGCCGGAGGGACGACGGGCAAGAGTGGAGCGTAGCGCCAGATCGAGCGATCGGGGTTGTGCGTGATGGCGCGCGGATCGAGATGCCGCGCCAGGTGCGCATAGTCGTAAATTGCGTCTAGGTTGCCGTTATCTTTTGGGCAGGTATAGGTGACTTCGTCGGGAGCGTGCGTTGCGCCGCAAAGTGAGCACCGAAGTCCGATGAGGTGGGGGTTCATGCTGGTTTGAGATTAGAGCGTGGAAATGAGCGATTTTGCGATTTGCAGATTACCGTTTACGATTGGCTGCAAACGAAATTCCAAGAATCACGAGTCCGTCCCTAGTATGCCAAAGATTACTTTGATCGGCGCCGGCAGCACGGTGTTTGCCAAGAATCTGCTCGGCGACATCCTAAGCTTCCCCGAATTGGCCGACGCGCACATCAGTTTGTTCGACATTGACCCGGAGCGTTTGCGCACTTCGGAGATCGTGGCCCGTAAAGTGGCCGAAAAGCTGGGCGCAAAGCCGAAGATCGAAGCAACTCAAGATCGGCGCTGCGCCCTCGACGGCGCGGACTACGCCATCAGCATGTTCCAGATCGGCGGCTACAAACCGAGCACGGTGATTGACTTCGAGGTGCCTAAGAAGTATGGCCTGCGCCAGACGATCGCCGACACGTTGGGCGTCGGTGGGATCATGCGCGCGTTGCGCACCATCCCGGTCTTCCTCGACATCTGCCGCGAGATGGAATCGCTGTGCCCGCACGTGACCTTCCTGCAATACGTCAACCCGATGGCGATGAACTGTTGGGCCATCAGCCGGGCGACAAAGATCAAGACGGTCGGCCTGTGCCACAGCGTGCAGGGCACCGCCGAACAATTGGCTTGGGACATCGGCGTGCCGATCGAGGAGATCAACTATGTGTGCGCCGGCATCAACCACATGGCCTTCTATCTGAAGTTCGAGCGCAACGGCGAAGACCTCTACCCGCGCATCCGCGAGGTGCTGGAGGCGGGCAAGCAGCCGACGTGGAACTTGGTGCGCTACGAAGTGTTCAAGCACTTCGGCTATTTCGTCACCGAGTCCAGCGAGCACTTCAGCGAATATGTGCCGTGGTTCATCAAGCGCGACCGGCCGGACCTGATAGACCGGTTCAACATTCCCCTCGACGAATACATCCGCCGGTGCGAGGCGCAGATCGCCGGTTGGCAGGCCATGCGCGCCCGGTTGGAGGGCGGCGAGGACATCGAGGTGCGCCGCAGCCACGAATACGGCTCGCTCATCATCCACAGCATGGAGACCGGCCAGCCGCGCGTGATCTACGGCAACGTGCCGAACGAGGGTCTGATTGACAACTTGCCACAAGGCTGCTGTGTGGAGGTGCCGGTGCTGGTGGATAAGAACGGCCTACAGCCGACCAAGATCGGCAGGCTGCCGCCGCAGCTCGCCGCGCTGATGCGCACCAACATCAACGTGCAGGAGCTGACCGTCGAGGCGGCGCTCACCGGCCAGCGCGATTACATCTATCAGGCCGCCTACCTTGACCCGCACACGGCTGCCGAGTTGGATCTGAACCAGATTCGCGCGCTGATGGATGATCTGATCGCTGCGCACGCAGCGACCGGCCTATTGCCGCACTTCAACTGACGCTCCGCGCTTCGGCTCGCCGCAGCTCCTCGATTACGTCGCGGATGAACTGCCACAGGGCAGGCAAGACAAGGAGCTGCGCGCCGGGCGTCGCCAGCCGCAGGACGATCCTGGCCGCGCTCGCGCCGATCATGCTCATTAGCCGGATCAGCAGGGCGCGGCGCGCCAGCGCTATGCGCACGTTGCGTTCGTGCAGCCGGGCCTGGGCTGCCGTTGTACCGTCGCGCCACAGCGATTGGAAATCGCCGGTCCAACTGACGAAGGTGCGCGCGATCAGCGCGCCGTCGGACGCAGTTTCAATCACCGCGTAGTGCGAGACGAGTTCGCGCACGCGCCGGACGAACGCATCGAATTCTGCCCATGCGCCCTGCAGCGGGTCGAGCCAGCCTTTGGCTTGCGGCATACCGATGCGGTCGAGCGTCGCTGCCAGCACTGCCTCGGGCGATTGTGGTTGCTCCGGAAGTGATTTTGCCTGCGCCGATTGTCCAGGCGTCCACGCCTCGATGAAGTCGCTCAGCCGCCGGAGCGCCTTCTGGATGTTCTGCTGGTCGCGTCGCAGCGCTTCGTCTTGCCGTTGCAGGGCTGAACGTGCGGCGCGCGTGTCGGACTGGATTTCCCAGCGCCAAACCGCGCCGATTGCAGGCGCCTCGGCTGTGCGGCCGCTTTCGCCTGCTGCATCGGTCGTCCATGTGCCGAACAGTTCCTGGCCGAGCATGGCGTCGGTTGAATGCTTCAAAGCGGTGCGACGTTTCGCAGGACGAGGTGAGCTGGGGCTACGGCCTGCTGAACAGCGCGATCAGCCGCGTCGCCATCTCGGCCATCGAGCCGATGAACTGAGCGCGCGTGGCTTGCGCCTCCCTCACCATCGAAACGTGCGCTGCCCACAGCGTCTCGTCCAGCGTCTCATCCTTCTCCGGCACGACGATCTGCATGTCACCGTCCAAGTTGATGCGCGTGAGGGCGCGCAGCTTGACCGGCCCGCTGAACTCGCGCGAAGCGAAATCGTAGCGCACCTGGCTCATATCGCCGGTGCCCAAGGTACGCACCTCCAGGCTGCTCAGGTTGTCGGCAGCCTGGCTGAGCGAGTCGGTGAGTTGCCGAATGAATGACTTGAGCGCGTCGCCGAGCGTCTGGCCGGATAGCAGGTCCTTCTTGGCCGCCGCCTCAAGGCCCAGCGCCGCCAGGCTGCTCGAAGGCAATACCATGGCCCGCAGCTCGTCCATCGCCGAGTTGGCCTCGAACTGGGATGGCGCGGATGGCGACTTGGCGACGGCGTCGTCGTTCGCCGATTCGAAGTGCGAATCGTTGCCGGTCTTTTTGTTACTCATCGTTAACCCCTCCATCGGTGATCGGTTGTCCTGATCGTCGCACGAATGTCATTCTGCACGCCAGGCTTATCCACGATGCTGTAGATGTCGTCGCGCGACCAACGATATAGTAGCAGACATTGAATTTGCTGGGCGTGCGGCTGGTGGTTGTATCGCGCGATCTCGGCATAGGCGGCCTGTACCCAGCCGTTCTCGCCTCCGCTCCAAGGCTGTGCGCCGTGCGGGTTGGTCTCGGTGATGTAGACCGGCTTAAAGCGATGCCGTGGCGGGATCACGTCGAGCAGCGTTGTATAAGCGCGGAAATGATAGTACTGCCAGCGTAGCGGGTCGTTCTCGAACCGGTCGAGCGACGTGACCAATTCAGGCGTGTAACCGTGCGTGTAACAGTGTAGAGCGATCCCGTCGAGGTCGGTGATCGCAGCCAGCATCTGCTCGAAGTACTCGAGACAGCTCTGCCGCGGCCCTTGGAATGGGTCAATCGCGCCGGGCACGACGATTGCCCGCGGTTGCACGCTCTTGATCGCCGCGCGCACCTTGTTGAAACAAGCAGCGTAGCGCTCCGGCGTGATGGCGTCGGCCGGGTTGTTCCCCGGATTCCACGGGTCCTGGTTCGGCCACTCACGTGGGTTGTTCATCTCGTTGCCGATCACCCAGATCAGGTTGCCGCGCGAGTTCAACACCCAACGGCGGCACTGATCAGCGAAGGCGTCGTAGTGCTCCGGCGTGGGGATCGTGCCGCTGCCGCCGTAGTCGTTGTTCAGCCGGGCGATCACCCCGTAGCCGCTGCGCGACCAGTCTTCGTAGTTGTAGCCCTCGCCGGTCACGACGCGATGGGTGACCAGCACCCAGCCGGTCTTGCCGCTGCCGGCGAACAGATCGCGGTCGAACGGGTCGTGCAGGCCGTAATTCCAGGCGCAAATGCCGAAGGGCAACGGCGCGTCTTCGACCTTTACGCGGCGGTCGGCGAAGTCCGGCGCGCGCACGTGCGACCCGCGCACATAGCCGCGCTTGAACGCAAACGACTCGACTTGCACGAACGCATTTTCGTCCCCGAGGCGATCCCAGTCGCCGTCGTCGAGCAGGCGTAGCGGTGTGCCGGCCGTCACGCGCCATTCGCTCTTGCTATTGGACGACGGTCGCTCGCGCAGCGGCGCCGTCATGCTGGCCAGGACGACGCCCTGCGCGCGCACTTCTGGGCTGGGCGGCAGCGTCGTGGCGAGTGCGACCCACTCCGCCGACACGAAGCCGATCACGCCGTCGAACGTGGAGACCGCAAGCCACTCGTCCTTTCGGCCGATCTTGGGCAGCGCCGTGTCCGGTGGTTCGCGCAGCAGCACCAGCGTCCCAAACGTCAGCACCATCTTGGTGTTGCCGGCCGTGCTGGGTGTATCGCGTAAGCGTAGCCCGGCCGGCGCGATCACCCGCAGCGCGGGGCGCGCGTCCGGCTCGGTGAGCGCAATCAGACCCTCGTCGAGCGACTTGCTGACGGGTGGCTTGCGCGGCTTGGGTGCGTGGATCAGCGCCGGCTCTAGGTCGCGTGCCCGGACGTAGCCGATTCGCCCGCCGGCGAGCACCTTGACCCAGCTCGGCCGCGCGGCCTGGCGCGCGCGCAGCTTGCGCTCCAGCGATGCAGCTTCGCCGATTGCTTCGAGCTTCGTCCCGCTTTTGACGTAGGCCAGGACCGTGCGTTTGTTCGTCTCATAGATCGCGACGCGCTTGCGGGTCTTCTTGGTGCGCACGAAGATCTGGGTGCGCAGCGGCGGCTGCACGGCGGTGTCCACATCCAGCTCGCGCGGGCGGCCTCGCTTGACCGGCGCAGGCAGGGATTTCGTCACCGTGACTTCGCGGGCGTGCACATACCAGGCAGCCACCCAGCCGCGCGTCCCATCCGGCGCAGCCACGTTCAACCACTGGTTGTACACACCGACCTTTTGCCGCGCCGACTCCGCGGGCTCGAGCAAAGTGAGCATCGTGCCCGCCGGCAGGCGCTGCAGGATCTGTGTGCCGATGGCGCTGGGGCGGTCGCGCAACGCCAGGCCGCCGACGGCGTGGATGTCCGGCACATCGTTGACGACGATGACGGTCGTTTTCTCTTCCGGCTGGGGCAGGCCATCGGGCGGGCGGAAGTTCGGGTTGTCGTAGAAGGCGCAATAGGTGATGATCTGTGCGGGCGAGCCGGCAAAGCCGTAGCGTTGCGTGAGCGATGCGCTTTGCTCGGGCGGCCACGGCCACGGGTCGTGGATCAAGTAATCGTTGCCTTGCCGGGCGTAGATCAGCACCCAGTGGTTCTGAAACCCCGAGCCGGGCGACATGTCCAGCTCGACCACGACCGGTTTGCCGGCGTCCAGCGCGGCGTCAATCTCGGCCATCGGCGCAGGGACGCGGCGGCACTCGACCAGCTTGTTCAGCTTCAACCCCGGCAGGACACGCGGCACGCCAAACCAGGCGATCAGCGCGCCAAAGAAGCCCTGATTCGGGCCGAGCGCCTTCAGCTTGTCGTTCAACGTGGCCGGCGTCTCCTGGAAGCCGAAGCCGTTGGCCAGCATGGTTAGGCAGGTGAGCGTGCAACCGTCCGAGCCGATGGTGCGGCCTTCGTCGGTAAAGCCGAGGAGGATGTCCTTCCAGCGTGGATCGCGCTGCGAGAGCGGTAGGGTGTTGAACATAGCGATAGGTTCAGCGGTCGTCGGTGCGAATGCGAATCGGCCGTTCACCACGATCAACGCGCGATCGGGGCGATCTTCGCCCGGCGGCGCGTCGTCGTCGAACAAGCCTAGCCGGTCGAGCAGTGCTGGCCTGAAGATGAAATCCAGCAGGCCGAAATTGCGCTTCGGCACCTGGCGCAGGTAGAGATACTGGAAGATCTCCAGGCCGGTGTCGTTGGCCGTCACGGGGAAGCGAGTCCACTGCACGCCGGTGGCGGCATCCACGGTGGGGATGCCCGGCTGGACGGTCACTTCGTCGCCGCGCACGCCGATGCGCTTGTGGTACTGCAACGCTGCGCGCAGCAGGTCACCGCCCCACTTCTCCTCGACCTCACGCCGCGCGCGTCCCGGCCCGGCGTTGTAGGCCAGGCCGGCCAGGGCGACGTAGCCGTTGAAGCGGTCGAGCTGCTCCTTGACGTACCAGCCGCCGGTGAGCGTCTGGACGAGCAGGTGCTTTTGCTCGAACGCCTGGGCAAAGCGCGCGTTCAGCTCGGCATCGCCGATGGCCGGATCGTCGCTCAGATCGAGGGCGGCGAGCTTGAGCGCGCGCGGCATGCGGCCGATCACGCCGGCGCGCGTAGCCGGCGTCACCTGCAACACGCCATCGCGCGCATCGGGGTTCGCGCCTTCCACGGCCATGAATGCCTTGAGCAGTAAGACGGGTAGGCCGAGCAGACCGGCAGCGCGATTGGCTGCCTCGATCAGCGCTGGGTTCTTGGGCACATGCCTAGATTACCCGAGATCGTGAGCGATGCAAACGCACTCCTCACAGGACTCGAAGCCCTGTGAGGAGTGCGGTATCGAGTAGCTTACTGCGCCTTGAGCAGGATCGGCATGTTCACTTTCGCTGGCGGCGCGAACTCGACCGTGAAGCCGCCGACCGATGCGCCGTCGAACAACACATTGACCTGGATGCTGCTCGCGTCACCGACGCGCGGATCGTTGGCCGCGGCGACCTCGGCGTTCTGCGCCTGCATATTCTGGGCAGGGAGCAGCAGGCCGATCAGAATGCCGAGCGTCTGTCCTGGCCCGATCTCGCTCGGCAGCGGGCGGCCGTCGTCCAACCGAAGATCCGGCTGCCAGGACGGGTAAAAGCCGAGCAGGTTGGTCTGGAGCTGCAGCGTATGCGAGATGCCGTCGGGGTTCGTAATGCGCGCCGAGATGCGAATCTGGCCGAATCCGCCGGGCAGCGGGCGCACGATGGTGATGTTGCGCTGGCTGTGATCGTCGCGGTAGTTCGGTTGCTTGAGCGTGACCCGGATGCAGCGGTGCAGCGTGCCGCCCGGCGCCGGCGTCCACGGCACGCAGTACTTGTCAATGCTGTTGGGCGGCAATGTGAAGGTCTGCGTGGCGACCGGCGTGAACGGGATGCCGGCACCGAAGTCAGCCACAGCATATTCCAGCGTGACCGTACGCGAGAAGGGCAGCGGGTTTTGCAGCTCGACGCAGATCTGCGCCGGCTGGCCGGCGACCGCCGGATCGGGGCGGGTGCTGATCTCGCGTTCTTCCCACGGGATGTCGGGGTGCGGCAGGCGCACCGGCGGAACGTCGAGCTTGCGGATGCCGCCGATCAGCTTGGGCAGGTTCGTGGTTGGGTCCACCAGCCAGCCTTGCACGTCAATGTGGCAGCCGCTGCCGAGCAGGATCAGGTTGGGCGGCGTGACGAGTAACTGCGCCGTAGTCGTGCCGCCGGGCGGCAGCGTCACCGATGCCGGGTTGACGGTCGCCGTCCAGCCGGGACAAGTGTTGATCACCACCAGGTTGATTGTCGCGGCGAACGATTCCGGATTCTTCACCGTAAAGGACAGCACATCGGTCACGCCCGGCTTCAGGTCTTCGGTCACGTCCAGGTTGCGCTGGGTGAAGATGGAGACCACGCCGTTCTGGGTCTGCACGTCCACGCGGATTTGGATGCAGTAGTGGCCGGGCGCTGCGAACGTCGTTGTGGTCTTGACCAGCACGGTGCTGTTGGCCGGGATCGTCACCGTCTTGGTGGCAAAGTCGCCGAACGACAAGCCGATGCCGAACTTGTCGGGGCTGGCCTGGAAGCGCACTATGGCCGTCACCGTGCTGCCGGTGTTGTTGCTGACCTTGACGCTGACCTCGGTGGGCCGGCCGGCGATGATGGGGTAGGGCGTGATCTGGATCTCGTCTTCAGCGTAGGGCGGTTTGTCGTTGGGGAAGCCGATCGGTGGGCATTGCACGTTGTGCGTGACGACGTTGCTGGGCACCGGTAGGTACGATGGCAGATACAGCACGGCTTTGTTCGTGATCGTCCGCCGCACGCCCGGCCGGCAGACGGTGTCGAGCACGATGACCTTGAACGTCTTCATACCCGTTCCGGCGACCGACCAGGTCAACGATCCGTCCGCCGCGGGTGAGATGCCATCGCTGGCGCTGCCGGGAACGAAGGCGGTGTCCGCAGGCACGACGTCCACCAGCTTGCCCTCCTTGGGGCAAATTGGGCCGCCGGAGGGGTTGATCGCGTAGCTGATCGAATACTCGATGACGGCGCCGGGCGTTACCGTCGTTCCGCTCACTGGCGTGGCGCTCTTGACCAGCCGGTAGCAGTCCTGCGGCGGTGGTGTGGGGTTCGGCGCGCATTGGAAGAAGCGCGCGTATTGCACGTAGTTCTCGAACAGCGTTTGTCCGTTGGCGGTCATCTTATCCGGCCCATCCGAGAAGCCCCACAAGAAGTGGCAGCCCTCTCGAATCAAGCTGGCGTGATCGGGTGCGGGTGGCTCGAGGCCGATCGGTTGTGCATCGGCCGGCACGCCGGCGCCGAGGAAGATGCCGACTTCATTGCTGGGATTGTTGTAAACCCTGATCGGATCGGGCGGCAACCCCGCGAAGATCGAGGGAGGTGCGCCTGCCGCGCGATTCACCAGCGCCTGCGGCCCATGCCAGCCTTGCGGCCAGCCGATGAAGGCGGGCACCTGGCCGAAGAAAGCGTAACCGCCCTCGCCAATGCCGAGGATGGGCTTGCGCGCGACGAGGATCTTGGCGACTTGCGCCGCGGTACTCGGTGGGATGCCCCAGGTGTTCAGGCTGCCGGTGTCGTCGGCGATGATCGTCAAATCGAATGCACCGAAGTCCGTGCTCAGCACCAGGCCTAGCGGCACAATCGTGACGGCATAGCCTTTGCTGACGAGAAAGTTGCGGTAGCTAAGGATCTCTGGCGTGTCGCGCCGGATGACGTAGGCGATGTTGCCTGGTGGAACGATCTGGCCGCGCGCACCGGCGTTGGCCGGCGCGGATTGCGTGATCGCGGTCGCCGCTGCCAATGCACCGGCGCAGGCGGCTCGAAGGAAGCGTTTGCTGATGCTCATACTTGCCTTGCTCCTATGCCGCGGCATCGCACACGCGTGTGGAAGGACGACCGTGCGATGAGGGAACGGGCGAAGTGAGATGTCGCGGCGCTCAGAAATTTGCCGCGCATCATTGTGCGCTTCACGCCTCAGCAGGGCTTTCCATTTCGGCGGATTTGCTTTCCACCGCCGGGTTCGGCAAGACTACCGGAGTTTGCCACCGCCGCGCACTTGCTTCTTCAGTTGTGCCATGCGGCGCAGGCGTTTGCGCTCCTGAGGTGTGAGTTGTGGCGCTGAGGACTGAGGCTTTGGCGGCGCAGGCTCTTTGAAGATCTCTGCCCAGGCACTGACCTCCGCTGCGCCGGCGACCGGCTTTTCGTCATCGGGCATGGCATTCAGCGTCCGCCTCAACTCGCGCTCGAATTCGGCCGATGAGCGCACGCGCACGCCGCACTGCCTTGTGAAGTTGGCCAGCGCGCCGTCCGAAGTGACCACGATCAGCCCGCGCCGATCTTTGACCTCTCCGACGATATCGCGGATGACGTCGTCGGCCTTGCGCCACGCCTGGGCGTAAATCACTTCCAGCCGGCCCTCGCGAAATCGGCCGTAGTCGAAGCTAACGGGGTCACTGTCTGGGCCGGGGTCGAAGACGACGGTGATCTCCCTGCCGGTGCGCGCAATGTAGGCTTTCAGCCGGGCGATCAGCTTGGCTTCGTCGTTCGGGTCGCTCAACGAGAGGTCAGGGCTGTGGCCGATCAGGTTGTGACCGTCAATCAACAAGGGCATTACGCGGATTATAAAAAGCATGTCTGAGGCGTAAGTGATGAGCGCCCAACGTGATCGAGCGATGTTCGCCTTAGTCGCGCCGGGATCAATCCCAGCGCTGAGCATACGGGCGAGCCGCGCGCATCCCGCCCGCTTTCGGCCCAGGCGTTTACGTCGGGGCAGGTCTGCTACATCTGCCCCCGTTGGCGAATGCACTATAGAACGCATGTCCTATAATCGCGACGATGGCCAACGACCGCCCATCCGAAACGCCGCGTGTAATATCCGGCGCGAGCCTGCCCAACGATGACGGCGCGCTCGACCGCGCCCTGCGGCCGCAAACGCTCGACGAGTTGATCGGCCAGGACAAGGTGCGCGAAAACCTGCGCGTGATGATCCAGGCTGCGAAAGCACGCGGCGATGCGTTGGATCACATCCTGATCTATGGACCTCCGGGTTTGGGGAAGTGCATCAGAGGAGATAGCTTGGTCTTGACCGGTGAGGGGATCAAGCCGTTGCAGAGCTTCGCACCCGATGACTTACTCCCCCAGCATGCTGCGCCTCTGTCTGTACGCGTCAGAGGGGTGGACGGCGATGCGCTGACTTCCCATGTATTTCGAAACGGTCGCACTGCAACGATTCGCCTGCGCACACGCTCCGGCTTCGAAATCGAAGGTACCTCGAATCATCCCATCCTAGTAGCCACTGAATTTGGGCCGCGCTGGAAGCCGTTGGGTGAGTTGACGGCGAACGATTTCGTTGCTATCGCGCGTGACACCCAATTGTGGGGGCAGCCCGTTCAGATAGATTTTCAACCGGATGAGCTTCGTCCTGCTGCGCGGAGTGTGCGCACGGAACGCCGCGTCGCAGCGTTATACGATTCGCTTACTCAGCATTACGGTCGTGCTCCAAGCGGGGCGGAACTGGAGTACGCTTACGCGGGACGCAACCATGTCAATCCGTCGGTTGTAGCCGCAGCAAAGCGCCTCGGGCTGCCGCTCGTGGACGGCCGGCGGTTTCAAAACTCCCTGAGTAAGATCAGGCCGACCATAGATGTGCCTGCGCCGGTGTGGCAGACGCCCGCCTCGTTGAATCCCGATCTCGCCTATCTCATGGGATTGTTGGTAGGTGATGGCCATTTCGAAAAGGGTTCAGCGATGCCGGCATGCGACATTACAACCAGCGAGCCGCAGATTCAATCTGAAGTGTGCAGGATTTGTCAGGAACAATTCGGTTGGCAACCTCGTGTCCGCATGTATCCGAACCGCCCACCGCGCATCCGATTCAGCCAGAATTTTGGTCGGCTGATGCTTGCACTGGGCATGCGCCCTGTGCTCGCGGGCGAGAAGACGATTCCGCACGCCGTTTTGGCCAGTCCGGCGGCAGTCGTGCGTGGTTTCTTACAAGGATTATTCGACGCGGATGCACATGCTTGGCCGAATCAGGGGTATGTGGATTTCGTCACTAAATCTGCTCGGCTCGCGCGTGAGGTGCAAATCGTGCTGGCTAATTTCGGCATCATCGCGCTCCGTACCGAGAAAGTGGTCAAGGGGCAAACTTATCAACAACTCTTCATTGGCGGGCGTGACGCAGAGCTTTTCTTCGAGCGGATCGGATTCCGGCTCGAGCGTAAACAGGCGCAGGGTGCATCACTCAAGCGACCGCCGCGTGGGGTCAGCCGCAGCGATCGCGTTCCTTGGGGTGACCGGCTGCTTGCTCAGCTTTTCGATTCGACTCGACCACACAGCCATGCCCTTTACAAGAAATTCGAGCACGTCAAACGCGGTGATCGCCTCATGTCGCGTGCGACAGTCGCAGCGTATCTGCGACTACTGCCGGCTTCTGTTCATGCCCATCCTGCGAAGCGGATACTCGATGCGTTGTGTCATCCACAGTTCTTCTGGGATCGAGTTGATTCGCTCCAAGCGGGAGAGGCGGATGTCTACGATTTCACTGTGCCCGGTGCGCGCTCATTCGTGGCCAATGGTTTCTTCAATCACAACACCACGCTGAGTCACGTCGTGGGTAACGAAATGGGCGCGACGGTGCGTGTGACCAGCGGCCCGGCCATCGAACGTGCCGGCGACCTGGCGGCCATCCTCACCAATCTGCGCGCCAATGACATCTTGTTCATTGACGAAATCCATCGCCTCAACCGTGCCGTCGAAGAGGTGCTATATCCGGCGATGGAAGACTATGCGATTGACATCGTGATCGGCAAGGGGCCGAGCGCACGCAGCGTTCGCCTGAAGCTGCCGCCGATCACGGTCATCGGCGCGACTACCCGGCTGGCGCTGATGACTGCGCCACTGCGCGCCCGATTCGGTGCGGTGTTGCGCGTGGATTTCTACCCAGTCGAGGCTATCGAGAAGATCGTAGCGCGCGCAGCCAACCTGCTCAACACGCCGATAGACGCCGACGCGCTGTCTGAGGTTGCCCGGCGGTCACGCGGCACACCGCGCGTGGCATTGCGCTTGCTCAAGCGCGTGCGTGACTATGCCCAGGTGCATGGCGAGGGCCGCATCACGGCGGCGTTGGCGCGCGAGGCGTTGAACCTGCTCGAGGTGGATCCGCTCGGCCTGGATGAACTGGATCGGCGCGTGTTGCGGACGATCATCGAGAAGTTCGGCGGTGGGCCGGTCGGGCTGGAGACGCTAGGCGCCAGCATTAGCGAGGAGAGCGATACCATCATGGACGTGGTCGAGCCGTATCTGCTGCAGCTCGGCTTCCTCGACCGCACACCGCGCGGGCGCGTCGCCACGCAGCGCGCCTATGAGCATCTGGGCTTCGACTATACGCCGCCGGCTCAGCCGAGTTTGTTGTAGGGTGACATTCGTGTAGAGACGCAAAGTATGCGTCCCTATGGGTTGGCCGATGGCTAGAATGTGCGCTATGCACAAAACACTCGCGCTCGTCGCGTTGCTGCTCGTGACCTCCGCCTGCGCGCCGGCGCCGTTGCAGGCTGCTGCTTTGCCCGGCATCGAGATCCTGTCGCCGGTGGTGCAAGGCGGCGCGTTTCGCCCGGTGCGCGCAGGCCGGACGCTGTTCTTTGCTGTGCATGCGATGAGCCCGAGCGGCGTGGGCAGCGTCGAGCTATTCGCCGATGGTCAGCGCGTCGCCGGAAGGTCCGTCAACGGCATGCCAAATGTCAATACCGTCTTGAGCTGGCAACCGGCAGCCAATGGCGACGTCCGCATCGAGGTGCAGGCAACCGATCGGGCAGGGCGCCGGCTGCGCTCGCAGCCGGTCGTGCTCCCCGTGCGCGGCGCGGAGGGTCCGCTCGGCTCGATGTTGCAGATGCCGGCGGGGACGTTTGTGATGGGCAGCAACGCCGGCGCCGACGACGAACGGCCGGAGCGCATCGTCAGCATGCCGGCATATCAAATTGACCGCTATGAGGTGACCGTCGGCGAGTTCCGCGAGTTCGTCAAAGCAACCAACTATCGGACCAGCGCCGAGTTGGCCGGCAAACCGTTCGGCGAGACGTGGCGTGTGGACAATGTCGGCTCGCGCTTCGATCATCCGGTGCGCTATGTGTCGTGGTGGGATGCCGACAAGTATTGCCGCTGGTTGGGCAAGCGCTTGCCGACCGAGGCCGAGTGGGAATATGCGGCGCGGGGCAACGATGGACGCAAGTATCCTTGGGGCAACGACTTCGACCCGGCGCGCCTTGCGCCGCCCGAGGACACTGCGCCGGTAGGCTTTTACTTGAACAACCGCAGCCCGATCGGCGCATACGACATGGCCGGCAACGTGTGGGAGTGGGTGAACGACTGGTATCGCCCCGACTACTACGCCCAGAACGAAAACGACAACCCGCAAGGCCCACCGCAAGCCGACCAGCGTGTGATTCGCGGTGGCAGCTTCACTAACACGCCCGAAGACTTGCGGGTGACGCGGCGCATCAAGGACGATCCGGGTAGCTCGCATCGCGATGTGGGTTTTCGCTGTGCGAAGTGAATAGCCGGTATGGCTGATTCGTCCAGGCAGCACGCTGTCGCTTCGGTCGCGCTTCTGTCGCAAGCCGTCGCCGAGCCGCTGACGTATCTCATCCCCGACCATTTGCGCGATCGAGTGTTGCTCGGCTCGGCAGTCGTCGTGCCGCTGCAGCACCGGCTGACGAGTGGGATCGTCGTTGGACTGGACTTGCAACCGGAGCCGGTCGAAGCCGAACTCAAACCGATCCATGCCGCGCTCGACGCGCGTCCGGCCTTGAACTCGGTCCAACTCGAGCTGGCGCGCTGGATCGCCGCCGAGTATCACGCGCCGCTCGGTCGTTGCTGCGCGCTCATGACGCCGCCGGGCTTCACGCCGCGCTCGGCCTATGTATATGGCCTGACGGACGAGGGCGAGCGCGTTGCAAAGTCGAGCGATAGAGAGGCGGGCGCGACGGACGCGCGCGCGCGGTTGCTTCAGGCGCTGTACTTGCGCGGCCCGCTGGTCGAATCGAAGTTGACGCGGGCGATGCGTGACGCACCGGATTGGCGTCGCGCGTTGAAAGCGCTGGTCAAAGCCGGCCTGGTGTCGCGCGCCTCTACGCTGCAGCCGCCTCCGGTGCGACCTCGGCGCACCACGCTGGCGCAACTGGCCATCGGCGAGGAAACGCTGGCACCGGTGCTGGCCAACCTGCAAGCCAATAACAAGCTGAAACCGGAGACGCGCGCGCGCCGCGCCGCAGCATTGGAATACCTGCGATCACACAACGGCCTGGCCGCCGCGGAGTGGATCTTCGCAGAGACCGGCGCGACGCGCGAAGATTTGAGCTGGCTGGCCGCGCGTGGCTATATCATGCTCGGCGATGCCGAGCGCTGGCGCGACCCGTTGGCCGACGTGGACTACGTGGTCAAGTCTCCACCGCCGCTCACTGAGGATCAGGAGCAGGTCTGGCGCGCTGTCGAGGCAGGGATCAGGGATCAGGGATCAGGGATCAGGGATCGGGAATCAGGGATCAGGGGGCGGGGATCAGGGGGCGGGGAGTCAGGCGCTGCGCCTTCCGATTCTCAATTCTCAATTCTCAATTCTCAATTTCTGCTCCGTGGCGTGACCGGCTCCGGCAAGACCGAGATCTACATGCGCGCGGCCGAGGCCGTCTTGAAGCAAGGACGCGGTGTGCTCATCCTCGTGCCGGAGATTGCGCTGACGCCGCAGACTGCCCGGCGCTTCCTGGAACGCTTCCCCGGCCAAGTCGCACTCGTCCACAGCGGGCTCAAACCCGGCGAGCGCTATGACACCTGGCGGCGCATCCGCGCCGGTGAGCTGCGCGTAGTGGTCGGCGCGCGCTCGGCGTTGTTCGCGCCGCTCGCCGAAGTGGGGTTGATTGTGCTCGACGAGGAGCACGACCCGTCCTACAAGCAAAACAGCCCGCCCTACTACGACACGCGACGCGTTGCGCTGCGCTACGCCGAGTTGACCGGTGCGACGTTGATCTTCGGCAGCGCTACGCCGTCGCTAGAGGCCTGGCAGATGGCCGACGCGGGTCGCCTGACCTTGCTCGAGTTGCCCAACCGCGTGCGCGGACATGTGCGCCGGATTGCCGATCAGCAGGCGCGCCTGGGGATACAAGCCGCCGTGCAACCGGAGGCCGAGGCCGTCGCCTACCAGCCTTTGCCGGCAGTGCAGGTGATTGACATGCGCGCGGAGTTGCGCGGCGGTAATACTGACATGTTCAGCGGTGCGCTGACGCTGGCACTGGGCGAGACGTTGCGGCGCGGCGAGCAGGCCATCCTCTTCCTCAATCGGCGCGGCGCCGCATCTAGTGTGTTGTGCCGTGACTGTGGGCACGTCCTGCGTTGCCCGAACGACGATACCCCGCTCACGTATCACTCGGAAGTGGAGAGTCGAGAGTGGAAAGTCGCAGCGCCGCACGTCCGACTCCCCTCTCCCCATCTCAAATGCCACCAGTGTGATCGCATCGAGCCGGTGCCGTCGCGCTGTCCGGTATGCGGCAGCGTGCGCATCCGCTATATCGGCATCGGCACGCAAAAGGTCGAGCAGGCCGTCTTGCAGCGCTTCCCCGACGCGCGGGTGTTGCGCTGGGATCGCGACTCTGCCGGGCGCGGCGGTGGCGATCATATTCTGCAGCGTTTCGTCAATCGCCAGGCCGATGTACTGGTCGGCACGCAGATGATCGCGAAGGGCCTCGACCTGCCGATGGTGACGCTGGTGGGTGTGGTGCTGGCCGACGTGGGGTTGTTCCTACCGGACTTCCGTGCCGGCGAACGCGTCTTCGATCTGCTGTTGCAGGTGGCCGGCAGGGCAGGGCGGGGGCTGTTGCCCGGACGGGTGATCGTGCAGACCTATAACCCGGATCATCCGGCGATCGCGTTTGCTGCCCGACACAACGTGCAGGGCTTCGTGTCGTATGAGCTGACGCAGCGTCGGCTGCTGAACTTACCGCCGTTCGTGCGGCTGGTGCGCTTCGAATACGCCGACGTAGACAACGACGCAGCGCGTCGGGCGTGTGAGCTGTTGGCGCGCGACGTGCGACGTTCCATCCATCACCTGGGCCTCATCGGCCCGGCGCAGGCGTATTTCACCCGGCGCAACAACCGCTACCGCTGGCAGGTGTTGGTGCGCACACACTCGCCACGCGAATTGCTGGCCGGCCTGAACGTGCCGCGCGGATTCGTCGTGGATGTGGATCCGGTGAGCGTGCTTTGAACGCGAGTCGCGCAATTTTCACGTGCCATTACAATACCTTGCAGCATGGCTGATGCGTTCCGCGTGATTGTGAAGACGTTCAAAGACATCTGGGGTGAAATGTTCAACCTGGTATTGATGAACGTGTTCACGCTGCTGTGCGTGATCGTCATCATCCCCGGCCCGCCGGCGATGATGGCGTTGTATGCCGTGTGCAATCGCATCGCCAACGACTATGCGGTATCGTGGGAGCATTACTTCGCGGCGTTTCGCGAGCACTTTCGCAAGGCTTGGCTCTATGCGGTCGCCGCGCTCGTGATTACCGCGTTGATCCTTTTCAACTTCTGGTGGTATGGTGCGACGTTCGGCAACGAAGTATGGGTGCAGTGGGTGCAGGGCGCGTGGTTGGCGGCCGCGTTCTTCTGGTTGGTGATCAACTTCTATGTGTGCGCCTTTTACATGGAGCAGCAGGATCGGCGCTGGCGGGTGGCGCTGCGAAATTCGGCGCTGGTGGCCGGAGCGAATCCGCTGTTCACCTTGACGCTGCTGGCGGTCGTCGGATTGTTGATGGTCGTGGCGCTGATGTTTACGCCGTTGTTCGTGTTGCTCGGGTTGTCCACGTGGGCGATGTTTGGTAGTGAAGCCGTCGTCAATCGAGTAAACCTATATCGCAAACGCATACAGGCGCAGACGGCGCCGAGTAGCGAAGTGCAGGGTCAAAAGCGCGAGGTGTGAACCTCGGTAAGTCGCGCAAAGTTCACGCAGAGGAGCAGGTCCAATGCATACCAAATCGAATGACGAATTCGAGGACGGCGAATTTGGAGATCACGATGACGCCGATGATTTCGGCTTCGAGTCCTCTTTGCTGACGGATGAGCTGGCGCATTACTTAGGTGAGCGCTGGCGCATCGAAGAAGAGAACAAGGTCATTCGGGTTAACCTCTCGCTTACCGCCGCGCTCAAGAAAATTCCCGCCAAGTGGTTGGATGCTGCTTGCCAGGCAAACCGGTTGGCTTTGCCAGGGGACCTGCCCAAGAGCCGGCGCGCTAAGGTGGCTGCGTTGGTCGCCAGTTTGACCTCGAAAGATGAACTCCGGCGCTGTGTCACTGAGCTGCCGCCGCGCGCTCGCGCTGCACTGCGCTGCGTGATTGATAACGGAGGGTGGATGCGCCTGGCCGACCTGACGCGCGACTTCGGTTCGATGGACGGCGACGGTTGGTTCTGGGACGAAGAGCCGCCCACGTCCTGTTTGGGTGAGTTGCGCCGTCGCGCCCTGCTCTTCATCGGCCGCACCTCGCGCACCAAAGACGGCAAGCCGGGCAAGCGCATGTTCAAGGTAGCGGTCGTGCCCAAGGATATCCGCGACCTGTTGCGCAGCATCCTCTCCGAAGCTGCGATTTGCAAAGAGGAAGAGGCAGCGCTTGCCCGGCAGTTCGCTACACCGGAAGACGCGCTCAACGACGCGATCTGCGCCGTGCATGGGTATTACGACGCGCTGGATTGGCAGCCGCCGCTCAACCGGGGCGATGTGGAGGACTTTTTGCGCTACGTCAGCCGGCGCGGTTTCGATCCCGTGATGGCCTGGTTTGGCATCGAGATTCTGCTGGCCTTCATCGAGACGCGGCTGCACGAGATCCAATCGCTCGACGATTTGTGCGGCTACCACATCAGCGAGCTGGCGTCCGGCTTCGTAGATATGACCTATTTGCAGCGCTGGACGCTGGACGAGCGGCGCAACCTGGTTCACCTGGTGCGGTGTCTATACGATCGCCTGCACGAACGCAGGCGCGTTCTCACCGAGACGCGCGACGCGGTGAGGAGCGCCTGCGCTCGCCTGGTGAGCGGCAAGCGCAAGCTCAACCTGATTCGCCGGCCTCCGCCGCTGGGCGGCGAACTGATCTTCATCCGCATCAACCCTGAAACCAACGAGGAGGAGCGCTACACCTTCAACCACCAGCGCTTGCTGCTGGTATGGGCCGGCGCATTCCATCAGGACTGGCGCCCGATGTTGAGTGTGTGTGATACGGTGCCGAGCGGCGCACAAAAGAAAGCCCTCATCCACGAGTTGAGCGCACTCGAGACCGACATCTGCGACCTGATCATCTCTCAGGCCGACGAGGAAGATTTCGACCGCGCCATCCTCTGGTTCTATGAAGATCGCTTGCTCGAGCTGAGCGCGTGGTAAAGGCTCAGGTGTCAAGCCTGAGCCTACGCCGAGCCGCGAGCGGAAGACCACATTCGCTGGTAGGCGCGCCCTTGATGGACGCGCCGGGCTCAGGCGTCAAGCCTGAGCCTACGCCGAGCCGCGAGCAGAAGACCACATTCGCTGGTAGGCGCGCCCTTCATGGGCGCGCCGGGCTCGGGTGTCAAGCCTGAGTCTAGCAGCGCTAGATCACCTCGTTCTCCAGCGTCACTTCGCCGACGCTGATCTTGACATGGTCGCCTGGCCGGAGCGAGAAGCTCTCCGGCGGCACGATGCCCGTGCCGGTCATCAGGAATGCACCGTCTGGAAAGTCAAGTTCCCGATAAAGGTAGCTCACCAATTCTGCGAGCCCGCGCTTCATACGCGCGATGCTCGTCTCGCCGCTGAAGACGACTGCGCCGCCGCGACGGATCTCCAGCGTCACCGGTAGCGTGCGCATCGCCTCGGCGTTGGTCAGCACGATCTCCGGCCCAAGCGCACACGCGCCGGTGTAGATCTTGGCCTGCGGCAGGTAGAGTGGGTTCTCGCCCTCGATGTCGCGCGAGGACATGTCGTTGCCAGCGGTGTAGCCCACGATCTCGCCGTGCGCGTTAATGACCAGGGTGAGCTCCGGCTCCGGCACGTTCCACGTGCTGTCTTTGCGGATGCGCACGGGCTGCCTGCTGGTTACGGCGCGCCAGCCGATGGCCTTCATGAACAGCTCCGGCCGTTCGGCGTCATAGACCTTTTGATACACGTCGGCCACCGACGATTCCGCTTTGCGCGCGTCGCGGCTGCGCAGATAGGTGACGCCGCTGGCCCAGACCTCCTGCATCGGCTCGATGGGCGGCAGGATACCCTGCGCCTGGATGCTTGCGGCGCTGTCATGTTGCTGCGTCAGCCAGTCGTGCATCGCGCCGGCCGGCTGCCGGAGCAGCTCGGTAAGCGTAAAGTTGGCCGAGAGTGGTCGGCCGTCCAGCATCCACCGCGGCCCTCCATTCGTCGTGTGTCGAGAGAGTTTTCCCATTTCGATCGAGTCTCCAATCAAATCTGTCTGAACCGGACAGAATGGACGAGGTTGACAGGATTGTGCGCTGTCAGTTCCCAGTCCCTTCTCTAACCTCTAAAATCTCCAATCTCCAATTCTCCGATCTCCAACTGGCCTCAATCCATCGGGTACAAACTGCACCCGCCATCCACCAGCAGCGTGGCGCCGGTCATGTAGCCGGCCATGTCGGAGCAGAGGAAGGCAAACGCATCGGCGACACTCTCCGGCGGCTGCATATAACCGAGTGGGATGGCCTTCGACGCGCGCGCTCGGTAGCTCGGGTCGGTGTCCCATTGCCGCTTGGCCATGCCTACGCCGACGATGCCGGGCGCGATTGCGTTGGCGCGGATGCCCTTGTCGGCCAGTTCACGCGCAAAGCCGCGCATCATCGCCTTCATTGCGCTCTTGCTCATGGTGTAGGGGGTGATCTCCGGCCAGGGCACGTCCTGCACCCAAGAGGTGGTGAAGATCAGATGGCCGGCGACGCGCCGCGCAACCCAGCGGCGCGCAGCCTCCTGTGCCACCACAAACGCCGCGCGCACATTCACCTCCATCAACTTGTCATACTCGGTCAGTGGATAGTCCGTGACCGGGTGCGCCCCGACCATGCCGGCGTGACAACAAGCGACGTTCGGCATGCCCAGTGCAGTCTCGACGGCGTCGAACATCGTGGCCACTTCTTCTGCGCGAGCCGCATCGGCGCGGAAGTAGCGCACGCGCTCCGACTTCGGCAAGACGGCCTCAGCCTCTTCTACCGGCATCACATCGTTTACGGCTATTGCAGCGCCGTGGGCCAGCAGCGTCCGCACGATGACTTGACCGATGGCGCCGGCGCCGCCGGTGATCAAGATGATCTTTTTGGACAGATCTAACGTGTTCATGGTTGTTGGCCTTTGCTTTCTTCGGCTGCACGAGCGAGGGCCGGATCAGCAGCGCGATAAGCTGTGCCCAGCTCGCACGTCAGGTCGAGATACAAATCGCCATAGGTGCGGCCCGGCTCAATGGCCGTGCCTTCGACCCACTCGTTGAAGCTCTTGACGAGTAACAGATCGCCGCCTGTCTGCGGCGTAACGCTGAATGTCTCGCGGTAGTACGCGCCGCGGCGCCGGTCGCGTGCAAAAGCCGGTGCGGGCATGCGCACGTCGGTAGCGCGCACGCGGAACGAGCGGGTGTCGTCGAAACCCGGCGCCACGGTGTCGGCAAAATACAAATTGACGCCCGATTGCTGTTCGACCTCGCGCAGACGCGCGGCAAAGACGGGCTGCTTCAACCAGCTGCGCGGGCCGTTCTTGTGGTCAATGCGATACACATACAGGCCGTCGAACAATGGGTTGAACGCTGTAGTCAGCCCTTCCGCGAACCAGATCGCGCGGCGTTCCGGATCGGTCGCTTGGCGAATGCGAGCCCATCCAGCCTTGGCCGCGGCGATGCTGCCCCAGGGTCGGGTCATGCCCTCGAAGAAGATCACCGGCCGGCCATCGAGCTTCAGGTAGTTGGGGTGCGGCGCCCACTGCTCCAGCACGAAGCGCACTGAGTCAATTAGGTCCTGCTCTTTAGTGCGGTGCAGGCTATTCTCCAGCAGCACCACGGCGTGCTGAAACCCGCTGCCACTCGATGCGGCCAGCAGCTTGTTGAAGTTTTCGGTAGTGCGCGGCTCTTTGACGCCGAACCAATGGGCAGCGAACCCGTTGAGGCATGCGCGTTGCGCCAGTTGCAGATGGTGCTGGATCGTAGCCATGTCGTCCGAACTGTAAGGGCCCGCGGCCGGCACATCGAAGGTCTTCGTGCCGTCGAATACGTCCGGTTGATACCACATCATGTAGTCGGCTAGGATCAAGCGCGACGTCTCCTGGGCGCGGACAGCCTGTTCGAACGAGAGCATGGCGAGCGTGATGGTTATCGCAGCAGCGACGAGCGTCTTTGGGGTCGGATGCATAAGGGGTTGAGATGCGTTTGTAAAGAAGTGTGTCTTCGGTGCGTATTCGCTTTGTGCTCGGAATGCGCCGGTCGGTATTGTAGCGGTGCGCCGATCAATCCGGTAACACGACCGGGATTTTGGCCATCAACCCGCCATCCACTAGATAGGCTGCGCCGGTGCAGGCGCTGGCCTCGTCGCTGCACAGGAAGAGCACCAGCCGGGCAACTTCTTCCGGTTTGATCACTCGACCGATCGGGTGCATCTTGCCCCACTTGGCGATGGTGGCATCTACTTCGCCTGGCGCGAAGGTCATCGCCGCACCGCGCAACATGGGGGTATCCACCGAGCCGGGTAGGATGGCGTTGGCGCGAATGCCCTCATGCGCGTGGTCCATCGAGATAGCTTTGACCAGGGTCAGCGTGGCGGCTTTGCTGGCAGCGTAGATCGGCACGGTGGTCTGTGTGGCCAGCGCCTGCACGCTCGATGTGCAGACGATCGCGCCGCCGCCACGCCGGCGCAGGGCGGGCACGGCGTACTTGCACATCCAGACGTGCCCCTTGAAGTTCACGCCCATGCCGCGCTCGTAATCTTCTTCGGTCACGTCTTCGATGCGACCGTAAAGCTGGATGCCGGCGTTGCTGAACAGCGCGTCCAAGCCGCCGTAGGTCTCCTCGGCAGTGCGCACGGCGCGCTCGGCGTCGGCCATCTTCGATACATCAGTGTGCACGAATGTCGCGCGTGCCAGCGAACGGGCGAGCGCTTCGCCGGCAGCGTCATCCACGTCGGCGATGACGACCGATGCGCCCTCCGCGCTAAATGCTTTCACCGCGGCTTCGCCGATGCCTTTGGCACCACCGGTGACAATGACAACTTTGTTCTGGAATCTCATCGCTGTGTTCCTCCGCGTTGATTAGAACTAGCTCATGACCATGCCGCCGTCAATTTCGATTGCCTGGCCGGTGATGTAGCGCGCGTCCTCGCTGGCCAGGAAGGCGCACAGCCCGGCGATCTCCCATGGCTCGGCTAGGCGCTTCATTGGGCAGTCGGCGGCTCGGCGCGCCAACCATTGCTCGACGGTCAGACCCTCGCGCGGTGCGTTCCGGCGCGCAGCATCCACCACCAACTCGGTCTTCGTGTTGCCCGGGCATACGGCATTGACCGTGACGCCGTAGGATGCCAGCTCCATCGCTACCGAGCGCGTCAAGCCGATCACGCCGCTCTTGGACGCGGAGTATTCGTGCGTGCCGGCCCAACTGGTCTTGCCGGACATAGACGAGATGTTGATGATGCTGCCGCTGCGTTGCTGCATCATGATCGGTGCGACGGCTTTGTTGCACAGGAAGACGCCGGTCAGGTTGATCTCCAAAAGGCGCTGCCACTGCCGGAGCGTCACCTCGCTCAGTAGGCCGCCGGTGTAGATGCCGGCTGCTGCGACCAACGTGTCTATCTGCCCCCAGCGGCTCATCACCTGGGCGATATCGTACTGCACGTCGTCCTCGCTCGATACGTCGCAGTGCAAGCTGATCGCGCCGGCGCCGTAGCGGCGGCACGCCTCGGCCGTCGCTTCGTTGCCGACGTCGTTCACGTCCAGGCAGGCGACGTTTGCGCCTTCCTGGGCGAAGCGCAACGCACAGGCACGCCCAATGCCACCGGCTGCGCCGGTGACCACGACCACGCAACCGCCGAAGCGCCGCAGCGCGGTTTCGTGTTCGGCGGGTTGAAGATAGCTTGTCATGCCAGGGCGATTTGTAGCGCATCCTCCACGCTTGCGCCAGCGTGGACGATCCCGGCCATGGCGCGCGTCATGCGTTCTGTGTTGCCCGATTGCCAAACGTTGCGCCCGATCACACCGCCGACACCGCCGGCATCGAGGCTTGCGCGCAGCATCGTCAGCGTCTCACGGGGGTCATCTTGCTTGCGCCCGCCCAGCACGACCACAGGGACGAAGCATGTGCGCACGACCTCGGCGAAGCCTTCGACGTAGGGCAGTTTGACCCAGTCCGCGCCTAGCTCGGCGGCTACGCGCGCAGAGACCTTGATCGCATCGAGCGTGCGCTTCTCCGGCGGGCTATCAAATCCACCGGGCACGATCTCGGCCATCACCGGCATATCCCACGCGTGTGCTTGGCGGACGACGCGCGCCAGCGTCTCGAGCGTGGTTGCTTCGTGTGGGCTGCCGGGGAACGCTGTGACGCATACCGCATCGGCGCCCAGCCGCAGGGCATCTTCGACGGCGTAGAACTGCGCGCCCGGCCCGGCCTTGAGGCCGAGGCGTGTGCCTGCGCCGTCCAAGCGCAGCACCAGACCAATGCGCGCCAGCGCCTCGGCGAAGCGTGTCGCGACGCCGAAGCTGCACATGATCCCGTCTGCGCCGCCGGCGATCACGGCTTCGATCGTGTCGCCGATCACTTCGATGCCTGCTGCTGGGCCGTCAATCATGCCGTGGTCGCAGGCTACGATCAGCGTTTTACCGTCGGGGAAGAGCCGTCTTAAACGTCGGATGGTCATGGTCAAGTGTCAGGTGTCAAGCATCAGGTGTCAGGTGTGAAAATTTGACGGTAGTGTGCGTGTGCTTGCGGGTCGGGCTCGGTCAAGTGAGTTCGCGGTGTGAAGTGTGGCCAGGCTTGTGCCGCCGATGAATACGCGCCGGCGCCCAAGCCGGCCAAGATCGCTGCACCGCGCGCGCCTAGGAACGAATCGTCGCAGGCATGTATCGTCACACCGGTCATGTCGGCGAGCACACGCGACCAGCCCGATGTGCGCGCCGCGCCGCCCAACATGTAGAGCGCGTTCACAGGCAAATTGGCCATACGCAGCGCCGCAATCGCAGCGCACACCTCGGAGGCGATGCCTTCGACGACGGCGCGGGTCAGGTCGTCCCAGCGATGGCTGAGCTTGAGCCCGCTAAATTGGCTGGCCGGCCGGTGTTGCGATTCTGGAAGAAAACGCACGCTATTGCTGCCGGGCGGCGATGCTTCCAGCGCGTGTTGGAGCAGCGCGTAGCGGTCGTCCAGGTCGGCTGAGGTTGTGCTCAGCCACCACTCGACGACTGCGCCGAAGCCTCCCATGTAGGTGCTGATCGTCCAGCGTTGTGGCACGACATGCGCGTTCAAATCCATTTGCCGCGGGATGCCGGCGATCTCCGGGGAATCGGCGATGCCTGTGATCACCCAGGCCGTGCCCGTCGCCAGCATTAGGCTGCCGGGCTCGGTCAGGCCGAGGGCCAGCGCCTCGCAAGCATGGTCTTGCCCACCGTTCACGATCAGCGTGGATCGAGGGAGGTTGAGCGCATCGGCGACTTCCGGCTGCACTGCGCCGACGATGCTGCCGGATGCACCGAGTGGTGCGAGATGGTCGCGCGAGAGGCCGACGCGCTCGGCGACCGCCATGCTCCATTCGCCGGTGCGCCGTTCGATCAGCGGTATCTGTGCGCCGCACGAGGCATTGCTGACCAGCGTCCCGGTCAGTCGGCGTACCAAGTCGTCGTGTGGGCCAATGAAGCGGCGCGCCGCGGTGAAGATGTCCGGCCGGTGCTCGCGCAGCCAGGCAATCGAGGCAAGCGGTTGGCCGATCTGCAGACCCCAGCCGGTGATCTCGCGGATGACTTCGCCCCACCCATGGCGCACCCAGGCGTGAACGATGTCGGTGGCGCGCGTGTCCAGGAAGGTGATCATCGGGTAGATGGGCTGGCCGAATGCGTCGGCAGGGATGATCGAACCGGCCTGTGCGCCGATGCTGAGCGCAATGACGCGGCCGGAGCTGTGCGCAGTAAGTTCGCAGACGACCTCTTGAAAGCGCGCACCATACAGCCGCAGGGTCTTGCTCGGCCCAGCCGGGATGGGGTGTGAGCAGGGGAATCGGTCGTTGCGCGCGGGCGACTTCTCGTCCATCCGCGTCACACAGCACGCCCTTCAGCGCCGTCGTTCCACAGTCAATCCCGATGAGTAGGTCGCCGGACATAGATTTACGCTGCCTGCCGGGCGCGTTCGGTGCGCATGTTCTGAAGATATAGCGCGAACACAGCGGCAAGAAAGGCGAGCGAGCCGCCGAGTGGCGCAGCACATGCGCAGCTTAGCATGAGCAGGATGAATAAGGCACTGTCCAGCTCTGTTGGCGAACCGTTCGCGCTAATGTAGGCCGAGTGGACAAGCAGCATCGCCACTAGCGCGAACCCGATTGCCCCAAAAAGCGTGGATAACGCGACGAAAGCGAAGCGGAGCGTGACGTTGGTGGTTGGATTCATACGCGTTCTCGCCGCGCGATTACCGGAGGAGGTATGTCGCCTGGTCGGCTCAGACGCGCTGCGCGTCACCAATCCAGGATCGCGCCGTCGTGTGCGCGCACGGTGGTGGCGTGGATGATCTCTTGCTCGAACGGGTGCTTCTTCGCGGCTTCCTCATCCACCTCGATGCCCAGGCCGGGCGCGTCGGTCGGCAGCCAATAGCCGTTCTCCGTCTTCAGCGTGTGCTTCACCACGTCGAACCGCCACGGCACGTCGGTGAGCATGTCCTCCTGGATGAGGAAATTCGGTGTGCTGAGCGCGAAGTGTAGCGCGGCGGCATTCGCCACCGGCCCTAGCGGGTTGTGCGGCGCGACGCCGATGTAATATGCCTCGGCCATCGCGGCGATCTTCTTGGCTTCCCACAGCCCGCCGCAGTGGCACAAGTCGGGCTGGATGACGTGGCAAGCTTGCTTCTCGAATAGCTCGCGGAACTCGAAGCGCGTCACGCGACGTTCGCCGGTGGCGATGGGCACTGGGGAGGCGCGGCGCACCTCGGCCAATGCGTCCACGTTCTCCGGCGGCACCGGCTCCTCGATGAAGAAAGGACGATACGGTGCGAGCACGCGGCAGAACTCGATGGCGTTGGCCACGCTGTGCCGGCCATGGCAGTCAATCATGATGTCCACCCCTTCGCCCACGGCTTCGCGAATCGCGGACATCATCTTCTCGGCATAGCGATACGTAGCGATGCTATTGAGCGTCTCGGTCGGCGGCGTGATCAGCACCTTCACGGCGGTGTAGCCGCGCGCTACGACCTGCAATGCCAAATCCACGAATGGCTTGGGGTCGGCGCTGTATTGCGTCTCATACACGGCGCGCATGTCCCCGCCGCCGAGGTGGGTGTACATGCGCACCTTATCGCGCACCCGGCCGCCTAGCAGTTGATAGACCGGCACGCCGAGCATCTTGCCGCGAATGTCCCACAAAGCCTGCTCGATCCCGCTGATCGCGCTCAGGCCGATGACGCCGACGCGCCAGAAGCTCTGGCGATACATCTTCTGGTAGAGGAACTCGATGCGCTGTGGGTCCTCGCCGATGAGCATCGGGGCGAAGTCCTCGACTGCGCCGACGACGGCGCGCGTCTTCCACTCGAGCGAGGCTTCGCCCCAGCCGTAGAGGCCGGGTTGGTCGGTCTCCACCTTGACGAACACCCAATTGCGCATCTCGGCATTGACCACGCAGGTTTTGATGGCGGTGATCTTCATACCCTCATTTTCGCCGTGACTCGACGACTTGGCGACCTCAGGACCTAATGCTAATAATTCGCTGACGCCCTGATCGGCAGGCGTGCGTCGTCGCGCAGGAAGAGGGGGATGCGTTCGAGCGGCGCGTCGGCGCGAATGGATTGCCCACCTGAGAAGGTTTGGCCGCTCCATACATCCGTCCAGCGCGCGCCGGCGGGGAGATAGACCTCACGATGCGTCGCGCCGGCCTGCAGCACGGGCGCGACGAGTACGTCGGGGCCAAACATGAAGGCATCTTCGACGGCCCATGCGCTTGAATCGGATGGGAAGTCGTAGAACAGCGGTCGCATCGGCGGGTCGCCGTGTTCATGTGCGTCGCGCATCAGGCACATCACATACGGGCGCAAGTGCTCGCGCATGAACATCACGTCGCGAATGATGGCATAGGCGCGTTCGCCGAATTCCCACACTTCGTTCGGGCCGCCGCTTTCGGTGATCGCGCCGTAGGGCAGGCGGTAGCCGTGCAGCCGGAAGAGCGGACAAAAGGCGCTGTATTGGAACCAACGCACGATCAGCTCGCGGAAGTAATCCGAGGTCACATCGCCGCCGTAAAAGCCGCCGATGTCGGTCGTCCACCAGGGGATGCCGCTGAGGCCGATGTTGAGGCCGGCGCGCACCTGCGCCTGCAATGCTTCCCAGGTGGATTGAATGTCGCCGCTCCACACGGCGGCGCCGTAGCGCTGACTGCCGGCCCAGGCCGAGCGCGAAAGGAAGATGATCTCCGATTCGTTCTGCGCGCGCATGCCTTCGTAGAAGGCCTGTGCGTGTCGCAAAGGGTAGATGTTCGCAACTGCGCGTCCGTCGCCTGCGAAATAGCGCAGATTGTCATACTGCACCGGGTACATCTCCGGCTCGCAGGCATCCAGCCAGTACACCTTGATTCCGTGATCGTAATAGCCGCGCTTCACCTGTTCCCAGATGAAAGTTCGCGCTTCGGGGTGTGTCGCGTCGTAGTATGTGAGATACACGCGCGCGTCGGTGTATTGGTCACGAAAGTTCATCTGCGCCGGCTGGCCGCGCAGCGTGCGCAAGAGCCAGCCGTTGCGCATCGCCTTTTGAAAGTTTGCGCTGTCGGGGTTGAGCGCCGGCCACACGCTCACCATCACCTTGACGCCCAGACTTTCCAGCTCGCGCACCATGCCGGACGGATCGGGCCACTTTGCCGGATCGAATTGCCAATCACCGTATTTCGTCCAGTGAAAGAAGTCAATCACGATCACCGACAGCGGCAGCCCGCGCGACCGATAGCCGTGCGCGATGCCGAGCAACTCATCCTGCGTGCGATAGCGCAGCTTGCACTGCCAGAAGCCCGATGCGAATTCCGGCAGCATCGGCGCGCGGCCGGTCACCGCGGTGTAGTTGCGCACGATCTCGGCGGGAGTGTCGCCGGCAGTGATCCAATAGTCGAGTTGCGCCGTTGCTTCGGCAGTCCAACGCGTGCCGTTCGCGCCTAGCTCTACGCGCCCCACGGCCGGGTTGTTCCACAGCAGGCCATAGCCGCGGTTGCTGAGCAAGAAGGGGATGCTGACCTCGCCATTCTGCTGTAACAGCTCGATGATGGCGCCCTTTTGGTCGAGCAGGCCGTGTTGATGTTGGCCTAGACCGTAGAAGCGCTCGCCGCGATAAGCGCGAAAGCGCGCTTCCAGGCGCCACAGGTCACCGCCTACCGACCGAAAGCAGCGCGGGGGTGGCCATGAGGGATGGTAGGAGGCTTCGGCCAGCAATTCCTCGCCCGTCTCGGTGTTCAAGAAGCGCAAGCCGATGTCCATACCGCTGGCATCCACCCAATCCAGCGGCTGCCGCACGGTGACTTCGGCTGCAATGCGGCCGTTACGAACGATGGCGCGTTGACCCTCGATATTGATGCTGCCCGAGGCAGATGCCGGCAAGAGCGCAGAGAGATGATCGTCGGTAAATGTCGCATTCGGCGTGGCGCGCACACGCAGAGCATTCGTACCCCACGGCTCGACGCGCACCGTCTCTTCGGCAAAACGCACAATGAGCGCTTGCCTATCCTGAGAGAAGATATGCATTTGGAGGAGAGGTGATGTTTAGCGATAGCGTCCCTGGTTGAAGCGATGGCCGATGAGCGATAGGATGATCACCAGACCGTACGCGAATTGTGTCCAGAAGGCGGTCAAGCCTGCGCCGATCAGGCCGGTCTCGATGAAGCCGACCGACATGGCACCGAACACCGCGCCGATCACCGTGCCGACGCCGCCCCACGTCGGCGTGCCGCCGATGAACACGGCGGCCAGCGTGCGCAGCAGGTAGCCGTCGCCGGCCGTCGGCCACCACGTGTTGTTGATCAGCGATGACAGCACACCAGCGAATGCAGCGCATAGCCCGACGATCACATATACCAATGTCTTCGTGCGCGCTACATGGATGCCCATTTCCTTAGCGCTCTCCGGGTTGTCGCCGACGATGGCGACATGCGCGCCGAGCTGGTGCCGGTTGAACAGCACCAGACAGATCACCACGACCAGCAAAGCCCAAAGGACGGCTACTGGCACGTCGCCAACCTGGCCCACCAGGACGTTGTAGAACGGTGTGTCAATCATCATGGTCAACGGGATGCCGATGCCCTGTGTAAGCACGTTGATCAGGCCGCGCAGGAAGAAGTTCATGCCCAACGTCGCTACCAGCGACGACAGGCCGACCTTGGTGACGAGTAGGCCGTTGACCAAGCCACAGGTGGCGCCGACGAGCAGTGCGGCGAGCAAACCTACAACCGGTGAGACCTCGTTCGAGACCAGCAACGCGAACGCGTAGGATGACAGGCCGAATACCGAGGGAAAGGACAAATCGCTTTCGCCCGATGTGACGACGAACACGAGTGATACAGCGAGGATGATATCTATCGGCAGCGTAGTGAAGATCGCGCGATAGGACTGCGGATTGGTGAACGTGCCGGGCGCCGTGATCAAGAAGAGAGCCCACAACGCTAAGAAGATAGCGAACGCACTCAGGCCGCGCCGGTTTTGATCGAGCCATGTGCGAATGGCGCCATGCTCGCGGGCTTGAGTAGAAACAGCAGTGACTTCCATGCATCACCTCCGTCAGTGCTCAATGTCGAGCGTGCCGTGTCGCGCGACCGTTTGCAGCTTGCGGATCAACACATCTGCCGAGGGCACTTCGGATTTGTCCGCTGTGTAGACGATAGTGCCTCGATCGAGGATGGCGAAGTAGTCGGACACGTCGTAGCTGTGGTAGATGTTGTGGCTGATGAAGATGCTGGCTGCGCCGCGCGCGCGCAGTTGCCGGACGAACGCGAAGACTTTTTCGGATTCGGTCAGCGAGAGCGCCGTGGTTGGCTCGTCGAGGATGACCAGTTGCGCCTTGAAATAGATCGCCCGCGCGATGGCGACGCCTTGCCGCTCGCCGCCGGAGAGCGTCATCACCCGTGAATCCGGCGAGAACACCTTCGAGGTGAAGCCGATCTCGCGCATCAATCGCTCGGCCTCTTCGCGCTGGCGTTTCACGTCAATCAACCCCAACGGATTGGTGAGTTCGCGGCCCATGAAGATGTTGCGGGCGATGCTTTGCTGTTCGGCCAGTGCGCGATCCTGGAACACCGTCTCGATGCCGGCGGCGCGTGCCTGAGCAACCGACCAGTGCGTGACCTTTTTGCCCTTTACCCACATCTCGCCGCTATCAGGTGAGTGCACGCCGGCGATGAGCTTGATGAGTGTGGATTTGCCGGCGCCGTTGTCGCCGATCAGCCCGAGCACGCGCCCTTCTTCGATGGTGAGGTTGACACCGCTGAGTGCATTGACGCTGCCATACGACTTGTAGACGTTCTTCAGTTCGATGAAAGGAGTCGCCATCGGTGTATATCGCTGCACCGCATAGCCTCAAGTTGCGTGTCGTGCGTCACGTATCGCGTATTGCGTATCACGTGCTTCGTGGCTGGGCACGCAACACACGATACGCAATACGTGACATACGACAGCCGGGCATTATCGGCTATGCGTTGCGCTGTGAGAAAGCACGGTTACCGCAGACCTTTCTTAGCGAGGTCGGCGACGCTCTTGTAGTTCTGCGCGTTGACGAAGCCGGCGCCGGTGTCCACATTCATCGGCGCAAAGCCGAACTTCTTGGTCAGGCAGATGCTTTGGATCGGCACGTAGCCTTGCAGGAAGGGTTGCTGGTCGGATGTGAGTTGCACAAAGCCCTTGTCGAATGCGTCAATGATGGCCGGGCTGGTGTCGAAGCCGATGTTGAACACTTCGCCGGGTTTCTTGTTGATTGCCCTCATGTAGGTCGGCGCTGCACCGAGCGTCTGGCCACCTGAATACACGATCAGCTTGATCTCGGGGTTTTTGCCAAACGCGCCGGTGATCTGCGGAATGAGCAGGCCGGGATCGGTAGCCGCAGCGGGTTGACCCGCGACTGTAATCACCTTCATGCCGGCTTCGATCAAAGCGTCGGTCGTCCCTTGTTCGCGGATATAGCGGCCGGGCTGGCCCCACGCGCCGAACACCAGCGCCGTGTCGCCCTTCTTCAGGCCGAGCGTGCGGATCGCTTCCTCGCCCAGCGCGCGGCCCTGGGGATACAAGTTAGCGCCGACGTAGCCGCCACCGAACTTGGCGCGCACCTTGGGCACGTCCACGTTCTGATACATCATGATGATGCCGGCTTTTGCGGCCTGCTCGGCCAACGGCATGATCGCGTCATCGCCCGCGTGGCCCATCATTGCGATGCCGTCCGGCTTCGAGGCGATGGCGTCGCGCAGTTGCGCCAGCATCTTTTCGGTCTGCCAGCCGGAGAAAACATACTCCACCTTCGGGCCGAAATCGGCCTCGGCTTGCTGTGCGCCTTTGTAGACGATCGAGGCGAAAGCGTCGCCGGGGTCGCCGCCGACGAAGAAGCGGATGCGCACGCCCTGGCACCACTTCGCGCCGCCCTGGCTGGGGTCGGCCGCTTGTACGGGCGAGGCGGCAAACGTCGTCGCAGCGAGCGCACCGATGAGCAGGGCAGATGCCCACAGAGAAGGTTTGCGTGCAACGGTCATGGAATCCTCCTGGATTTGAACTGATTGTCTCCTAACGGTTTGACTTGAGCTTGGTCGGACTGAATCGAGTGTGCAAGGTTCGGATCGGAAAGTAGAAGTGATAGCAATCCTCGAATAGGCATTCCTCCTTTTACAGTTCAAGTTTTGTTACGCCGAGCCGTTTTGCCGTGCCATGGGCAGTGCGGCAACGCTCCGACGCAGGACGAGCTGGGGTGAAGGCAGGAGATGTTCCACCGCACCGGAACCTTGTAGCTGCGCGATCAGCATGCGACCGGCCTGGTAGCCGAACTCGTAGGCCGGGAAGTCAATGGCCGTCAACGGCGGTGTAAACAATTCGGCTGTGCGGCTGGTGATGAATGCGATCACCGAGATATCCTCCGGTATGCGGAGGCCGCGTTCCTCGAGCACGCGATAGGCTGCGATCGTCACATCGCCATGCATCGAGATCATCGCCGTAAGGCCCGGATGGTGATCTAGGAGTTTATGGGTCGCTGCTGCGACTTCGGCTGCGATATCGGCAGAGGAGACAACGATAGAAGCTAGGCCGAGCTTCCTGCAGGTTTTCACATAGCTATCGCGGCTGCGCACCGCCGGACCGTAGCCGCGCTTGTAGGCCTCGGACGAAAGCGCGAGCAAGGCGATTTTGCGATGCCCGAGGCCGGCCAGGTATTCCACAGCTTGTGCGACGCCGTGTTCAAAGTCCATGTCAATGAAGCTGATCCCGTTGTTGTTCGCACAGCGACCGATCATGACGAACGGGAAGCCCATCCGCTTCAGGTAGCTTACGCGCCAATCGCGCAGGTGAATCTCCATGAGGATGATGCCGTCGGTCAGCGCGCTGCGGCAGAGCGCGGTCAGTTGAGGACGCGAGAGGTCGCTCGTCATCAGGTAGAACGTATAGGACGCGTCACTTGCCGCCTTTGCTGCTCCGAGGATGAACTCTTCGCGCATCAAGCTGCGCTGCGCATCGGGGAAGAGCAAGGCGATGGCGCGGCTCCGGCCGGCGGCCAGGCGTTGTGCCTGGGCATGCGGTGTAAACCCGAGCTCCTCGATGACGGCTCGCACGCGCTGGCGTGTTTCTTCGGCCACGTCGGGCTTGTTGTTGAGGATGCGCGATACCGTCGAGACCGACACGCCGGCGGCACGGGCGATGTCCGCGATCGTGACGTCGTTGGTGGATGTGGCCATCGGTTTATGGCCGGTATCGCTACCGGCAGCGATGCCGAAGATCTTAATGATCCAGCGGGCGATGTCAAGCGATGGTGTGAAAGCGACACCGTGTTTTAGACGGGTGGCGCGCATGACCTGCTCCTTCACGACTGGGCGCTCGCGTTGCGTTCGGGCCGGCGTGTATGCGCCTTTCTCGTTCGGATATTGCGCCGCTCCATCATGGACCAGATCAGCATGATGTGCTCGCGGACGGCACGGGCGGCGGTTGCCGGCTTTCTTCGGCGCAGGGCAGCGACGATCGGCGCGTGTGTGTCGGCAATGTCCGACAAATTCTTGAAATACTGCGGATGGTTGTGGGCCACGAAGCGTTGGATCTGCGAATACAGCGGTGTCCACATTTGCACGAGCGTCGTGCTGCCCGAGCATTCGCACAAGCGGCGGTGGAAGGTCATATCGCATTCGACGAGGGTGACGATGTCGCCGCGATCGCCGGCGTCGCGCATGTGCGCCACCAGCATGTCGAGTGCATCACAGTCCGCATCGCTGATTCGATGCGCTGCCCGGCGGACGGCGTAACTCTCCACCAAGCTGCGGATCTTGAACAACTCGTACATGTCGTCGTAAGACAACGGTGCAACGAAGCTGGCAGTGCGTGCGCGCCGCTCTACCAGACCGTCGCGTTCGAGCATCTGCAGCGCTTCGCGCACCGGCCCTTGGCTCGTGCCCATGCGCCGCGCGATGTCGAGCTCGACCAGCCGCTCGCCGGGCGCCAGTTTGCCGTGAATGATCTCCGTTCGCAGTTGTTGCATGATCTGGTGCGCCAGGGAGCGGTTTATGGCACCATTCTTAACCGTTAGGTATGGTGGAGTAAGTCGGGCACGCATAGCTTCTTCACTTCCGGTGGTGCAATCGAACCTCTTGTAGACACATCGCGTATTGGCTGCCCGGTGGGTTGGCCTCGAACTTCGTGCCGAGCACACCGGGTTGGTTGGTGAAGTTGGCCGAGTAGCACAGCCAGAATGTCTCGCCGTCGGCGCCGATGAATTTCGACGGAATGTTGACGAAATAGGCTTGCACGCCGAATTTCTCCATGAACGTGATCAGTCGCCACGGACCGGTGATGGCGTCGGACTCGAGCAGAAAGGTGTTCATTGTGCTGATGGTGGGCCAGCCATCCGTGACACACATCAGATACTTCCGCAGCGGCGCGTTGTAGGTGATCGTTACATGGCCAATTCGCCCATTCCATTCGAGCAACGGCCGGATGTCGCCGAAGTTGCGGCTCCAGATCGGCTTACCCAATTGATCGTAACCGGCAAAGAACTCATACTGCGACGGGTCGTTCATGTTCTCCGGTGAGGGCGTAACGCGGATCAGATAGGCCTGATCACCGGCGATCCAGGCGAGCTCGGCGTCTGGGCGCGTCGCGCCGTGGCCGCACAGATAAGCCTTGCCGTCCGGCGAATGCGCCAGGTTCTTGCCAAAGTCCACGAAGTGCGGCGCGCCGATCTTGACCTTTGCGCCATGCTGGCCGGACTCGCCGAAGATCGGGTTGGCGGGTGTGTGGGGGCAGTCTTCCCAGCTGACGCCGAAGTCCCGCGAGATGCGAAAGCCGACGAATGGGCCAAGCACGTCCCAGTTCAACCCGCGGTCAGTCTCGTCTAGACAGTAGGTGCCGTAGTACCACACGCCGTCGTAAACCAGACTGCCGCACGGGTATCGCCCGCCGTAGGGGAGCGGGGAAGCGTAGTGGATGCCAAGGTTCTCCAGCTTCAGGTTGAGCGGGTCGTCGCCGATGATCTTGGCCTGGCCGGTGCCGGACTTACCGCCCTTGCCGGCGTTGGCGGGATTATCGAGTTTCGAGCTGCACTCTACCGCGCCGGCCTCATGGAACGGGCGTGTCCGGGGGTATTCAAAATTGCCATCGGTCCACGGCGAATACAGATTGTCGTCCGATGCCCAGCTTGGATACCATGTGTCGGCATGCGTGTATTCGGCGTGCCGACCGGTGAAGATCAGCCCGTCGAACTGCTCCGAGGGCGGAAATGGGCAGTCGGAGGGAGGGGTGGAGGGCCAGCGCGTTTCCATCATTGATTATTGATAATCAATAACCGAGTGTAGTATGACCTTCCGAATTGTCAAATCGCGCCTTCGGTATAACCTATGCCGGGTATGGCAAACGCACTTCGAGCCACCTGGCGGTTCAGTACCTCGGATGAAATCCTGTTCGGCTGTGGCACTGCCGAGCGCATTGGTGTCGAGGCGCGCCACCGCAATCTCAGCCGCGCGCTCATCGTCGCCGACCCGAACATGGTCAAGGCCGGCTTGGTAGATGTTGTGAGACAGAGCCTGAATGAGTCACAGGTTGAAGGCCACGTGTTCGAGGGTGGCGTGCCAGAACCGGGCACAACGACGGTAAACGCTGCCGCAGAGGCGGCGCGCGCTGTACGACCCGACTGCATCATCGGTCTGGGTGGGGGCAGCAACATGGATGTGGCCAAGGTCGCTGCTGCGGTTTATACGCACGGGGGCAGTGCAGCAGATTACTTTGGCGAGAACAAAGTGCCTGGCCCAACCGTGCCGGTGATCGCGGTGCCGACCACGGCCGGCACGGGATCCGAGGTCACCGCCGTGGCTGTGATCGAAGATGAAGCCCGACATCTCAAGCTGGCGGTGGCTAGCTCCTATTTGCGACCGCGCTTAGCTGTTGTGGACCCATTGCTCACGCTCACCTGTCCGCCCAACGTTACGGCCGAGAGCGGCATGGATGCGCTCGTCCATGCCGTAGAGGCCTATACGGTGATCGGATACGATGCGATGGATGTACCGCCTGATGCGCGTCCGCAGTTCACCGGTCGCCAGCCGATCACCGACGCGCTGGCCGAACAGGCCATCCGATTGATCGGCCGAAATCTCCGCCTGGCCGTTTATCAGCCCAAGAACATCGCTGTGCGTGAAGGCATGCACCTGGCGGCCTTGCTGGCCGGCATGGCATTTAGCAGCGCAGGTTTGGGTGCTGCCCATGCGCTGCAATACCCTGTGGGGGCGGTGACGCACACGTCGCATGGACTAGGCACCGGCTTGCTGCTGCCGTATGTCGTCGAGTATCTATTGCCGGCTGTGCCAGAGGCGTTTGCCCGCATCGCAAGTTGGTTGGGCGAGGATGTGGACGGCATGAGCGTGGCCGAAGCGGGCGCCTTGTGCGTCGAGGTGATCCAGCGGCTGAAACATGACGTTGGCTTGCCGGCGCGCCTGCGCGATATCGGCGTGCGCGACGAACACATTCGGCCGATGGCCGATCAGGCGGCAACGTATCAGCGTCTGCTGCGCATGAGTCCGCGACCGTTAGATGTTGCTGCGCTGGAGGGCATTTTGCGTCGTGCATGGTGAGGCAAAGGGCAAAGACCAAGAAACTGGAGGAAAAGTGCAACCGGGGAGGAACAAAATGACTTTAGCTTTGATCGGATTGATCGTATCCATTCTGATGGTAATCGTTGGTGTGGTAACTATCGGGCGGCGCGGCGAGCTACAGACACAGCGCACCTCCGAGCGTGTGCGCGAAGTGGAGACGAATGTGGAAGCAGGTCTGGAAGATCTCACCAGTGTGGGAGCCGGCGCCGAGGTCTCTTTCTTTCAAGGCCTGCGCAAAGGCTTTGAGTTATACGGCGAGAAGAGCACCGCGGAGATCCTGGACATGATCCGTGCCGGCCGCTGGGCCGACGCGTGGCCGTGGGCGATAGCAGCATTGGGAGTGCTGATGATCTTCTTTTGGGGGCCGCTTTTGGTCGGCTCGTTGGCCGGCTGGAGTGGGCTTGGACTGTGGGCGTTCGTCGGCTTGTTCTTCTTGGGCGCGTTGTTTGCCGCCTTTCCCCGCCGGTAGCAGTAGGCTTTCAGGGCGAGGGGATGATCGGGAGGATGAGCCGACAGAGATGATCCTGACTAGGACGGTGCCTGGCTCTCGACCAGTCGGCGAAATGCGCGGCAATTAGCCAGCAAATCCGGGCCGTGCAAGTGCAAGCCGCCGCCGATCAACAAGATCACGTCGTCGCCATACGCAGCGCGCATCTCCGGCACACGCGCGATCGTCATCCCACCGGCCGGCGTAGGAAAGGTCGGTCGCACATGCCCCATCGGCTCGGCTGTGGCTTGGGCAATTGCCTGACACGCCTCTGGAGAGAATGAGAAACGTCCGCCATAGTTCGGGAAGATCGTCGCGTCGGCGCCGGCCAGGCGCATGAGCTGGCCGAAGATGACACGATGGCTGATGCCATGATCAGGATGAACGGCGAAGCTGCCCAGCAGTGCCGGATGGCCAAGAATGGGTAGGCCTACTTGCTCGTCGTTAGCGACTTGCTGCAGCATCCCAAAACTCACGAGCCCCGGTGCGATGAGCAGCGCACCGGCGCCGAGCTGGCGTGCCAAGCGTGCCTGATGCCAGGTTTGGTCTCCCCAACTGCTCACGTTGGGTGCATAGATGCACTTGAACCCGGTGATCTGGTTTGCGCGGTCAATGGCTTCCGCACATCGTGCTACGCGTTCGCGAAACGGCGCAAAAGGCTGATCAGCTAAACCGTGGTCATCTTTGATAATGTCTATACCACCAAGCGCCAAGGTGTGCGCCAGTTTAGCTAACGCCTCGGCGGATAAGCCCATGGGTTTGAGTGCGGTGCACAAAAGCGGGCGCCGCGGCACACCGAGGTAATCGCGCAGCCCCTCGCGGCCATAGCGCGGCCCTGGGAAGGCGCGCAGCAATATCTCCGGCATGATCACGCGCTCTACGCGCACCCCCGGCTGCATGCTGGTGTTGCCGAAGATGACGTTGATGAGCTGGGTGAGCTCGAAACCACTGGTTTCGATTGCGTAGCTAATAGCAACTTCGTGCTGGGACTCACCGATAGAAGTAATCGCTTCAATGTGCCCGACGATGTGATTGCGAATGTCGCCGTCGGGCAGGAGCGCTTCTGGGAATTCGACCGTTTGTTCGATACAAATTTCGCGCGCTCTGGCACGGACTTCGTCGGATGTACCACAGATGCGGTAAATGACTTGAAAGCGGTGTCCGCTGAGCTCGAGAGAAGCTGGCATAGCAGTGTGCGGATGCGATAGCGGATCGGTAAGTTGCCTCAGAGGGTTTGAACGGCCATGTTGCCGAATTCAGCCGGAATCCGCAATCGTGAACACGAGCGACATATACCACATATTCGACGGGATCGGGAATTCACAAGTGTGAATTTTCGGGGAAATTGTCAGGTTGCTGCTTGCGCAAATCCTGTGGTTCAACTAAGCTTTTACGTGAAGGATAAGTAAAGGATGAGCGCTTCGTGGCTGTTTGCTCGACTCTTCGAACGCTAGTTTCATGTAAGCGCGTTGTCAAAATCCAGGAGGATATGTATGTCTAACATAAATCTCACTAGCCGAAAGCTCTCTCGCCGACAGATACTGCGTGGTGCAACGTTGATTGGTAGTGGACTGGTAGCGGCCTGTGCTGCGCCACCTGCAGCTCAACCTGCTGCTCAACAACCGGCCGAGGTGCCCAAACCTGCGGCAGATGCGAAAGGTACGTATGCCGTCGTCGTAAAGATCGCTGGCATCAACTGGTTCAACCGCATGGAGGAAGGTGTGAAGGAGTGGGGCAGTGAGAATGGCGTTCAGGCGTTCCTCACTGGTCCGGAGAAAGCCGATGCTGCGCTGCAGATCCCGATTATCGAGAACCTGATCGCTCAAAAAGTTTCAGCGCTGGGCGTAGTGCCGATGGATCCGGACGTGCTTGATCCTGTGCTCAAGAAAGCGATGGACGCTGGTATTGCCGTGATTACCCACGAAGCGTCTAACCAGAAGAGCATGCACTGGGACATCGAGGCGTTTGACAATACCGCCTATGGTGCTCACCTGATGGACTTCATTGCCGAGAAGGTCGGCGGCGAGGGTGAGTATGCGGTATTCGTCGGTTCGCTAGGCTCTAAGACCCACAACGAGTGGGTGGACGGCGGCATCGCTCGCCAGAAGGAGAAGTATCCCAACATGAAGCTGGTGGGCGACAAGCAGGAGACCAAAGACGATTCGCAGATTGCTTACCAGAAGATGAAGGAACTCTTAAAGGCGTATCCAAACTTGCGCGCAGTGCAGACGAGCGCCTCTACCGATGCTGCCGGCGTTGGTCAGGCGATTGAGGAAGCCGGTCTGGTCGGCAAGATCGTCGTTGCCGGTACCAGCTTGCCTTCGATCAGCGGCAAGTTCATCGAGAGCGGCGCCGTCAGCATGATCAGCTTCTGGGATCCGAAGATTGCCGGCAAAGCGATGCTCAAGCTGGCCATGATGCACATCAAGGGTGAGCCGATTGGTGATGGCATGGACCTCGGGTTGCCCGGCTATGAAAAGCTCATCGCCAGGGATAGGGTGCTTTACGGCAACGCCTGGGTGGACGTAACCAAAGAGAACCTTAGCCAGTATCCCTTCTAGAGCCACACCGTCTCGAAGTTGTGAAGCAATCGGGCTGCCCTGGGTAGGCAGTCCGATTGCCTTTGCGTTGGCTGTGCAGCCGTTTCTTTCTCTTACCAACATCAGCAAGTCGTATGCTGGCGTCCGCGCGCTAGAAGATGTCAGCTTGACCGTTTATCCTGGCGAGATTCACTGCTTGGTCGGTGAAAACGGCTCGGGCAAATCCACGCTGATCAAGATCATCGCCGGTGTGGTTCAGCCCGATGCCGGACAGATCGTCATCAACGGCAAGACCATGCATCGCCTGCATCCCATTGATGCGATCCGCGAGGGGATTCAGGTCATCTACCAGGACTTCTCTCTCTTCCCCAATCTCACGGTCGCAGAGAACATCGCCATCAATCACGAACTGTCTCGGCAGAAGCGCTGGGTGAACTGGCGCGAGGTGCGCGAGATTGCACGGCAAGCAATGCGCAAGATTAACATCCGGCTTGATCTGGATGCGGCCGTGAGCGAAATTCCGGTAGCGGATAAGCAATTGGTTGCTATTTGTCGCGCGTTGCTGCAGAACGCCAAGTTAATCATCATGGATGAGGCGACGACCGCGCTCACCGAAAGAGAGATCCGCTCGCTCTTTGATGTGATCCACAATGTCCAGCGTGAGAACGTGGCGGTGTTATTCGTGAGTCACAAGCTTGACGAGGTGCTGGAGATTGCCGATAAAGCGTTAATCATTCGCAACGGTAAGGTCGTGCTTGATGTGGATGCCCGCGAGTTGGATCGTAGCAAGTTAACTTACTACATGACCGGCCGCAATATCGAAGAGACGATGTACGAATGGCAGGGCGATTCTGACAAGCCTCCGTTGTTAGAGGTGCGCCATCTCTCATCGCGGGGTAACTTCGAGGACGTGACATTTCAACTCTATGCAGGCGAGATTCTAGGCGTCACCGGTCTGTTGGGCAGCGGACGCACCGAACTGGCACTTGCCCTATTCGGGGCAATCCCTATTGACGCCGGCGAGATCGCCCTCGACGGTCAGCCCATTGTCCTCCGCAGCATCCAAGATGCGATTACCCATAGGATCGGCTATGTGCCGGAAGATCGCCTGACCGAGGGCTTATTTCTGGAAAGCTCGGTCGGCAACAACATCCTGGCGCGCGTTTTGGATGGATTGAAAAGCCCCGGTCAATTGCTGGATCGCGCCTTGATGAAAGCGACGACGCAAGAATGGATTGGCCGGCTGAGCATCAAGGTGCTGCACGCCGAGCTGCCCGTCAAAAGCCTGTCGGGGGGCAATCAGCAGCGCGTGGTGCTGGCCAAATGGTTGGCGAGCAAGCCGCGTGTTCTGATTTTGAACGGTCCAACGATGGGCGTGGATGTAGGGTCGAAGATGGAGTTGCACGAGATCATCAAACAACTTGCCCGTGAAGGCCTAGGGGTGATCATCATCTCCGACGATATTCCCGAGTTGATGCAGATCTGCAATCGCATATTGCTGATGCGCCGTGGTCGCATCGTTGAGCACTTCGACCGCCGTCAGATTACGGAGATGGATCTGACCCAGCGGCTGGTGGCAGTGTGATCCATGAGGTGCGGCATGCAGGTCAAAAAGCTCCTCGCTAAGCAAGAAACGCTTGTGGCGCTCACGTTGTTAGGTCTATGTCTCGTCATCGGGTTCATCAATCCCGTCTTCTGGACGGCGCGTAATTGGTTCGACCTGGCGCGCAGCGCGACGGTGACCGGCATCTTTGCCATCGGTGTGTTGATCGTGCTTATCTCCGGCGGCATTGACGTATCGTTTACCGCAATCGCCGTGTTCGCCATGTACACCACCACCGTTTTGTTGAAGGACGCTCAGTACACCGGTGGGATGTGGTTGTTCTTCGTGATCGCTGCGCTCATCGGTTTAGGTTTAGGTCTGATCAACGCGTTCTTCATCGCGCGATTCCGTCTGCCAACGCTGATCGTCACGTTGGGGACGCAAAGCATGTTTCGCGGCTTCTTGCTATTCGTCATCGGCAGCAAGATCATTCGCGATATTCCCCCCGGCATGGCGGATTACTCGAAAGCCTTCCTATTTACTGTGACCGATGATCGCGGCGTGACGGTGGGGTTGCACTCCGCTGTGCTATGGCTGGTCGCAATTGCCATCTTGGCATTCGTCATCCTGCGCTACACCATGCTTGGGCGCGGTATCTACGCACTAGGGGGCTCGCGCGAAGCAGCCGAGCGTGCGGGTTTCAACATCACGCGCACGCAGGTGTTCATCTACGCATTCGTCGGTGTATTGGCGGGCGTCGCCGGCATGATCTACGGTGGCTTGAATCGTCAAGCCAATGCACAAGACATCGTCGGGCAGGAACTGGACGTCATCGCGGCGACCGTCCTCGGCGGCGCTTCGATCATGGGGGGGCGGGGCAGCGTGATCGGTACGCTGCTCGGCGTGATGCTTGTCGTTGTGATGAGCAATAGCCTGGTGCTGATGGGCATCCCGGCCACTTGGCAGCGCGTGGTCGTCGGGGCCATCATCATTATCGGCACGGCTGTGCCTGCGCTGCGCACACTCCGCCGACAACGCCGCTCGGTCAATGTGGAACCTGAGCTCCTGGCGCCGGTAGGAGGACGAACATGACCTCTCAGGAGACTGCCCGCCAATCTGCTGCGCCTTGGGTACGCCTGGTCGTCCGTGATGGCAATCTGCTGCGGCTGTTCATCGCCTGCGTCTTGATTTTTGTCGTCATGACGCTGCTGCGTCCGGAGGTCTTCCCGACTGTGGAGAACTTCCGCTCGATGGGCAGCCAGTTCCCTGAGGTAGGTGTTTTGGCGGTTGCCATCATGATCGCAATGCTCACGGGAGGGATTGATCTCTCGGTAGTCAGTATCGCGAATCTGTCCGGCGTTTTGGCTGCGCTCTTCATTCGCACATTCATTCCTGCTGAAGCGTCTGATGTACAGGTCGTCATCGGGCTGATTGGCGCTGTGGTCATCGCCTTTGCTGTCGGCATGTTGTGCGGCTTGTTGAACGGTCTGCTAGTCGCGCGCGTCAACTTGACGCCGATTCTGGCGACGTTGGGGACGATGACCCTCTATACGGGTATCACCGTGGTCATTACGCGCGGCAATGCGGTGTTCGCCGAGAATCGTCTGACCTTTATCGGCAACACCTACCTGTTCGACGTCATCCCCATTCCGATGCTGATCTTTGCCGTTGTGGTGGCTGTCTTCTCGGTGATCCTCAACCGCACTGCGTTTGGGCTCAAGCTGTATCTCATTGGCACAAACGAAAAGGCCGCGCGCTTCTCCGGCATTGATGTCCCACGCACACTGATTGGGGCGTATGTGTTGAGCGGCCTGCTAGCAGCCGTGGTCGCCATTATCTTTCTGGGGCGCAACAATTCCGCCAAATGGGATTTTGCCCCTTCGTATGTGCTTCAGGCGATTCTCGTCGCCGTGTTGGCCGGCGTGAATCCTGCCGGCGGCTCCGGACGCTTATTGGGGATCGTGCTGGCTATCTTGGCCTTGCAATTTGTCTCCACCGGCCTCAACATGCTGCTCTTGGCGGTGAGCGGGGGGCAATTCTTCAAGGAATTCGCCTGGGGGGCGTTGCTGCTGATCATCATGGTCATCAATTACTTCAGCGAACGGCGCAGGTGAAAGGGTTGAGCGGGATCATCAGTAGCAAGATGCCGCGCAATTCTCGAGCGAGCAATATAGTTACACAGAGCGATGTTTGTCTTAGGCGTTGATTTCGGCACAGAGGGGGTACGCGTGGGTATCTTCACCCCCGACGGCGCGCCGGTGGCTTTTGCTGCCGAAGCTTATCCGACCGATTACCCGCGCGTGGGTTGGGCGGAGCAAGACCCTAATGAGTGGTGGACGGCGTTTGTCAAAGCGACGCGCCGAGCGATAAGTGAGGGCAACGTGCCTGCGGCATCTATCGCTGCTATCGGCGTGGATTGCACCAGTTGCACCGTCGTAGTCATGGACGAGCGCTTTCAGCCACTGCGCCCGGCCATCATTTGGATGGATGTGCGCGCCGCAGCGCAGGCCGACCGAATCGCTGCTTCGGGCCACCCGATGCTGAAATACAACGGCTTCGGCAATGTCTCCGCAGAGTGGATGCCCTGCAAGATGCTGTGGCTAAAAGAAAATGAGCCGGAGATCTATGCCCGCTCCCGTCACGTTGGCGAGTTCATTGATTGGGTGACCTATCGCCTTACCGGTGAATGGACAGCTAGCATCAATAACGTCAGCATTCGCTGGTACTACGATCGCAATGAAGGGGGCTGGTCGCCCTCGTTCTATCAGACTATCGGTTTAGGCGATTTAATCGAGCGCTTCCCTTCCCGCGTGCTCGACATGGGACAGGTGGCCGGACAACTTCGCAGTGATGTCGCCGAGGCGCTGGGCTTACCGGCCGGCATCCCCGTGGCTCAGGGCGGTGCAGATGCATTCGTGGCCATGTTTGGCTTGAACGTCGTCTCGCCGGGCAAGATGGCGTTTATCGTCGGTTCCTCGCACCTGATGTTGGGCCAGAGCGATCGGCCCTTTCACGCCAAGGGCTTGTTCGGCACCTACACGGATGCCGTCTTACCCGGCCAATACACCGTCGAAGGCGGGCAAGTTTCTACCGGCTCGATTGTGCGCTGGTTCCGTGATCACTTTTGCGCTGCCGAAGCAGAGATCGCGCGGCAACGCGGCGTCTCCACTTACGATGTGTTGAACGAAAGCGCCGGCCAGGTGCCCGTTGGCTCAGAAGGTTTGATCGTCCTGGACTACTTCCAAGGCAATCGCACGCCATATGTCGATTCGCTGGCGCGCGGTGTAATGCTCGGTCTGTCGCTCAAGCACACCAACGCCCATCTTTTTCGCGCCATTCTCGAAGGCATTGCCTATGGCTCCGAGCATATCTTCCGCACGTTCCGCGCCAGTGGCTACGTGGTCAATGAGATCGTTGCTGCAGGTGGTCCGACCAAAAGCCGGCTGTGGATGCAGATTCACGCCGATGTGAGCGGCATTCCCATCACACTCACGCGCGTCCCCGATGCGACTTGCCTTGGCTCGGCGGTGCTCGCTGCTGTAGCCGGGGAGCTCTACCCGAATGTCCCCGCTGCTTCCAACGCGATGGTACACGTTCTGGATCGAATCGAACCGGATCAAGAGCGTCACGAAGCCTATCGCTTCTATGCCGATCGCTATATCGAGACCTATCCGCGCTTGCGAAATCTCATTCACGCGGTGGTTCGCCATCAAACTTGCAGATGAACCCAAGGTGCTGATCATGAAGAAGATCTTGAATGACCCCAAAAATTTCGTGCCCGAAATGCTCGATGGATTGTTGAAGGCTCACGCCGATCAACTTAGCTACGCAGCCAATGACCTGCACTGCATCGTTCGCGCCGATGCAGCCGTGTCCGGCAAGGTGGCGTTAGCTACCGGGGGAGGCTCCGGCCACTTGCCCGTGTTTCTCGGGTATGTTGGCCGAGGCATGCTGGATGGTTGCGCCGTCGGGGATGTCTTTCAGTCGCCGAGCGCTGACCAGATGCTCGAGGTCACGCGCCGCATCCATGGCGGGCGCGGCGTGCTTTATATCTACGGCAACTACGGTGGCGATGTGATGAACTTCGACATGGCGGCTGAGATGGCCGCGATGGAGGACATTGAAGTGCGCACCGTGCTTGTGAAGGATGATGTTGTGTCCAGTCGCGATCCTGAAAAGCGGCGTGGCGTTGCCGGCATGGTGTTCGCATTCAAGTGCGCCGGCGCCAAGGCCGATTTAGGCGGCTCCCTCGATGAAGTCGAAGCCGTTGCTCGCAAAACACTGGCCAATGTGCGCACCATGGGCATGGCGCTCACGCCCTGCATCGTCCCTCAAGCAGGCAAGCCGACTTTTACCCTCGGCGAAAACGAAATGGAGATGGGCATGGGCATTCACGGCGAGCCGGGCATCAGCCGCGAGGAGCTGAAACCGGCGGATGAAATCGCCGAGCGGATGCTGCGTACAATCACCGAGGACATGCCCATCGGCTCCGGCGACCACGTGGCTGTCATGGTGAACGGCCTCGGCGCAACACCGCCGGAAGAGCTATATATCGTCTACCGTCGCGTGCACGATCTGCTTGCTGGCTCGAACGTGAAGGTGCATCGCGCCTATGTAGGAGAATATGCCACCAGCATGGAGATGGCAGGCTGTTCATTGACCCTATTCAAGCTCGATGATGAGCTGACGGCATTGCTAGACCATCCGGCACGCACGCCGTTCTTCGTGCAGATTTAACCCATGACTACAGTCACTGCGTCGCATGTGCGCGAGGCCCTCCGGCGCGTGGGCGATCGAATGGTTGCCCTGCGCGAAAGGTTAAATGATCTCGATGCCGCGATGGGGGACGGCGACACCGGCATCAGCGTGAGCAAGGGCGGGGCAGCGTTGGCCGAGTTCTCGAATGCCAATCCGCTGAATGATGGCGACGACATCGGCAAGTACTTGGCTAATGCCGGAATGGCGCTTAATCGCGCTGCGCCGAGCACGATGGGCACACTGCTGGCCACGGCGCTGATGCGCATGGGCAAGGAAGCGAAGGGCGCATCCTCGCTCGACGCGACCTTGCTGGCGCGCATGCTTGCGGCTGCGGATACGGGCATCCAGGAACGCGGCAAAGCCAAGCCAGGTGACAAGACGATTGTGGATGCGCTCCATCCGGCGGCCGAGGCGTTTGCTGCGGCTGTCGAGCGTGGTGAAGACTTAAGCCAGGCCGCTCGGGCCATGCTTGAAGCTGCCCGCCGGGGCTGTGAAGCAGCAACGCCGCTGCGCAGTAACGTTGGCCGCGCAAGTTGGGTCGGTGAGCGCACTGCGGGCAAACCGGACCCAGGCGCAGTATTGTGCGTCGAGATACTCGAAGCACTGCTCAAAGTCTAAAGGTTGATTAGCGAACATCTTGCTAGACGCGCCCCTACAGAATCATCCACCGCCGGCTAATCACTGATGCGCCGGACGCGTGGGCCATCCGGTTGATCAGCCGGCATGTGCGCGTTGTGGTTTATCAATCGAGGAACATCGCAGCGCGGCCCATGCGCTGCAATACCCTTCGAGCGCAGTCGCGCACACTCTGAATGGCCTGGGCGCCGGCCTGCTGCTGCCCCCGTGTTGTCACCGGCTAAACGTCGGCAGATCCTGCGCAGCGCGTGGTGATGGGTAATCGCTCAAGAATAAAGCGTCAAGTTGAATGAGCGAAAGAAGATTCAGGGGGGAAACCAGTGATTGTGGCGATCATCGGATTGCTCATGTCTATCGCAATGGTTGCGGTTGGTGTCTCGGTCATCGGGCGGCGGGGTGAACCGACGATGCAACAATACGCCGGGCGTGTCCGCGAGGTGAATAAGGATGTGTCTGTGGGTGGAGAAGACCCCACCGGCGTCGGTGTGAGCGCCGAGGTCTCCTTCTTTCGAGGCCTGAGCAAAGGGTTTGAACTGTACGGTGAGAAGAGCACGGCCGAGATCCTGGACATGATTCGCGCAGGGCGCTGGGGTGAGGCCTGGCCATGGGCAATGGCTGCGCTGGGGGTGCTGATGATTCTTCTTGTGGTTACCGCTCCTCATCGGCCTGCTGGCCGGCTGGAGTGGACTGGGCCTCTGGGCCTTCGTTGGCTTGTTCTTCTGCGGCGTGCTATTTGCGGCCTTCCCGCGCCGGTAATGCGCACTTCAGGGCGACGGCACGCCCCATATCGTCACGATGCCGTTGCTTGCGATAGTCATGATGATCTTCCCATCAGGCGCGAAGGTGACGCGACGTAGGCTGCTCTCCAAGGGGTTGCTCACGACCCTGCCGCGTTTCTCGTCGGTCAGGTCGAGAAGCAACAGCGGCCCGTCTGTGCCCGCTGCTGCCAGCGGCAGGCCGCCGACGGGTGAGATGGCCACATCGAAGAAGCGATAGCCGATTTCGATGTAGCGTTGTGCCTCGCGGCGCGTGACATCTAGCACGGCCAGCTCGCTCCGCCCGTTCTCGGCGACGATGACTAACTCACGTTACGCAGCCAGTGTGACGGGCTGCAGCTGGCGCAGGGCGTCAAAAGCTGATTGAACGGCGTGCAGATACAAATGCGATTTCAAGGCAAAATGATTCGACTTGGATTTACGCTTGAGCATCTCGAGCTTGATGAACGCACACAAACTGGCAAAGATGTGATTGGTCTGCGTCGTGACCGTGTGGGCAGGCGAGCGTTCGAGCGCGGCATTCTGCTTGAGCGACTTGTGGAAGGGTTCGATCGTCCATCGTTTTTGATAGAGCGAGGTGATCCCATCGTAGGTGAGCGTGGTGTCGCTGGTGACCAGAAACAATACGCCGGTAGAGCCATCTTTGTTTGTAAAGACTTGCTTGGCCAAAAGCAGCGGGAAGCTCACATCTTCCAGATACACTGGCCGCACCGTGTTTGGTTCGATCACGACTTCATCCACACGCACGTAGATGCCGTGCCGCTTGTCGTCCGCGCTGAGTGCCACCTTGCGATTGGCCTTGAGCGGCATGACAAACTCCTTCTTCAGCTTGTGTTTGACGAAATTCATGTTGTCGGCCGCGGCAAACCACACATCGTTGAGCACGTATTTGAAGGGAATCTGGTTGATCACCGCTTGTTGCAGCATCATGCGGTAATACTCATTCTTGGTGATCGGACTTCGGCGCTTGGTCTTGCCACTCTTCTTGTCCACATACTGCTCGGTCTTGGCGATCAAGCGAAACTCCACTGGCAACGACAGCCCCCGACTGGGCACGTGATACAGCGCCGTCATCAGGTTGATGCCTTTGAGCACCTCGCCGCTGGTGTGATCATAGTGCCAGCACACGATGTCGTTCTCGTCGCTGTAGAGTTTCTCGCTGATCGTGTCGTCCACGATCAGCACCCCATCCTCACTTTGAATCTGCCGCACAAATCGCTTCGTCACCTGCCACAACGCCGCCCCGCCACGCTGTTGGCCGCTCAGCCAGCGGGTGATTTGGTCATGGCTGACGCTCCCTTCGACCACTTGACCCAACCCGGTTGCCGTGGCCTGTCCAAACGTGCACAACAGATAATCGCTATACAGGTCAAGCAAGTCTTGTGTCATGTCGCCATTCTATGGTCGCGCAGTCAGTTCGCGACTGCGTAACGTGAGTGAATAACTCAGCGTGTCCGCTGCGCCGTCGGCCGGATCAAGCGTTGCCAAGCCCTCGCCCTGCGAGAAGAGCAGCCGGCCGTTGGCCAGGAAGTGCAGCGCGAATGGGTGGCCTTCGGGGCGTGTGATTGGTATGGTGCGCTCGACCTGCCCGTTTTGGGCGTTGATGATTGCAATTTGTCCCTTTGTGCGGGTGTCGAACAGCGTTGCCGCGAAGCGCTCGCCGCGCGGCGCGACTGCCAGGTGTTCGGCGTAACCGACCGCTGGGTTGTCCCAGCGGCGCAGTTCCTGCCCGCTTGTTGCATCGAGCAAGAAAAAGCGGCTGCGCGCGTTGACATACGTTCCGCTGCTGTGCGCCACCGCGAGTGTTTCCCCTGTAGGCGAGAACGCCGCGTCGGTCACATTCGTCTTCCCGACAAAATGGGTCAACGCATACTGCCGGCTCAACTGCGCCGCGTCGTAGACGTGCGCACCGGCCTCGGCGATGATCGCCAGGCGCCCTCCATCCGGCGAGAGCAGAAGCCGGAGAATCCGGCCGCTGCCTAGGTTTGCCAACGTGGCGACGCGCGCCATGTTGTCGAATGTGATCGCCTGATCTGGAATGCGGATGGTGGGTGGGGCGGCAGGCGGCACAGGCGTGACGGTGACGTTCGCGGTCCGCTGTGGGGCGGCCGGCGCGCACGCGACCAACGCAACGCCGACGGCTAAGCTCCATCGCTTCACTGCGGTTAGGATAGCCGTCGGCGTCATCTCCCACGGCGGCGCTATGTGTTCACGCATGGTTCAAACTCCTGAATCGAAAAGAGCGCGGACTTTGGAACTCTAGTGTATTCATGTATAATGTGTCAAGTTTAAGGGCCAGTGGCGCAGTTGGGAGCGCGTCTCAATGGCATTGAGAAGGTCAGGGGTTCAAGTCCCCTCTGGTCCATGACAATCCCGCGTGAGCGGGTCACTGCTCGCTCACACGCAAAGCGACGACCGGAAGTAGTAGGCCATCCCTGCAGCGAGTCGGAGGAACGAGGTGAGAGCCCGGCACCGCGCCCATAGGGAGCGCATCAGGCCGAACTCGTCCGCGAGCGTGAACAACACGGGTGCGCCCGTTATCGCGCAGTCGAGGTCTTTGAGTGTCAGAAGTCAGAAGGTCAGAGATCAGAAATCAGATAGTAGTCTAAATTCTGGTTATCCGACATCTGACTTCTGGGCCAGACGAATCAGGGTGGTACCACGGGCCCACTCGTCCCTGAGCGGATGAGTGGGCTTTTGTTTTAGCTGCGAGCAGCAAGATCGCTCGCAGCCGGAGCAGGCAAGATGGCAGATAAGTACAAGCCGCAAGAGATCGAACCAAAGTGGCAGGCGCGCTGGGAGCAGGATCAGCTCTACAAAACCGAGCCGGCTTGCGACAAGCCGAAGTATTACATTCTGGACTTCTACCCATACCCCTCCGGCGAGGGGATGTCGGTCGGCCACGCCCGCAACTACGTGCCGACGGATGTGCTTGCCCGCTACTATCGCATGAAGGGCTACAACGTCCTGCATCCGATGGGCTTCGACGCCTTCGGCTTACCGACTGAGAATGCCGCGATCAAGCTCAAGGTAGATCCGCACGAGTTGAACGAGAAGTATTCGGCCAACTACGTACGCCAGTACAAGCTGATGGGGCTGAGCTACGACTGGTCTCGGCTGATCAACAGCGCGCACGATGATTACTATCGCTGGACGCAGTGGATCTTCATCCAACTGTTCAACGCCTGGTATGACCCACGCCAGGACAAGGCACGCCCGATCGCTGAGCTGGAAGCCGAACTGGGCGAGCGCGGCTCGCAGGCGATCTTCGATTACATTGACGAGCATCCGGAGCACATCGGTATAGTGAATAAGGGGACGCCGGCCATCACCGCCGAACAGTGGCGCGCGATGAGCCGTCGTGAGCAGAACAACTACCTGAACAACTTCCGGATCGCCTTTCAGGCCGAGAGCACGGTCAACTGGGATCCGGTGGATAAAGTCGTCGTCGCCGATGAAGAAGTGGAGAACGGCCGCGCCTGGCGCAGCGGCGCGCTGGTCATCAAGCGCACGCTCAAGCAGTGGTTCTTCCGCATCACTGCGTATGCCGAGCGGCTGATCAACGATCTGGATAGCGTGGACTGGCCGGAGCGCATTGTGCTCATGCAGCGCAACTGGATCGGCAAGAGCGAGGGCGCTGAGGTGATCTTCCGTGTGGCCGGTAGCGGCCAGCCGGTCCCGATTTTCACCACGCGGCCGGACACGCTATGGGGCGCGACGTTCATGGTGCTTTCGCCCGAACATCCGCTGTTGCCCGAAATCACCACATCGGAGCAGCGTGCCGAGGTCGAGCGCTACATTGCCTTCGCCAAAGGCGAGACCGAGGAGCAGCGCACCGCCGAGAACAAGGAGAAGACCGGCGTATTTACCGGCGCGTATGCCATCAACCCGGTGAACGACGCGCGCATCCCGATCTGGATTGCCGACTACGTCCTGATGAGCTATGGCACCGGCGCAATTATGGCTGTGCCGGCGCACGACCAGCGCGACTTTGAGTTCGCCCGCAAGTTCGGCCTGCCGATCAAGTTGGTGGTTTTCCCTGAAGCAGAACTGAAGCGACAGGGGATCCAGGACGATCAACAGATCACTCCTGCTCTGATTGCCGAGTATGAGTCACGCATGACCGCTGCCTATGAAGATAAAGCCGGCGTGATGGTGAACAGCGGTCCGATTACCGGCATGCACACCGGCCCCGACGGCAAGGCATGCATCCGCGCGGCGACCGAGTACTGCCAGCGCATGGGCTTCGGCAAGCGCCGCGTGAATTACAAGATTCGCCCCTGGTTGATTAGCCGCCAGCGCTACTGGGGCACGCCGATCCCGATCGTGCACACGCCGGATGGGCCGGTGGCCATGCGTGAGGATGAGCTGCCGTTGCTGTTGCCCAAGGTGAAGGAATACGAACCTGGGCCAAACGGTGAATCGCCGCTGGAGAGTATCCCGGAGTTCGTCAACGCGCCGAACGGCCGGCGCGAGACCGACACGATGGCCACCTGGGCCTGCTCGTCCTGGTATTACATCCGCTTCGCCGACCCGCACAACGACAAAGCCATCGGCGACCCGAAGGAGATTGATTACTGGTTGCCGGTGGATATGTATGTCGGCGGCGCCGAGCATGCGGTGCTTCACCTGTTGTATTCGCGCATGTGGACGAAGGTGCTGTATGACCTGGGTGTGGTGAAATTCAAAGAGCCGTTCAGCGCCTTGCGCAATCAGGGGTTGATCCTCTCGCCGCAGAAGCGCGTGGACGAGAAGGGGCGCGAGTACTACGAGAAGATGAGCAAATCGAAGGGCAATGTGATCACGCCCGACGAGGTCATCGCCGAGCATGGGGCCGATGCGCTGCGCGGCTATGAGATGTTCATCAGCGACTTCGAGCAGACCGTGCCATGGAGCACGCAGGGCGTGCCCGGCGTGCGGCGCTGGCTGGATCGCGTGTGGCGCATTGTGCTGGCGCCGGAGGAGGACAAAGGCGCGCCGACCCACATGAGCGCGCGCGAGTTGCGCCGTGTCGCGCATCAGACCATCCAGCGCTATGAGCGCGACTTAAAGGCATTCAGCTTCAACACGGTCGTCGCAGCGATGATGGAATTCACCAACGCGCTATATCGAGCGCGCGACGCCGGGCTGGCCGGCACGCCGGAATGGAACGAGGCGGTGGATATCCTGTTGCGGCTGCTGGCGCCGATCGCGCCGCACATGGCCGAAGAGCTGTGGCACAGGCTGGGCCGCCCTTACAGCATCCATCGCCAGCCCTTCCCCGTCGTTGACGAGGCCGCAGCGCGCGCGGAAGAAATCATCATCGTCGTCCAGGTCAACGGCAAAGTGCGCGACCGTGTCGTCGTGCCGGCGGACGCCGACGAGGCGGCGGTCACTCAGGCGGCGCTGGCCAGCGAAGGCGCGCGGCGGTTCATCAACGGCGCCCCGCCGAAGCAGGTGCACTACGTCAAAGGGCGGCTCGTCAACATCGTCGTCTGATGGCTGATGACGGTCGGGCGCGGACTCTGTTCCGCGCCCGACTCCGGTAACGCTGTTGTCTCTACGCGCCGACACATCGGAGTGCGATTTGTCACATCGCCGGCGATGATGCAAAATGGCGTCAAGATGAATCCGCCAAGTGTGAATCCTCTGATCTACCCGATCGTGATTTTCGCGGGTAGCCTGGTGATCGCGATGATCCTGCTCACTTACGCGGTGTCATCCATCACGATGGCGGTTCGTAAGCGGCGCGCTCAAGCCATCCAAGACTGGAAGGCGCGCGGCGTGCAATTCATGCTTGGACCGGTGCAGGCGAACTTCCTAAACGAGCCGCGCACGTTTGGCGTGGGCGGCAACGGCACGCTGGTGTTGAGCGACACCGCCATCCACTTTGCTCAGGTCGCGCCGGAGCGCGAGATCATCATCCCGCTGCGGGACATCGAGCGTGCGTTCTTGCTCAGGCGCTTCAATGGCCGCCGCGGGGCGAAGCCGTTTCTCATCATCCAGCGCAAGATCGGCGATCTCACCGGCTTTCAACTGGACACACCGGAGAAATGGGCCGAGACGGTCAATCGGGCAGTCGGCGCGATCGTAGATCTCAATCAGGCTGTTCAAGCGGCCAGCTACGAGCTTCAGGCCGGCTAGGCAGCGTCCGCGGCCCGGCGCGCCGTGCGCAGCATGAGCCATAGCGCCGGCCCGCCGAATACCCCCATCCCCACGAATACTGCGACGGCAACAGCCGGCCCGCTCCAGAAGACCGCGTTGGCCAGGCTTTCGCCGAGCCAGGTGACGATGTAAGCCCACACCGGCAGGAATTGAGAATCGAGAATTGAGAATTGAGAAGGATCGAAGATCAAAGATCGGTAGCTTGGAGAGTGTGAGGAGGGGGACTCGATCAGGTGCCAAGTGCAGTAGATGAGCGCCGAGGTGATGAACCAGCCGGCGTAGTTGCTGAGCGGGATGCCGAAATACGCGCCGCCGTCGCGCCACACCCAGTTCCCATCGGCGACCATGCGCGGATCCAGGCTGAGGTCCCAAGCCGTCATCGCCAAGGCAGCGACGACGATGCGCACGATGGGATATGCAAGATGGTGTGGAGCGCGGTGCTTGGCGTCTTGCGTCATGCGTCTGATGACCTGAACGACCAGTAAATCCGCGACGTTCCACGCTGGATACAACATCATGAACCAGGCGATCGGGATGATGACCGGCACTTTGCCCAGCACCTTCGGGCCGAGATTGTCGGTGTAGTCGTACTGGCCGAAGATCAGGCCATAGGTGCTGCCCAAATACTCCGTCGTCAGCGCGATGGCGAAGCCGGCGAGCAGCATGAGTGACGAACGCCATGCGCCGCGCGTCTCGATGCAGTGCGCCAGCGAGAAAGCGAACAGGCTGATCGCCGTGAAAGCGGTGCTCGGCCCGATCAACGCTTGTTGGCCGGAGAGGCGCACCAGGCAATAGACCGGCATGGAGAGCAGATAGAGGACGAAGAAAGCCGACGAAGCGCGCAGGGTGCGCGCGCGGGTGCTCATCTGCACAGCGCCGGCATCGCTCACCGGCTGCATGCCGACGCTACTCATGCGCTCACTCCCTCCTCGCGTTCGTCGGCGGGTGGCGGGAGCTGCTTCACCGTCCATATGATGCCGGGCATGCGTTGCAGCTTCTCGCGGAAAGAGAGGTGGGCGCGCTTGTTGAACACATCGAAGTCGTTTTCGACGATCTTATCCAGGATGCCGCGATAGAGCATGGCGGCTGCGGCGACCGCGATGCGGCCGTCCGGCTTCAGCGCGGCAATGGCCGGGATGCTGCGCGCGTAGTAGTCGTGCGCGCGCTGAATCTCGAAGCGCATCAGCGCACGAAACCGGTCGTCAATCACGCCGGCGTGTAGATCCTCTTCCGTGTAACCGAAACGTCGCAGGTCTTCTTGCGGCAGGTAGATGCGCCCACGGCCGAGATCTTCGCCTACGTCACGTAGGATGTTGGTCAACTGAAGCGCAATGCCCAGGTCTATGGCCGGCTGCCGGCTTCGCTCGAACAAGTCGGGATCGTCGTTGTTCACGCCGATGATGTGCATCGAGATCAGGCCAACCGTGCTGGCGACGCAATAGCAGTAACGCTCCAGCTCCTGCCACGTTTCGTAGCGCTTGATGCTCAAGTCCATCTCGCAACCGTCAATCAATTCCTCGACGTACGTCTGCGGCACGGCGTAGCGGTCGCGGATGGATGTCCAAGCTGCGAGCACCGGATTGACTTGTTCGCCGGGAGAGAGGCGCGATGCGCGACGCCATTCGTCAAGAAACGGGCGCGCTTCGGCATCGCTCTTGCTCAGCACGTCCACGGTGTCGTCCGTGGTGCGGCAAAAGGCGTAGAAAGCACGAATGGCGCGCCGCTTGTCCCGGGGGAGGAACGACGTGCTGAAATAGAACGACTTGGAATGATCGCGGGTGATCTCGCTACACAGAGCGAACGCGCGATCGAGATCGAGCTCGCTTTCAGGTTCGGGCGGCGGCGTGCGCAGCTTCAGTGAGCGAATCATCGTTGTGCAGTGACCGGGCGGCGGTTGGAGCGATCGCCGTCCCGGCCGGTTCGGCTGGTTGAAGCGTAACAGAGTACGAATGCCTATGTCAATGTTGTTTCGCCAACTGGCATGCTCAACGATACCAGTATATGCGACGGAACGATGCCCATAAGAGCGCTGCTGGCCTTTTTCTCACGATTGTTTAAGTTGTGTACGAGTTGACATCGCCCTGTCTTCTTATAAAATCCAAGCCGATGCAAGCGAAAGTGACTAGGGAAGCGCCTTCGCTGTCGTCACGGATATATCCAACGAGACAGGAAAACAGGCACGCATGCGACCGCACCGCGTGCCTTTTTGTTTGTCTTCAAGTTTAGGAGGTAGAACAAATGATGGACTCAAGCATGATCGGCAAGGTCGAAAAGGCGCATCGTTACGCTCAGGAACGCGACCGCTTTCAATTCTTGACATTCCAGGTGATGGTGCGCGGGGATAACGGGGAGTATCTCGTCACCTACGATCATGGCCAGTGGAGCTGCAACTCCGAATACTTCCGAAACCACGGTGTAGATAGCCACACGATGGCGGTGGAGCGTTTGCTCGACGGCATGCTCTATCAGCCAGAGAAAGTTTGATCCAAGGGGCGTCGTTGGACGCCCCTTCGCTTCTTCACACGCGGTCGCACCATGCTAACATCACGCCGTGCGATTGCGGGATCGAAGATATGTAGGGCTCAGCCGCCGGCGCGGTAGCAACGGCTGTGCGTGGTTGGCTCTGCTAACCATCGTCGTACTCGTTGCCGGCGGTTATTTGCTCGTGCAGACCCGGCTGGGCTACGGGATTCAGCTTGGCCGTAATGCCCGCACTCCTACACCTGCGCTCACCCCTACCCCCACGCGCAGCGTGAACGATTTCATCCGCGCGGCGGAGGAAGCGGCGGCACAGGGGAACTATCGCGCTGCGATAGAAGCCTACGATCGCGCCAGCCGCCGCCGGCCCAACGACCCCGACCTGCATCGTCGCGCTGCCCGGCTCATGGTGTTCATCGGCCAGCCGGAGAAGGCCGAACAGCGCATCCGCAGAGCGCTGGAGATTGATCCCAATCACCTGCCCTCGCGCGCAGTGCTGTGCATGGCGCTGGATTGGCAGAAGCGCATCGCTGAAGCGGTAGCCGAATGCCAAGCCGTCGTCGCCGCCGATCCGAACTACGCTACCGGCCACGCCTACCTTGCCGAGGCGTTGGCGGACAGCGGTGACTTCAATGCAGCGCGTGCGGCTGCACAGACCGCGGTTGACCTCGAACCGGACAACGTGGACGCGCTGCGCAACCTCGGCTATGTCTACGATGTCTTCGGCCGCTACGACATGGCGCGCTATCACTACGAGCGGGCGCTGCAGCGCGACCCGAATATGCCCCATGTGCTGAGCGCGATCGGCCGCATCTTCTACGTCACCGGCCAGACGGCCAACGCGATCAAAGTCTTCCAGCGCATCATTGAGATGGATCCCCAGCATGCCGAGGCCTATCAGCAGTTGGGGATGGTGTATCGGTTCATCGGCGAGCGGCAGAAAGCGCGCGAGGCGCTGGATAGGGCGATTGAGCTGGAGCCGACGCGCGTGCGGGCATTGACCGAGCGCGCGCTACTCAACTTTCAAACACGCAACTATTTCGGCGCAGTCGAAGATTACACGCGTGCCCTCACCATCACGCAGCAACTGGGCACATCGCTCAGCGCCATAGACTATCTATACTATGGCTTCGCCTATCGCTGGATTCAGGAGTGCGACGACGCTCGTGCGATGTGGGCCAAGTCGCTCGAACTCGCTCCCACCGATCAGGAGATCAAAGCGAACGTCGAGGCCGGCCTGGCAGCGTGCAGTGGCCGTTAAGTGCCCTGGAAGGCCTAGGCCGCTGTAGCGCGATTTCCAATCGGCGTGTAATTTGAGAAAGGAATACCACTCAGGAAGAAGCGAGGAGTCGCATTGTTTAAGGCAAACAACATCACGTGGCGGTTGATGCGCTACGTCAAGCCGTATCGCGCAGCGATCGCTGTTGCCGCCGTCCTCTTCATCATCAGCACGGCGTTGAACTTGGCTTTCCCGTTAGTGAGCGGCCAATTGGTGAACGCCGTGACCGGCGTCCCCGTTGGGCTGAGCGTTGGACAGATCATCGGTATCCTCATCGCCGTGTTCATGGTGCGCGCGATCGTGGACATCGGCAGCCAGTTTCTGATCGCCGAAGCGGGCGACTCGGTCACGCGCGATTTGCGCCAGAGCGTCTATGCGCACTTGCAGAGCTTGGATTTGGGGTTCTTCGCCAACCGTCGCACCGGCGAGTTGACCTCGCGCTTGTCGTCCGATGTCACCGTTGTGCGCGTCGCGCTGGTGAACAACATCGCCACGCTGCTCAGCAGCATCTTGACCGTAGTCGGCTCGGCGGTGCTCGTCATCACGATCAACTGGCGGCTGACCGGCATCGTTGTGCTGATCTTTCCGCTGGCGACGATCATCGCACGGCTGTATAGCCGCTCGTTGCGCCCGCTCTCGACGAAGGCGCAGGATCGCTTGGCCGAAGCCACTGCGATTGCCGAGGAGGCCATCAGCGGTGTGCGCGTGGTCAAGGCATTCGGCCGCGAGCCGTATGAGGTGCAGCGTTTCAACCGGGCAGCGCATGAGGTCTTCCAAGCCTCGCTCAAGCTCTCGCGCATCCGCGCAACGTTCGGCCCGCTGATCGGATTGATGTTCTTCTTTGCGCTGGTCGGCGTGCTGTGGTTCGGATCGCAGGAGGTGAGCGCCGGGCGATTGCGCGCCGGCGACCTGGTGGCTTTTCTGCTGTACGGCGCAGTGATCGCCGGCGGCATCTCCGGGCTGGCCACCATCTTTGCGCAGTTTCAAGAGGCGATCGGGGCGACGCGCCGGTTGTTCGAAATCCTCGACACACAACCCGAAGTGCATGACGCGCCGGACGCGCGCGACGTCGGCGCCGTGCGCGGCCAGATCACCTTTGATCACGTCTCTTTCGCTTACGAAGACGATCGTGAGGTCGTGAGCGACGTCTCGTTCGACATCGCACCAGGCGAAATCCTGGCGCTGGTCGGCCCAAGCGGCGCCGGCAAGTCCACCTTGTTCAACCTGATCCCACGTTTCTACGATCCGACCCGCGGTGCGGTGCGGCTGGATGGCGTTGACCTGCGCGAATTGAAAGTGGCCAGTTTGCGCTCGACCATCGCCATCGTGCCGCAGGACGCGATGCTGTTCAGCGGCACCGTGCGCGAGAATATCCTGTATGGCGACCTGAACGCGAGTGAAGCGGCGATGATCGCGGCAGCGAAGGCGGCCAATGCCCACGAGTTCATCCTCGCGTTGCCCAAGGGGTATGACACATTGGTCGGTGAGCGCGGGGTGAAGTTGAGCGGCGGCCAACGCCAGCGCATCGCCATCGCCCGCGCCATTCTGAAGAACCCGCGCATCTTGCTGCTCGACGAAGCGACCTCGGCGCTGGACAGCGAAAGCGAGGGCCTGGTGCAAGAAGCGTTGGGCCGGCTGATGCAAGGTCGCACAACGATCATCATCGCGCACCGCCTGAGCACCGTGCAGGTGGCGCATCGCATCGCCGTATTGGACAAAGGCCGGTTGGTGGAGCTGGGCACACACGATGAACTGATGGCTGCGCGCGGCTTGTACTACAAGTTGTATAGCCTGCAATTCGAGGTTGAGGAGGCCGATGGTGCCGCGCCGACCACTGCGCCGATTGAGCCGGCCGGCGAGGACGGCCGCGCACCACGGCCGCGCCGGCGCAGCTTCAATCCGTTCGCCATGCTGGATGCCGGAGCGTCATGAAGGATCTGTTCAGCGTCGAAGGCAAAGCCGCTCTAGTCACGGGGGGGTCGCGCGGGTTAGGTCTGGCCATCGCCCAAGGTCTATCGTCTGCCGGAGCGAAAGTCGCCGTCGCAGCGCGCACGCCGCCGCCGGTTGAGGGGTTGCACTTTTTGCCGTGCGACTTGATGAATGCCGACGCGCGCGCGGGATTGATAGATCGCGTCGTTGCCGATCTGGGCGCGATTGACGTGCTCGTCCACTGCGCCGGGCAACAACATCGGCAGCCGGCCGCCGAGTATCCGTTGCGCGTCTTCGAGGAAATTTATCAGCTGCACGTCGTCGCCGGGATGGATCTGTGCCAGCAAGCCGCGCGCCACATGCTGCCGCACGGTGCCGGCAAGATCATCTTCGTCAGCAGCGTGCTGGGCTTTCAGGGGGGTATTACGGTGCCGGCCTACAGCGCCGCCAAACATGCGATGGTCGGCTTGGTGCGCGCGCTGGCCAACGAGTGGGCCGGCCGAGGCGTGAACGTCAATGCGATCGCGCCGGGCTACATGAATACCGAGATGGTCGTGCCGCTGATGAACGATCCGAAGCGGGGACCGGCCATCCTGAGCCGCATTCCCGCCGGCCGGCTGGGCGAGCCAAGTGAACTGGTCGGCGCGGTCATCTTCCTCGCCAGCGCCGCTTCCAGCTATGTGCACGGCCACACCCTTGTAGTAGACGGTGGGTGGCTGGCGCGTTAGCTGACTGCGCCACACAATTATTGCTGTGCAGGGCCGGCTCAATCAACTCAATCAAATGGAACGCCGATGATTGAAGCGGCACGCTCAGGATGAATGGCAAGCATGGCACGCGCCTGAGCGATCGGGGGCGCACCGGAGAATCTGAGCAAACCAGCCCTTCATTTGTTGTTCATTAGATTCGACCAGCCCTGTATTGCTGTGGACCCCTTGACAACTGCAGTTGATAGCGATACTATAATAGCAAACGTTATCAATATCAATATCAGCATAATTTCATAACTTAGAGGTGAACCGATGCCACTGCCTTTCGCGCTCCTGTTTGTAGTCCTTGCTGTGTTGGGGTGGGGCTGGACGTTGCTCGCTTTTGACCGTCAGGACACGCCGCCAAAGATCTCGAACGAAAGCAACCTGTTTGCCGCGCTTGCTTTCGCCTGGGGGGCGTTGGTTGCCCTGCTCGCATTCGTCCTGGAGACTTCGGTCGGTAATAATCAACTGTTGAGGGCCGGGATCGAGGAAGTATCGAAGTGGCTGGGGCTTGGCTTGCTTTTCTTGTGGGCGCGCGCGCTTTGCAGGGTGGCGGCAGGGCATTGGCTATGCCGGACTCATCGGCGCGGGGTTTCTGCTCGCCGACTACACACTGCGCTTGGATAGCCTATTGCCCCCTGATCGCTGGGAAGCTGCGTTCTTCTGGCGAATCCTGGTGTTCGGTGGTCTGCCGGGGTTGTGCGCCGGACTGGCCGGGATCGGGCTGGGGCTGGCGCGCACCATACCCAATCGCGCGCTCGCTGTGCCGGCTGCGGTGGCCGGCTTGGCTGCGGCGATTGTTGTCAACGCGCTGCTCAGAGGCGAGATAGTCTCGTTAGCCACGATTAGCATCGAGGACGGCGTGCGCATTCTGATCGTCTATCTTGTGCTTGTCGCCGTGTATATCGTGCTATACGCACGGGGACGCCAGCAGGTGACCCAATCAAGCACTGCCACACCTGCCGAAGCCACACAGCGAACGACGACGGCGTCGTCGTAGTAACCATGATCTGGGTTACGGCTTCGCTCACTGTGGCAATGACCGGCATCTGGGCGTGGCTGGCGACCCAGTTTGAGCGCCCGCTCAAGGCGCCCTGGGTTGCGCTTGGGTTCGCCTTAGCCTGGGGCGCCCTTCCTTCTACGCTGTTCTCGCTTGCGGCCCAGAATGCGCTGATGGACTGGGCAACGACGCAGTTCGGCGAGGATACGGCGCTGTTGCTCTACAGCACGTTGTTCACCGGGGTGATCGAGGAGCTGATCAAAGGGATCGGCGTTGTGCTGCTCTTCATCTGGCAGCGCGATCACTTCCAGGGCTGGCGACAGGGCGTTATCTACGGCGCAGTGGTCGGCCTGGGATTCGCCCTATTCGAGCATATTAAATTCTTGCTTGAGACGCCTCTGGAGGAGCAGATCGGACTATTCGTCCGACGCGTGATCATTTTTGGGTTGTCGCATGCCTTCTACACGGGTCTAATCGGAATCGGGCTTGGCTTGGCGCGATCCGCGGCGAGCCAAGCCCTTCGTGCGCTGGCGATTCTCGGCGGATTCGTCGCCGCAGCGGTCACCCACATCATCAACAACGCTTCTGCCGCCCTCGCCGAGCCGACCCAGGGCTTGTCGGTCCTGGGTGTGTGCGGGAACTACGTGTTCCTCGCCGGTCTGTATGCCGTTTTGTTCATCGTGAGCCGCCGTCGCCAGCACGCCCCGATCACAGCAAAGGCGGGTTTGTCCTGACACGACGAGCGGGAGCGGTCAGCATTTGAAGACCTCATCTACCTCGACTTGAAAACCGTTGGCCAGCCGGTTGGTCATGTTAGCCGTCCCGATGATGGCCATCAGCTCGCCGAACATGGCATCGGTCATGCCCTTGGCGCGCGCGGCGGCGGTGTGCGAAGCGATGCAGTATTCGCAGCCGTTCGTCACGCTCACGGCCACGTAGATCAGCTCGCGCGTCAAGGGGTCGAGTTCGCCCGGGCCGGTCATCACTTCCTTCACCATTTGCCAGGTGCGGCGCAGGGTGGGGGGATGTTGCGCGAGGACCTTCCAGAAGTTGTTGATGTATTCGGTCTTGCGCGTGGCGCGGATGTCGTCATACACCGCGCGCACTTCGTCGCTGGCGTCTTCGTATTCGATCATCTTGCTCATGGCTGAATCTCAATCGGTGGCTTGTGTTTCTATTCCGACTCCCCACTCCCGACCTTTCAGCCAAGTTGGGAGTGGGGAGTCGGGAGTAGGGCGTGAGCGGCGACTTACACTTTGACCGGCCTGCCCTCGTGCGCCGAACGCAACAGCGCAAGGATCGCGGCGATGTTGCCGCGGCTATCCTGCAGGCTGACGCGCGGCGCAACCCCGTTCAGGATGGCGTCGGCCATGTCTTCGACTTCGCCGAGGTAGAGCAACTCCGGTCCCTCGATGGTGAGCGGCTCGAGCTGGTCGCCGGCTTTGCCGATGTAGATCGTCTCGCGCGCCGTGGGTTTGAACGGTCGTGGGACGACGATCAACCCTTCGCTGCCTACGATTTCGATATGCGTCCGGAACGGAGCGCGAAAGCCACAGTCGAACTGCGCATAAACGTCTTCGCCGAAACGCAGCGTCCCGACGAATGTCTCATCCACACCGCTCGGGCTGGTGAATTGCATGCCGAACGCCTCTATCGGCTCGGCGCCGATCATCGTGCGCGCATAGTTGATCGAATAGCAGCCGACATCCCAGATGCTGCCGCCGTCCAGGCCGATGTTCACGCGGACGTTGGCGCGGTCGGTCAGATTGAAAGTAAATGAGCCGCGCACGAGGCGGACTTCGCCGATCGCACCCTGTTCGATCAGCGATTTCAACTTCAGCGTTTGCGGATGATGGCGATACATGAAGGCCTCGGCGACGATTCTGCCGGTTTCTCGCGCCGCAGCAGCGATGGCGTCCACATCTTCGACGCGCGTGGTCAGCGGTTTCTCGCAGAGCACGTGCTTGCCGGCGCGCAGTGCCTTGATCGTCCACTCGGCATGCAGGCTGTTGGGCAGCGAGATGTAAACAGCGTCAATCTCCGGGCTTTCGAGCATCGCCTCATAGCTGCCGAAGGCCCGCTCGATCTGCCACTCACGCGCGTAGGCTTCGGCTTTGGCCGGGTCGCGGCTGGCGACGCCGACCAGCCGGTTGCGTGGCGACGCGCGCAGCGGTGGAATGAGCGATCGGTTGATGCGCGCGGTGCTAAGTAGTCCCCAGCGAAGAATCGTGTTCGGTGTCATGGGTCGGGCGTTGGGTGTCAGGTGTCACGTGTTAGGTGTAACTTGTCTCGTGATCTGCGTCACGGAATACGCAAGACGCAGGAGAGTATACTGACTTGCGTAAAACCCTCCAAAGGAAAGATCATGAGTATTCGATTCGAACACATTGCAATCAACGTGAACGACGCGCCTAAAGTCGTCGAGTGGTATGTCAAAAACCTCAATCTGGCGGTGATGCGCGCGACGAACGAGCCGCCCTACATGACCTTTCTGGCCGACCAGGGCCGCAACATGATGTTCGAGTTCTACCAACAGCCGGTGGGGGTGGCCGACTACGCGGGCATGCATCCTGTTGCTTTTCACATCGCCTTCGCCGTAGATGACATCGAGGCCGAGCGCACGCGGTTGATCGCTGCCGGCGCAACGGCAGAGGGCGAGATCACGACGACGCCGGCCGGAGACAAGTTGTGCTTTCTGCGCGATCCGTGGGGGATGACGCTGCAGCTCGTCATGCGTGCCCATCCGATGCTGCGCTGACGATCATTCGCCTGCGCCGAAGTATGCGCGGTACCAGTTCACCGTATCCTGAATGCCCACGTCGTGCGGCGTGTATTGGAAGTCGGGGTATTCGGCGGCGAACTTAGAGCCGTCCATGACGAACGGCTGCTCGAACTGGTAGAGCACCTCGGCCATATCGCTGATGCGCGGCGCGACCAGGCCGGCCAGTTGGAAGAACGTGCGCCCGCGCGCGCCGATCTTCGGCGTTTTGCCGTAGGCATTGAAGACGCGTCGGATGAAGTCCTCGCCGGTGAGCGGGCCGGCGCCGGGCACATGCCAGACCTGGCCGTAGGCGGCGTCGTTCAGCGCCAGCAAGACGCACGCTGCGGCAGCGTCGGGCAGATAGAGCAGATCGTGCGGCACGTCCAGCCGGCCGAACCATAGCGCCTTGTGACCTTGATAGGCTGCTTCGAAGATCATGCTCATAAACGTGCCATGCACGTGCGCGCCATAGAACGTCGCCAGTCGCGGGATGACAACAGGGACATCACCTCTGGCGTGCGCTTCCATGAGCATCGCCTCGGTTTCTTTGCGCATCAATCCGCGCCGTGTGTTTGCGTTGTGGGGATGATCTTCCTTGATGGGCACCTGACGGAGCGGACCGTAGACCAGTCCGTTGCTCGGGTGCACCAGCCGGGCGCCGGCCTCACGCGCGCCGGTCAACAGGTACGCCGTCACCTCTTTCATTCTGTCGCCGACGTAGAGGCAGTTGTAGATCACGCCCGTGCCCTTGCAGGCTTCCACGACGCTGGCTAGGTCTGTGGCATCGCAGGCGACGATCTCGATGCCGTCGGGGAGCATTTCGGCGGCTTTGGCCGGATCGCGCGCGACGGCGCGAATGGGCAAGCCTTCGGCTTCCAAGTGGTGGATGACTGCCGAGCCGAGCGCGCCTGACGCGCCGAAGACGGTGTGCAATTCAGCCATGGCCTGCCAATCGTACTTCACTCGGACGGTTGGCATTTGGCGCACAGGCCGAGGATCTCGATGGCGTGCTTGCGCGATGCGAATCCGGCAGCGCGCAGCTGCGCCATCAGCGCGCGCGAGAAGTGATCGGACTGTAACTCGGTCACCGTTCGGCAGCGCTCACAGATGAGGTGAAAGTGCAATGCTTTCTCGGTGCACGTCAGCGCGTAGCCCTTGTTGCCGATGCGCACGCGCTCCAGATGACCTTCGGCGTGCAGCATGTCGAGTGTGCGATACACCGTCGCCAGGCCAACCCCAGGGTCTATCTTGCGCGCGCGTGCCAGGATCTCCTCCGGGCTGAGCGAGCGGCGGGCGCGCATGACTACCTCGATCACCGCCCGGCGGGGCTGTGTGATGCGATACCCTGATTCGCTCAGGGCGTTTTGGATGTCGCGCGTGCGCTTTAGCATACGCCGATTTTAGCGCAGTTGCTTCTGGTATACTGTTTCGTTGTGATGAGAATCATTCTCAGTAAATTCCAGACTGTATCCCGGAGGTTAGAGATGCTGCGCTGCCGATCGGTGTTGACGTTTGGCCCGTTGCTTGTTTCGATGGCGCTGGTTACGTCGGCCTGCGCCGTGCCGTCTGCCCCTCAGGCGCAGCCTGCGCCCGCCATTCCCCTTAGCGCAGAGGCCCCTCGTGTCACGCCTGCGCCTTCGCCGGCAATTGCTGGCGGAGCGAAATTGAAAGTGCTGGCGACGTTCAGCATCGTCGCCGACCTGGTGCGCAATGTGGCGAGCGATAAGGTGGAACTCGTTACCCTAGTCGGCCCGGAAACCGACTCGCACGACTATGAGCCTACACCATCCGATACGGCCAAAGTGGCCGATGCTCAACTGATCTTTGAGAATGGCTTGATGTTCGAGTCTTGGCTTGACCGGCTGTACGAGGCGTCCGGCTCGCGCGCCAAACGCATCATGCTGAGCGAGGGAATAGACCCTCGGCCGTTTGAACAGGCCCACGACGCGCATGAGCACGCTCACGAACATGGCACGGACAAAGAAGAAGCGCACGATCACGGCGAGGCGAAAGCCGGCGAGCATGCCCATAAGCACGGCGAATACGACCCACACGTGTGGCAGGATGTTCGCAACGCTATCCAGATGGTGCGCACCATCGCTCAAGCCCTCGGTGAGGCCGACCCGGCCAACGCCGATTTCTATGCAGCCAATGCCGAGGCGTATATTGCTCGGCTTGAGGCACTCGATGAAGAGATCGTCGGCTTGGTGGAGCAAATTCCCGAAGACCGGCGCAAATTGGCGACCTCGCACGAGGCGCTGGGCTACTTCGCCGATCGCTACGGGTTCAAGATCGTCGGGGCCGTCTTGGGGACGATGTCTGCCGAAGCGCGTGAGCCATCTGCTCAGGACTTCGCGAAGCTTGCCGAAGCCGTCAAGGCCGAGGGGGTGAAGGTCGTCTTCCTGGAGAACGTCACCAACCCGCAAGCCGTGGAGCGACTCGCCGAAGAAGCCGGCATCGAGATCGGCCCATCGCTCTACACCGATGCCCTCGGTGCGCCCGGCAGCCCCGGCGCGACCTACATTGATATGATGCGCTTCAACGTGCGCGCGATCGTCGAAGCGTTGATGAAATGAGCGGATGGGGTTCGCCGAAGGGCAGCCCTGCGCGGATCACGTTCTTGCATGACACGCACAACGCGGGTTAAGCGACCGATCTTCCCTTACGGTGGCCGGCGATTTGCGTTGACCACAAGCGACGTGCCGGCGGTACAGGCGCGCAACCTGGGCGTGCGCTATCCGGGTGCAGAGCGTCCGGCGCTGCAGGAGATTAGCTTGACCGTGCCCACAGGGGCGCGCGTGGCGCTGGTCGGTCCGAACGGCGCGGGCAAGTCCACGCTGCTGAAGGCCGTGGCCGGCCTGCTACCGGTCGCGCCCGGCGCGCTGACGGTGTTTGGCGCGCGCGTTGGCGCGTTCCCGCATCGGGTGGCCTACCTGGCGCAGCGCGGTGAGCTGGACTGGAGCTTCCCGATCAGCGTGCGCCGGCTGGTGCTGACCGGCCGCTATCCACACCTGGGCTGGCTGCGCTGGCCGACGCGCGAAGATTGGCGCAAAGCGGATGAAGCGCTCGCCCGGTTGCATTTGAGCGATCTGGCCGAGCGGCAGATCGGCGAGCTTTCCGGCGGCCAGCAGCAACGCGCACTGTTGGCGCGCGCGCTGGCGCAGGACGCCGACCTGCTGCTCTTGGATGAACCGTTGAACGCCGTGGACGCAGCGACGCGCGAAGCGGTGTCGTCGGTGTTGCGCGACCTACAACGCGAAGGCAGGACGGTCATCGTCGCGACGCACGAATTAGATCGCCTGCAGACGGACTTCGACGATGCGCTGTTCCTGATGGACGGCCGGGTGGTGGCGCGCGGTGTGGGCCCAGTGAGCGAACACTCGCATGCCCCCTTCGATTTGAACGGCCAAGCAATGGTGACGACATGAACTTGGTCGAATGGGTGGTCGGGCCGTTCCAGTATGGCTTCATGCGCACGGCGGCGATAGCCGGCATGCTGGTGGGCGTGACGTGCGCGCTGCTGGGCATCTATGTCGTGCTGCGGCGAATGGCCTTCATCGGCGACGCGCTGGCGCACACCGTCCTGCCCGGCCTGGTGATCGCCTACCTCAATCGCTGGAACATGGTCGGCGGCGCGCTGCTGGCGGGCATTGCGACGGCGCTGGGCATCGGTTGGCTTTCACGCCGGCGCGAAATCCGCGAAGACACCGCGATCGGCATTTTGTTCACCGGCATGTTCGCCCTGGGCATCTTGCTGATGAGCGCGGTGCGCAGCTTCCGTGATTTCAGCCACATGCTCTTCGGCTATATCGTCGGCGTGACCGATGACCAGTTGCGTCTCTTCGCGCTGATTTCGCTGGCGATCGGCATCGTGCTCGCGCTGCTGCACAAGGAATTAGAGTTGACCTCGTTCGATCCGACGCATGCCGAGGTGATCGGCCTGCGGCCTGATCGCCTGCGCTACGTGCTGCTGGTGTTGATGGCGCTGGCGGTCGTCGGCGCGATCCAGGCCGTCGGCGTGGTGCTGACGAGCGCGCTGTTGATCGTGCCGGCGGCTGCCGCTTCGTTGCTTACGCGCCGGCTGCCGAGCATGATGGCGTTAGCGGCAGCCATCGCCGTCTTTGCATCGCTCATCGGCTTGCTCGTGTCCTACCACCTCGATGTGTCTTCCGGCGCGACGATCGTGCTGGCGTGCATCGCCTGTTTCCTGTTGGCATGGGCGGCCAGGGGGGTGCGGGAGCGCATATCTGCGGTGTCCGCGCGGCGTCTTGGCCGGACGACGTGACGAAACTTACCCGCGCGCGTCGAAGAAGTCCCGCTTGATGATGCTGCTCAACCAGTCCACGATCACCTCATAACCTTTCTCACCCGTCTCCGGTGCGGCGAGCGTCGGATCGCCGATGTGGCCGTAGGGCGTGAGATCCTTGTAGCTGCGAATGCCGTAAAACACGCCGCCTCCGGTTTTCATGCTCTCCGCGCTTTGAATCTTGCGCAAGTCTTCCGGCGCAAGGTGAAAAGGCACGCCACGTTCAGGGTGTACAAGCTCAGGGTGGGTCACCAGCAGTCGCGATGTCTCGCCCTCTCCGCCATGACTTTCCCCTTTTCGGCTGCGCTGGATGGTGTGATACACCTTGCTTAGCGCGACCATCCAATTCAGCACAACGGCAACAGCGTCGGGAGTGGCATCCACTACCTCTTGGGCGGCGACCATCATGGTCGGTAGGTTGCCGTCGTGGCCGTGGATCAACACAAAGTTGCGGAAGCCGCCTTTGTAAAGTGATAAACAGACCTCCTTCGTTAATGCCAGTAGCGTCGTTGCGGAGATCGAGATCGTGCCGGGGAATCCCATGTGGAAGGACGAGACGCCGAACGGCAAGGTCGGGCCGATGACGACGGGACATCCCTGCGCCGCCAGCCGGATCGCCGTGCGGCGACAAATCTCCCGCGCTTCGAAGACATCTGTGCCGAGCGGCAAGTGAGCGCCATGGTCCTCAATCGCGCCGAAGGGGATCAGAATGGTCTGGGTGACTTGGAGCGCCGCTTGCACCTCTGGGCCGCTCATCTCCAGCAATGTAGCCGGTCCGCGTTGGACGTATAGCACTTGGTCGAGCATTTCGTGTTCACTCATTTATTCATATTGTCTAAAGTATTGACAAACTGTCAATGACCGTGTAGCATAGTAAACGTAGTTCGCTCTATCCTGTAGTGAGCTGACTCAAGCACGATGTCCAGAGGCCTCTCAGCATCGAAGGCTCGCCAAGCGGGTCAATCTGGCGCCCCCACGAAGCGGAGCAAAGGTCCACTCAAGCAGGATAGTCATACGACGTTCGTCATTGCCAAGCAGCTCGCCACGGCGCTGCACAAGCTGTTAGGGCCGATGTGCGAAGTCGTGCTGCATGACTTTGTCGACCTCGAACACTCCATCGTGCACATCGAGGGCAACGTCACATGTCGAACGGTCGGCGGCCCGGCAACTGACTTGATCCTAGAGAAGGTGCGCAAAGGAGAGACGCATGAGGATCTCTACGGCTATGCCACCAGCCTGCCGGGCGGTCGCATGATGAAGAGCAGCACGATCTTCTTGCGTGATGAGCATGGGCACGCTGTCGGTGCGTTGTGCGTGAACCTCGACGTCACGGATTTCATTGCAGCACGTAACGCACTGAATGCGTTTGTGGCAACCAGAGATAACGAACGCACGACTGAGACGTTCTCCGACAACATCTTTGACACGGTGCAGTCTGTTGTTGCCGAGACGCTCTATGAAACCGGTCGCAGCCTGGCCGGGATGAGTCGGGATGACAAGATCGAACTCATGAGCCAGCTGGAGAGCAAAGGGTTGTTTCAGATGAAGAAAGCCGTCTCCATCGTGGCTGACATGCTTGGACTAAGTCGTGCCACGGTTTACAACTATCTGCGAGAGAGCCGAGCCGGCAGCAACGGCAGTGCCAAGGTGTAGAAGCCGTTGAATTAGATACTGCAATAGCCTGACGCGTCCATGGCGGATCACTTCCAGGTAATTCTGACGGATGCTGCGCCGATCCCGCGCAGTGGCTACAGCCAAGCGTTACGCATTGGCGACTTGGTTGTCACCTCGGGCTATCTCGGCACGCATCCCGACGGCAGCGGTGTGGTGAAAGGTGGTTTCGAGGCTGAGGCGAGGCAGGCGCTGGACAACATTCGCGCCGTGTTGTCGGCAGCAGGCTGTTCGCTGCACGATGTGATCCGAGTGAACGTGTCTTTGACCGATATCGGCAAGTTCGACGAGATGGATCGCATCTTCCGCGAGTATTTCTCCGAGCCGTATCCCACTCGTAGCACCGTAGGCGTCAAGGAACTATGGGGCGGCGCTCAGGTCGGGTTCGATGTATGGGCGATTGTGAAGAAGAGTTAATGTGTCATCGAACGCGCGCCCTCTGATTTGGTATTCGCATGCCTGCGAACAGTGATTAGCAAGCGACGCGATGCACTCAGTCTTGGACTATCTCAACGACACCGAGCCGATCGAGCTGGCGCAACAACTCATTCGTATTCCGTCTTTTCTGTGGAAGGAGTCGGATGTTGCCTACTTCATCGCCGACTGGTGCCGCTCCCGTTGTTTCGACCGCGTGGAGGTTCAAGCTGTCCCGTTGCGCGACGGCAGCGTGACGCATCAGGTCATCGCCGGTTTAGATGGTGCCGGCGGGCCGAGCTTGATGCTGTGTGGGCATACCGATACCAGCGATTGGCAAGGCCGGCCGTTTCGCGAGGCCGAATGGACGCACAACCCTTTTGGTGGGGAAGTGGAGGATGGCTACTTGTATGGCCTGGGCGCGATCAACATGAAATCCGGCTTGGCATCCATGCTCGTTGCCGCCGATGCTATCCGTCGCGCGCGCGACGCCGGGCACCTGCGTCTGAAGGGCGCGCTCGTCGTGGCATGCGTGGTCGCCGAGACCGGTGGCGGCGTCGGGGCGATGCACTTGATCAACACCGGGTTACGGCCTGACTACTGCATCGTCACCGAGGCGACCAACCTTGATGTCGGTGTGATTTCCGTCGGCTATGTGCAGGGCAAGATCAAAGTCATCGGCGAGTTCAAGCACCGCACACCGTATATCAATCCGATCGAGAAAGCCGCCAAAGTCATCCAAACATTCGGCCCGGCCTATCACCCGCTCCCGCACGGTGGCTGGCTGCGTTTCGATCCGCACCCATTGCTACCTGGCTTCCCACGCATGGCCGTGCGCAATATCGAGCATTTCCAGGATATTACGACGTTGGTGTTTGACCTGCGGATCGTTCCCGGCATGACAGAAGATACGGTCCGCGAGGACATGCAGCGTTTGCTGGAGCGCATCGCGGAAGATGATGCCGACTTCCGCTTCGAGTTGATCATCCCGCAGAGCGCGCAGCAGCCGAATATGCCGGCGCGCGAAGCGACGCCGGTTGAGTCGCCGCTGACCCAGGCGATCATCGCTGCTCACGAAGCCGTGACCGGGAGCACGCCGAACGTAGGTGCGGGACACCGGATTGGTGCAACGGCCGATACATGCCACTTCAAGGGCGTTGGCATCACGTGTGTCGAATACGGGCCAGGCTTCATTCCGGTGTGGCCGATGGTGGATGAGCGGATTGAGGTCACGCAAGTGGTGACCGCAACGAAGGTGTTGGCGCTTGCTGCAGAAAGGTTAGTTGCAATATCGGAGAAAGCTATCTAGCTGGCGCGATGGTTTGTCCTTGTGTGTACCTGCAATGAATAACGAAAAGGTTCTCGACCTCTATGTCCGCATGCTGCGCATTCGTCGCTTTGAAGAGCAGGTTGGTTTGTTGTTTGCCCAAGGCCAGTTGCCCGGCTTCGTTCATCTCTACATCGGCGAAGAAGCGGTCGCGGCCGGCGTGTGCGCCGCGTTGCGCGACGATGATTACATCGTCAGCACGCACCGCGGTCATGGTCATGTCATCGCTAAGGGCGGCGACCTCAACCGTATGATGGCGGAGTTGTTCGGCAAAGCCACTGGCTACTGCAAGGGGAAGGGCGGCAGTATGCACATTGCCGACTTCAGCATCGGCATGTTGGGAGCATGTGGCATTGTCGGCGGCGGCATTCCAATTGCGGTCGGTGCGGGGTTGAGCGCGAAGTATCGCGGCTCAGACCAGGTCGCCGTCACTTTCTTCGGCGATGGCGCGGCAAATGAGGGCAGCTTCCATGAGTCGCTTAACCTGGCGGCAGTGATGAAACTGCCGGTGTTGTTTGTGTGCGAGAACAACCGGTATGGCGAGTTTACGCCGATGGAGAAAGTCACCAGCGTGCGCGATATCGCCCTGCGCGCGACCGGCTATGGCGTGCCCGGTGTCATTGTGGACGGCACGGACGCGCTGGCGGTATATGAAGTGGCGAACACTGCGGTGCAGCGCGCACGGAACGGCGAAGGCCCGACGCTGATCGAAGCGAAAGCACACCGTACGGGCGGACATGCCGAGGGAGAAAAGGCTTTTTTGGCCGGCGGCGTCTATCGCTCGGCGGAGGAATTGGCCGAGGCACAGGCGAAGGACCCGCTTCGCATCCTGCACAGCAAGATGGTGCAGATGCGAGTGGTTACGCCGGATGTGCTTGAAGCACTCGATCAGCAAATCACACAAGCCGTTGCCGCAGCGGTGAACTTCGCACGCCAAAGCCCTGACCCAAGTCCAGAATCTATCTACGACGATGGATGGGTTTAAGGCTTTGCACTCACGGTAGGGAGGCGGGATGACAAAGAAAACCTACGTCGCTGCGATCAAAGAAGCCCTGGCAGAAGAAATGCGACGCGATCCGAGGGTGTTATTAATAGGCGAAGATGTGCGCCTGGGGGTGTTTGCCGGCACCCGTGGGTTATACGCCGAGTTTGGCGAGAAGCGCGTGGTTGATACGCCGATTAGTGAACTCGCGATTGCCGGCGCCGGCATCGGCGCTGCGATTACAGGGTTGCGGCCCGTGGTGGATCTCATGTTCGGCGCCTTCTTGTATCTTGCGCTCGACCAAATCATTCAACAGGCCGCCAGCGCGCGCTATATGTTCGGCGGACAGACCAGCGTGCCGATCGTGTTCATGGCGCAGAACGGCGGTGGCATTAGCGCAGGTGCACATCATTCTCACGCCGTTCATCCGATGTTCATGAATGTGCCAATGTTGAAGGTGGTGCTGCCCAGCAATCCCTATGATGCCAAAGGTCTGCTCAAGTCGGCCATCCGCGACGACAACCCCGTGATCTTTCTCAGCCCACTTTCGTTGACCGGCATGCGCGACGAAGTGCCCGATGAACCCTATCTCGTGCCACTTGGTAAGGGCGAAGTGCGGCGCATGGGGCGCGATGTGACCGTTTGCGCTGCCGGCGCGATGGTTCAGGTTGCGATCAAAGCAGCCGATGTTTTGGCGCGCGAAGACGTCGCCGTTGAGGTGATTGACCTCCGCACGTTGAAACCCTGGGACGAAGCGCTGGTGCTCGACAGCGTGGCAAAAACCGGGCGGTTCGTGGCAGTGGATGAAGGTAAGCCGATATGCGGAGCAGCCAGTGAATGGGCGGCGACGGTCGCCGAGAAAGCCTTTCACCACCTGAAAGCGCCGCCGAGACGCGTAAGCGGTAGTGATGTGCCGTCGCCGTTCAGCCCGGTCTTGGAGCGAGCCGTCATTCCGTCGGTGGCTGACATCGTGGCGGCTATTCGGCAAACGATGGATGAGGATCGAAGCGTCGCCGCCGACAGTTATCGGGCGCGCTACGCTGCTTAGTTCGTTTGGCGTATGGCAAAGGTGCCCGTTTACATGCCGAAGTTCGGCATGACGATGACTGCCGGATTGATCGCCGAGTGGCTATTTGCCGAAGGTGAACGTGTGGAACGAGGTAAGCCGATCGCGCTGGTGGAGACGGAGAAGGTGCAGACCGAACTTGAAGCGCCTGCCACCGGCGTGTTGACCGACATCCGTTTTCAGGACGGAGCCGAAGCGCCTGTGGGCGAGATCATCGCTCACGTCATCACCGAAGACTAACACCTAGAGGAACGTCAAGTCAAAGCCCGTGCTGCCTCGACGCCGCTGTGGCTTGTTTGAGAGCTTTCAACTGCGATTTTGAAGGAGGAAAGAAGGAACATGATTACTCAGCGAGAGTCGAAGCGAATCATTTCACGCCGCGCCTTTTTGCGCGCGAGTGGCGTCGTGGGTGTGAGCACATTGCTTTCGGCATGCGCGACGCCGGCTGCGCCTGCGCCTACGCCGGTCGCCCCTGCCAATACGCCAACGCCTTTGCCCACTCAAGTGCCCATCGCTACACCGGAGTTGGTCGCGCCCACCATCGTGCCGACCGAGGCGCCCGCAGTGAGCGGCGGTGGGACGTTGGTCTTTGCTGCCGAAGCGATTGGTGAGTCACTTGAGCCCGGTCTATGGAACGGCTTCGGTTGTTCGAATATCCTCGACAATGTGTATGACCGACTCACGCAACCCGGCGAAAAGTGGACCGATCCGGCGCGTCCTGCGCTGGCCCAAAGCTGGGAGATTTCGCCCGATGGCCTGGTCTACACCTTCAAATTGCGCCCGGGCGTCAAATTCCACGATGGCACTGAGCTGAACGCCGACGCCGTTGTGCGCAGCCTCAATCGCATGACCGATCCCGATGACAAGAGCTACGTCAAAGGGATGTATATGAATGCCGAATACGGCGTGGCCAACTGGGAGAAGTTGGAGAAGGTGGATGATATGACCGTCCGGCTGACGCTCAAGCAGCCGGATGCAGCGCAGCTCCATCGTCTCTTCCATCCTGCGGCAGCAATCATGAGCGTGAAGGCCATGGACGAGTTCGGGCCGGAAGTCGGCCTCAATCCGGTCGGCGCTGGGCCCTTCAAGCTGGAGAAATTCGTCCCCGGACAAGAAGCCGTCGTGGTGGCGTTCGATGACTACTGGCAAGGCCGCCCGAAGATTGACAAAGTGATCTTTCGCGGTTATCCCGACGAAGCCGCGATGATCGCAGCAATTGAAGCGGGCGAAGTCAACTTTGCAGCGTATCCGCCCTCGGCGGCGATCGCGCGCTTCCAACAGAATTCCAATCTCAAGGTTGAGAAAGGCCTGCCTTTGGTCAACCTCTTCCTCGGGCTCAATCGCCTGCAACCGCCGATGGACAACATCAACGTACGCCGTGCGATCAACTACGCCATCAACCGGCAAAACCTGATTGACGGCGCGCTGTACGGCTTGGGCGTGTTGCCGGCGTCGTTCATCGGCCCAGCAGAATTCGGTTACGATCCCGCTGGCCTGCAAGTCAGCGTCTATGATCCAGACAAGGCCAAGACGTTCTTGCAGGAATCCGGCCTGCCGTTGCCGGTGGAGATCACGTTCAGCTATGAGAACAACCGCTTCTGGCCGCAAATGGCGGAGTTGATCAAAGCAGACTTGGAGGCCGTAGGCTTCAAGGTGACGCTGGACAAACTCGATGCCAGTGCGTATCCGGCAAAGGTCTTCGCCGGCGAGACACAGTTGAACATGACGCAGCGCTCGCTATGGGTGCCCGATCCGGACAACAAGGTGCGTCTGTTGCACAGCTCGCAGGGGAGTGCACAATGGGAGACCGGCGTCGCCAAGAGCGAAATGGCTGCCAAGTATGACGCATTGATTGATGCAGGGCGCAGCGAAAGCGATCCAGAGAAGCGCAAAGCGATCTATAAGGAGATTCAAGACCTGATCCTGGAGGATCTCCCCTATGTCATGCTGGCCTACTATGAGAAGCCCTATGTGGTTGCCAGCAATGTCAATGTGCCACCCAACGCAGTGAATACCGAACGCATCTTCCTGCGCGGCGTGACCATTGGATCGGCGTAGCGATGACCGCGGCATCAACGGCTCAGCGCTTGACGGTTTCAACTGCGTCATTCGAGTCGAAGAGCGCAGGGCACGCCTTACGCTGTGCCCTGCGCTTTGCGCGCCGGTTCAAAGCTGCTGCTGTTGGTTTGATCTTTCTGGTTACGATCTCGCTGGGCGCACTTTTTGCGCCCACGCTCACTCCTCACCATCCGACGTTGCCGCGCATCGCCGAGCGCTTCAAGCCGCCTGGGAGGGAATACTTGCTTGGCACAGATGATCTGGGCCGTGACATCGCTACACGCATCCTATACGGCGCACGCAACACGCTGACGGCCGGTGTATTGTCTGTGCTCCTCGCTACGTTGATTGGCAGCGCGGTGGGCGTCGTGGCTGCCTATCGGGGTGGATGGTTGGACAACCTGTTCATGCGAGCGATGGACGTGATGCTCAGCTTCCCGGCCATCTTACTGGCCATTCTGATCGTGGCCTCGCTGCGTCCGGGGATGGCAAACCTCGTCGCAGCCATCGCCTTTTCGCTCATCCCGACGTTTGCCCGCGTCGTGCGGTCGGTCGTGCTGGGGTTAAAGCATCAAGACCACATCACCGCCAGCCAGGCGCTAGGCGCAAGCCATTCGCATGTGGTATTCAGGCATATTGTCCCCAACACATTGCCTATGATCTTGATTCAGGCGACAGCTTCGCTGGCCATAGCGATCAGCACAGCTGCGGCGCTCAATTACCTGGGTCTAGGTGTGGAGCCGCCGCAGCCGGATTGGGGATTGATGGTAGCTGAAGGGCAGAAACACGTCTTCAGCGCGGCCTACATCCCGCTCATTCCCGGATTGTTCATCACCGCAGCAGTGCTAAGTGTGAACTTCATCGGCGATGCACTGCGCGATTCCTTAGACCCAATGCTGAAGTGATAGTGTTGCCAATGTCAACAGTGTCATCAGATCCGTGGTGTTTGTGATCGCCGACGTTGACTGACTCGATGGCGTTCACGCTCGCTCACGACAATGAAGTATCTGATCTCTCGTCTGCTCTGGCTCCCTGTGGTGCTGTGGGCCGTCGCTACGCTTACCTTTGTCGTGCTCAGATTGGTTCCCGGCAACGCAGCCGATGTCATCTTCAGCCTCAACTTGCCCGTTGAGCAAATCGAGCAGTTCAAAGCACAATGGGATCTGGACAAGCCGATCACCCAGCAATACGTTGCTTTTCTGCGTGATCTGCTGCGTGGTGACTTCGGCGTCTCCATGTCGTCCGCTGTGCCGATCACACGTTTGCTCTATGAGCGTGTGCCGCCCACAATCGAGTTAGCCATCAGTGCCATGATCATCGCGACGTTAATTGGCGTGAGCGCCGGCGTGGTCTCGGCGGTGACGCGCAATCGCGTGCTCGACTTCGCGGTGCGCACCGGCGCTTTGCTGGGCATGTCGGTGCCGTGGTTCTGGATTGCTATCGTGCTCATCATCGTCTTCGCGGTTCAGCTCAAATGGTTGCCGGTGGGCGGGCGCATCGCCGGCGGCGTCGCGTATGAGCGCATCACTAACTTCATGCTGCTGGATGCGCTGCTGACCGGTAACTGGAATGCATTGCAGAGCCACCTGCGCCACTTGGTCTTGCCAGCTCTGGCGATCGGGCTGACATCTGCAGGTTTCATTGCGCGGCTCACCCGAGGAGCGATGCTGGAGGTCATGACCACAGACTACATCCGTGCTGCCCGTGCCAAGGGGCTTCTCGAGCTTTCGGTAGTCTTGAAGCACGCCTTTCGCAATGCTTTGCTGCCTGTAACGACCTTTCTCGGTTTGCAGTTCGGCGCTTTGCTTGGCGGCGCGGTCATCACCGAGATGGTGTTTTCATGGCCGGGAATGGGACGTTTGCTGCTCGACGGCATACTCAGACGCGATTATCCCGTCGTCCAGGCAGCGGTCATCGTTGTGGCTTTCATCTATGTGATCGTGAACTTGGTCGTGGATCTGATCTACCACCTCATAGATCCACGGTTGCGGAACAGTTGAAGTCGAGGCGTGGCATGGTGAGCAGCGCCGCGCGCATGTACAGGCATCGCTTGCGAGTGGAGGGTTGAACTGAACGGTGAGAGGCCTTCGAGATAAAGTCGTTGTCATTACCGGCGCGGCGCGTGGGATTGGCCGAGCTGCTGCGCTGCGCTTCGCCCAGGTGGGCTGCCATCTTGCCTTGTCGGATATGAATTTCGACGGTGTGCAAGAGACGGCGCGCTTATGCGAGATGCACGGCGTGCGCGTTGTCGCGACTCGAACCGATGTCACGAACACCGCGGAGGTGGATAAGATGGTGTCCGGCGCCGTCGAGCAACTCGGCAGCGTTGACGCGCTCTTCAACAACGCCGGTATCTTCTTTAACGCCGGTCTCAACGGCATCCACGACATGAGCGATCAAGACTGGGAGCGAATGATCGCCATTTGCCTGACCGGCGTGTTCAAGGTGAGCCGCGCTGTGCTGGCCTACTGGGTGCGCGAACAGCGCGGCGGTGCCATCATCAATGCTGCCTCGATCAGCGCCTTGATCGCCTTCACCCGTTCGGCGCACTACTGCGCCGCCAAAGCCGGCGTAGCCGCCCTCACGCGCTGCACGGCGCTTGAATACGGGCCGCTCGGTGTGCGCTGCAACGCGATTGCCCCCGGCATCATTCAAACCGAGATGACCAAACCGGCGCTGAGTGACCCGGCGACGATGGCCGACTGGATGCGTCGCATCCCGCTCAAGCGACTCGGTCAGCCCGAAGATGTCGCCGATGTCGTTGTGTGGCTGGCTTCAGATGAAGCGCGCTATGTCACCGGCGACACGATCTTGATAGATGGGGGGTGGATGCTGGAGTAAAGCGGAGTAGATAAGATGGACGATGAACGATAAGATGGACGATGAACGATGAACGCTGTCTGCAGCTCTTCACGCGTGATATGCGCGCCGATCCATACCCTTTCTACGCCTGGTTGCGTGAGCGACACGCAGCCTACTTCGATGACGTGCATGGGTTCTGGCTGCTCGCGCGGTATGCCGATGTTGCAGCAGCTTTACACGATCCGCGCCTGCGCTCTGAACGCAGCGCGTCGCTGGAGAAATTGAAGCAAGCGGGTGTCGAAGATCTGAAGCCTGTCTTCCAGGCTCAGGACGACATGATGCTGTTCTGCGATCCACCCAAGCACACACGACTACGTGCGCTGATGCAGAAGGCGTTCAGCCCGAAGTCGCTGGAGACGATGCGGGCGCTTGTGCAGCGCATCGTGGATGAGCTGCTCGAACCTGTGCGAACTGTCGGTTACATCGAACTGATGGATCGGTTTGCTAACCGTTTGCCGATGTATGTTATCTCCGAGATGCTCGGTGCTGAGCACGATCATCGCGAGCGCTTCATTGCCTGGGTGAACGACTTCAACACGTTTACGGGCAAGGTAAACACAACGGCGACCGAGAATGATCGTGCCGTGCGCAGCATGCGCGCGATGTTCGCCTATTTCAGTGAGCGCATCGAGTTGCTCCGTGTGCGTCCACGTCCCGGCTTACTCAACGATCTGGTGCAAGCTGAGCTGCAAGGCGACCGGCTGACTCATCACGAGCTCCTGGCTAATTGTGCATTGTTGCTGGCAGCGGGTTTCGAGACGACGGCAAACCTGATCGGCAACGGCATGTTGGCGCTGTTGCACCACCCTCGCCAGTTGCAGCAATTGAAAGACCATCCTGAATACATGACAAGCGCGGTTGAAGAGATGATTCGCTACGACGGATCGGTGCAATTCACCGGCCGCCAAGCCGTGGAGGATATCGAGATCGGTGGGCATCGCATTCGGGCCGGCGACTTTGTCATGTTGTTGTTCGGCGCAGCCAATCGCGACCCGGCGCGGTTTGAGTGTCCAGACGAATTCGACATCACGCGGAGCGACAACAAACATCTCGGCTTTGGCCATGGCATTCACTATTGCCTGGGCGCGCCGCTGGCTCGGTTAGAAGCACAAGTGGCATTCGCCACGTTGTTAAAACGCTTACCGAACGTCAAACTGGCAGTAGATAGAGATCGGCTTGAATGGCGCGATAATTTCTCGGTTCGTGGGTTGATTGCTCTGCCGCTCCAGTTCGACCCCGGTCGGTAACGCGCTCGGTTATTTGCCGCTAAACGACGGCTATGAAAGACAAGGTCGTCTTCGTCACTGGTGGCGGGTCGGGTATTGGTCGGGCCTGTGCGTTGGCGTTTGCGGCGCGGGGCGCGTGCGTCGCGGTGGTTGGGCGCACGCGCAGCAAGTGCGAGGCCGTGGCGCGCAAACTGGGTGAGCATGCCCTCCCCATCACCGCTGACGTCGCGCGCAGCGTCGAGGTGCAACAGGCGATCGCGCATACAGTCGAACGGTTCGGCCGGTTGGATGTAGTGTTGCACAGTGCCGGCATCAGCCCCTCCGGCCGCGTAACCGACATTAGCGAAGAGGAGTGGGACACATGTATCGCGACAGACCTCACGAGCGCCTTTTTGATTGCTAAATATGCCATCCCGCATTTGCGCACACGGGGTGGGGTGATCTTGAACGTGGCCGGCACGTTCGGCATACGCGCCGCTACCGGTAAAGCCGCTTACTCGGCAGCCAAGGCCGGATTGATCAATCTGAGCCGCTCGATTGCCCTCGACTATGCCCGCGAAGGCATTCGCTGCAACGCGATCTGCCCCGGCTATGTAGATACGCCGCTCACGGCAGGCGTTGACCCGGCAGCACGCGACGCCTTCCTCGACCGTTTCCAACCACTGCGCGGCGTTGTAAGCACGGATGAGGTGGCAGCGCTCGCTGTTTATCTGGCGTCTGATGCAGCGAAGATGATGACCGGCCAGGTCTTCGTGATTGATGGCGGGCAGCAAGCGGGGTTGTTCGTGCGATGAAGCTGATTTCTGCCGCGTTCGGCCTGCCCCATGCCTTTGCCGAGCTACAGGCCGATTTTGCAATTTGCGTGGATGGCAATCGCATTGTTGCTGCCGGCGCTCGTGATGATTTGCGCGCGCAGTATCCGCTTGCCGATCATGAACACTTTGATTGCGCGCTCATGTTGCCCGGCTTGGTGAACAGTCATGACCATGGGCGCGGACTGGGCACAGCGTCGCTCGGCATCCCTGACGACGATCTCGAAACCTGGCTTCTCTGGCTGAGCGCCCAGCCGCATATTGAGCCATACCTGGCCGCCGCCTACGATGGCGTGCGCCTGTTGCGCGCCGGCGTCACGGCGACGGCGCACAGCCACAACCCGCGCGACTGGCGCAATATGGCCAAGGAAGCTACGGCGACCTTGCGCGGCTATCGCGACGCCGGCATCCGCGTGGCCTTTCATGCACCCATCGTGGATCAGAACTTGCTGGTCTATGCTGTGTCGCAAGACGAGGAAGAAAACTTCATTACACGGTTGCCTGCCGAATTGCGCGCTATGGCGCACACGATGTCCAAGCCGGCGTTGTCGCATGACGAATACTTCGCGCTATGCGATCGGCTTTTCGAGCGCTACCACGACGCCGCTCATCACATGGCTCACATCCAAGTGAGCCCGGCGGGTGGCCAGTGGTGCAGCGATGCGCTCATCTCGCGCGCGGTCGAATGGGCCTGCGCACGCGATACGCGTGTGCAAATGCACATGCTGGAGACGCAACCCCAGCGGGATTACGCCTTCCGCAAATGGGGCAAGAGCTTCATCCGCCACCTCGATGATATCGGGGCGCTCGGCCCGTGGCTGACTTTGGCGCACATGGTGTGGGTCGAGCCGGAGGATCTCTCCCTGCTGGCCGAGCGCAGCGTAGCCATTATCCACAACCCTAGCAGCAACCTACGCTTGCGAAGCGGTATCGCGCCTCTGGCTGCGATGCTCGCCGCTGGCGTCACCGTAGGTATTGGCCTAGATGGTCACGCGCTTGATGATGACCAAGACTATCTCCGTGAAATGCGACTGGCATGGATGCTGAGTAATCTGTGGGCAGGTCTGTCTGCGACTCGGTTCGACCGACAGGTTGCTTCTGTTGAAGCGCGTCGTGTCCTACATCTGGGCAGTCGGGGAGGCGCAATTGTTACCTTTGGGGCGAACGTTGCGCTCGGCACACTGGCCGTGGGCAATCTTGCCGACTTTGTATTGCTGGATCTCGACTTCGTCCCACATGACGGCCGATCTCCCGCCGATGACTGGATCGTTTGTTTACTTCACCTGGCGACGCGTCAACATGTTCGATGTGTCATGGCGGACGGCGAATGGGTTGTGCGCGATGGATGCGCGACGCGGTTGGACGAAGCAGCGCTGCGCGCAGAGATTGCTGCAAGCATACGCGCCTCTGACCGATCGTGGGGGTGCGATCCGCATCAGCTACAGCATCTTGCTGCGCACATACGTCAGTTCAACCAGAAGCATCGCCTTCGCAATTAAGAGCCTATCTCTAAACCTCGCATTTGCGCCAACAGATGATGGCGCAGGCGAAAAACAGCAGGGACAGATAATTGCTCGCCTTCTTCTCCCAGCGAATCAGCAACCGACGAAAGCGATTGAGCCATGAATGAGTCACTTCGACCACCCAGCGGCGCGACTTGCGTCGGCCCGGCTTGCGCCGGCGTTTTTTGGGGCGTTCTCCTTGTCCGGCACATGGATTTCGTAGCCATGTGCCTGCGCCACCTGACGGCAGGGTTCGCCGCTGTAAGCTTTGTCCAGACACAGATTCTGCGGGACGGTTTGCGGGTCAGGTCGCTCCACCGGCATGGCATCCAGCGTGGACTCCAGCAACGCGCTATCCGGCGTGTTCGCCCCGCTGACCACGATCGACAACGGCACACCCTGCTCATCCACCAACAGACTGCGCTTGACGCCCCTTTTGGCGCGATCCGTAGGGTTTTTGCCTGTCTTTTCGCCCCCCCCAGCGGGGCCTTGGTCATCGCCCCGTCGCCCGCTTGCCACTTCCAGGCGATCCCTTTGACCTCGTCATACTCCGCCAAACCCGCCTGCCACATGCGCTTGAAGACGCCCGCCTGCACCCAGCGCTGAAAGTAGCGATGGACTGTCTTTCCCGATCCATACTCTTTCGGCATGGCGTTCCACGGAATGCCGGTTCGCAGCGCGTACAAGATGCCGGTCATGGTCTTGCGCCGGTCTGCTGCCGGCCGCCCACCGATGTGTTTGCGCTGCCGTCCGCGTCCGCGATAGCGCGACTTCGGTTGGGGCAACAACGGTTCAATGCGCGCCCACAGACTATCAGACAGCTCCCAACTTGCAACGTCGGCGTATCGCGTCCCACTGGTATTATCCATATCCCTATTATGGCTCGTTCCGTAAGTTTAGAGATAGGTTCTAAGCGACGTTCTCGTTTACTGTGCGCTGTACCTTCGACGCGAACTATCCATTGTCGCTTTTCGTTGCTATACCCCGCTGCAAGGGAATTTGCGAAGCCTGCAACTGTGAACTGGTCTCACCGTAGACTTTACCCATGCGTCCTTCATCCGACACGTCGGCTGTGCACTGACTGAAGGTGTTTTTGCTGGCAACGTTGGTCTGCGCTCATCTGGTCATTGCATGGCCTGCACGTGCCAACATGGGCCCGCCCATTTTGCACTCACTCGAACAGGCAAAGCCTGCGCGCATCATAGCCACGTATACACTCAACAATCGCGGTTCGTCGCGCGAAGTCGCGTTGATGTTCATCACGCACTCCGGCCGGGCGGTGAGTTTCGAGGTGAAGCTGAACGACGAATCCATCGAGTTGAACGCGCATCAAGTGAATCCCGCATCGCTGCCTGCGAAGTGGCGACCGCCCAAGTCCATACCGGGGTTGGATGGCGCCCTTATCCCCTATCTTCCCTCTTCTTTCCGTGATAGTGAGATCGCTATTGCGCGTTTCGAGCCAGTAATCCTCGCCGGCCTGAACACGAGCACCGCGCAATACGAGGCCGAGGTCGCGCGCTACGTGCGCGGTGGCACGCTGACCGATCAGTGGTTGCTGGCCTGTTCCCTTACCCCGGCCAGATCGTGGGCCTCGTTCGGGCAACTGAATGTGACCGTGTTTACGTCTCCTGTCTGGTTGATCGCCATCGAGCTGGCATTGGCGCGCAGTGGCGACGTGTTGACCGGCGCATTCAGCGGCTTGCCGGCGGACGCCATCACTATTGCGACGCGCGCACCTGAGTCCGCTGCATGCATAATCGCTGCGTTTGTGCTGACCGCGTCGCTGTTCGTCGTTCTCGCAGATGGCTCGCTCATGTTGCTGCGGACGAGTTGGCGGCGTGGCAAAGTGGGCAAAGGCGTGGTGCTGGCGGCGTTGGGGATGGCGTTGCTGTGGGCTGCGTTGGTGTTGGCAATCGGCCTCGCCGGCGTGTTCATCCCACCGCTTCTGCTGCCACCGCTCCAAGCCAACAGCGACAGCTACACCCACGTGCTCATCAGCATCGGAGTGCGCGGACTGGCCGCGCTGGTCGGATGGCCTGCTGGGGCGAGCGCCGGCATCGTTGCGTGCAATTGCAGCAAACCCGCATCATCTATGGATGGTCGTTGAGCCACCTGGTTTACCAGTTGCCGCACTGCGGCACAGACTACGCGCGCACGTCAACTTGGCTGTCAACGCTTTTTAAAGCCCGTCCCTCAAGCCTGCCAGAGGCTTGGGCACGCCCTTCCTGCTACGCGGCATATCATCTGGAAATATTCAGTGCTTTTACTAAATAAAATTGAGAATCATTATCATTAAGCGGTATACTTCATACCTATGAAAGTAGCCTATGTCTTTGCGACCGATATGTCCGCGACGTACAAGTTGGGTAAGATGATCCTGCCGCAACTGGAGCAGGGCGTTCACGGCGCGCAGGTGGTGGGGATGATGTTCTTTGATGACAACCTGTATGTGCTGCGCCAAGGGGAGCCAATCGGCGAGCGCTTGGCCAAAGTGGCGCGCGAGCACCATATTCTGCTCATGGTATGCGATCGGTGCGCCGTGGAGCGCGGCCTGGCCGAAGGCGACTTTACGCAATGCGGCCTGGGCCAAGTGAAAGCCAAGGGCCTGGTAGACGGCGTCGTGGCCGGCTGCTTCCCGCAGCTTTACGCGGCGCTGGCCGGCAATCCACCGGATCATGTGATTACCCTATGACTCAGCGGCATACGATCGTCGTTGTGGGCGCGGGCGCCGCGGGAGTAGGCGTAGGGGTAGCGCTGCAGCGCATCGGCGCGCCGTTCGTCATCCTGGAGCGCGACAGCGTCGGCGCATCGTTCAAGCGCTGGCCGGCGGAGATGCGCTTCATCACCCCCTCGTTCAACAGCAATAGCTTCGGCCAAGTGGATTTGAACGCGGTCACGCCGGATACGTCGCCGGCCTACAGCCTGCGCAAAGAGCGACTGAGCGGCATGGACTATGCGCGCTATCTCGATGCGGTCGCGCGCCACTTCGACCTACCCATCCAGATCGGCGTGGACGTGCGCGATGTGCGCCCCAGTGATGATGGCTTCGCGTTGAACACATCTATTGGGCCGATTCACGCGCGGTACGTGATCTGGGCTGCTGGTGAGTTCCAATACCCTCGCTTAAATAGCTTCTCTGGCGCGTCCTTGTGCTTGCATAGCTCTCTCGTACGCTCCTGGCAGACGTTACCGGGTGAGGCACACGTTGTGATCGGCGGTTATGAGAGCGGGATTGACGCCGCCGTGCAACTGTCCGATTGGGGCAAGCGTGTGCGTGTCTTCGACGGGTGCGCACCGTGGGACCTCAATGAGAGCGATCCTAGCATCAGCTTATCGCCCTATACATACCAGCGACTGTGCCGGGCGATGCGGGATGGGCGGATCGAACTGATTGGTGGTGTCCGTGTGACCGAAGTGGTGAAGCAGCGGCAAGGCTACGCTGTTTGCATCGGTGATGCCGGTTGGCATGTCGTTGCCACACGACCCGTCTTGGCAACCGGCTTCGAGGGAAGCCTACGTCTGATCGCCGACTTATTCGACTGGCGGGACGATGGCCAGCCCCTTTTAAATGAGTTGCATGAAAGCACCCTCGCACCTAACCTGTTCGTGACTGGCCCTAGTGTGCGTCACGATCGCCATATCTTTTGCTTTATCTACAAGTTCCGTCAGCGCTTTGCTGTGGTTGCCGCTACGATCGGCACTCGGCTTGGCTTAGACATCCGACCGCTAGAGATCTATCGTCAAGCCAATATGCTACTTGATGATCTATCGTGCTGCGGCGCGGCATGCGCATGTGGATAGCAGGGCGTGGAGGAGCTGGAGACCGATGCCGATTTACGTGTATGCTTGTCTAACTTGTGGGCTTGAGCTGGAGGAGCTGCGTCCGGCCGACAAGGCTGATGATCCGGTGCGCTGCCCGGTGTGCGGCGGCGACTGCGCGCGCGGCGTGACGATGTTCTTCGTCAGTCTGGGGCGCAAAGAGAAAGACCTGACGCGCCGTAAGCCGGCGCACTCGCCGGGCTGTCCGTGCTGCGTTGCACCTCGCTCAAGGTCCGCAGCGAAGTCCGAAACGAAGATCACATGAGCAGAAAGTCCAAACCTATCCCGATCACCATCCTGACCGGCTTCCTCGGTGCTGGCAAAACCACGTTACTCAATCGCATCTTGAAGGGTGATCATGGCCTGCGCGTTGCCGTGTTGGTGAATGACTTCGGCGCGATTAACATAGACGCCGAGCTAATCGTCGGCGTGGAGGGCGAGACGGTTAGCCTAGCGAATGGTTGCATCTGCTGCACCATACGCGACGACTTGCTCCGCGCTGTTTTTAACTTGATCGAGCGTGACCCCGTGCCGGAATATATTCTGATCGAAACAAGCGGTGTCTCCGATCCCTATGCAGTGGCGCAGTCGTTCTTTCTGCCGGCATTGCGCCCCTACGTCAAAGTGGACAGCATCATCACGGTGGTGGATGCCGAGCAGATCCGCGACCTGACCGACGACAATGCCATGCTGGCCGTGGATCAGGTGAGCGCCGCCGATATCATCGTGCTGAACAAGGTGGATCTGGTCACGCCGGCGCAGTTGCGGCAAGTGAAGGACTGGATTTACGAGATCACGCCGCGGGCGCGTATCTTGGAGACGACTTTCGGGCAGGTGCCTTTGGAACTGCTGCTCGGCGTTGGTGAGTTTGCGATCGAGAAATTGGCCCGGCGCGAACAGCGCGATGTGCATACCCACGAAGTGCATGCGCATCGTGAACATGCACACGAGCACGATCCCGACCATCATCACCATGATCATAGCCTGGTCTTCAACACCTGGCACTACAAAACGGATGAGCCGTTGGTGTATGAGGCGCTGTGCGATGCGGTGGATGCGTTGCCGACGACGATCTTCCGCGCTAAGGGCATCGTTTATCTGAAGGAAGCGCCGGATCGCAGAGCGCTGATGCACGTCGTCGGCCGGCGTGCCATGCTGACCATCGGCGAACCCTGGCAGGCGCAGCAGCCACGCACGCAGATCGTGGTGATCGGTAGCTACGGTGGCGTGGATGGCGAGGCCTTGCAGAAATTGTTCGATGCGTGTCGTGCGAGCGCCGTCGAGGCTGCCGGCGATGACAAGCTGCAACAAGCGCTGAACTGGGTGCGGCGCAACTGGCCGAAGGCATTCTCGGGAAGCTGACTGCGGAACGGCCAACACCATCACCGACACCAACGATACGAACGCCTAACCCCTTTGTGGTTAAGAACCCATGGCCCATCGCATCTCATACGTCGTCGTCACCGGCTTCCTCGGCGCGGGCAAGACGACGTTGCTGCGCCGGCTGATCCACAGCGACTTTGCCGCTGACCGACGCATCGCCTTCATCGTCAACGACCTGGCCGAGGTGGATGTAGATGGGCAGTTGCTGGAGCACGAGGCCGGCGCAAACGGCACTGTGGCCCGACTGTCGTCCGGCTGCATCTGTTGCACCATTCGGGGGGAGTTCGAGGCGACCGTCCGTCAGATCATCGAAGCCCATCGGCCGGACATGCTCGTGGTCGAGAGCAGCGGTGTGACCAACCCACAAGCCGTGTTGCACGGCCTGCACCATCCACGCCTGCGGCTCGATTCGGTCATCACCGTGATTGACGCCGAGCGCTTCCTGGAATACATGCGCTATTCGGCGGCAGTGGAGACGCAGGTCTACATGGCCGACTTCGTGCTGCTGAACAAGCGCGAGCTGGTGACGCCGGAGCAACTGGCGCAGGTCGAAGCTCAGGTGCGCCGATTCAACCACAAGTGCGCGATCATCCCAACCAGCTACGCCGACGTTCCGCCGGCCGTCCTCTTTGGCGCACACGCCGCGCATGCAGCGCGCGACTTGGCCGTGCCGGACGAGCACGCCGCCCACCACACTCACCTGCACCGCGACGAGATCGAGAGCGTGACGCTGCCGGCGCCTGCCTTGCTCGACGAAGGCAGGCTGGCCGACTTCTTGCGAAGCGAGGCGATGCGCGACGTGTATCGGGCAAAGGGCTTTGTGCAGATGGCCGGCGATGCCGGGCCTTCGCTGTTCAACTTCGTCCCGCGTCGCTTCGGGCTAGAGCGATTGCCTGACGAGATTGCCGGCGGTCAACGCTTCATCCAGTTCATCGGCCGCAACCTCAGACAGCATGAAGATGTGCTGCGCGCCGGACTCATGGCGTGCGCGGCATGAAGGCTTACGTTCAAGAGGATAGAACATCGTCCTAGGGCCCATCTATCCTTGTGACTAGCCGCTTAGCCGGCGACATCCCCGCAGCTATCTTGTAGCTTACACATCTGCTACTCCGCTTTGCAATCTGCGGTTCGCCTTGCGGGTGTGCGTCATTGGAGTCATTCATGAAATGGCTCACATGCTTATTGATGATCTACGGCCTTCTCGCTCTGAGCGGCTGTAGCTCTACGGTGCTGACGCCTAGCGCACCGCCAGTGAGTGACATCGTCATCCCCAAGGCCGAGGTGAAGGCGTTCTCGACCAACCCGCCGCGCCGCATTCTCCTCACCGAGGCGGTCAACGGCGTCAGCGAGGTCTGGTTGGACGAGTGGGGCGCCGAAGGCCAGGTCGAGAACCGCACGCAGACCTACAGCGCCAACGGCTGCCCGCTGGCGGGGCCGCCCATTCAAGCCGGTGATGCGATCAGAGTAGTCGGCCAGGTAGACGCTGCATCGGGCCGGTTTGTAGCGAAAACCATCTGGATGCCCGATGTCGAAATCGAAGGCCCCTGTGAAGGCCCGCCCGCCGAGTGAACAGTCAGGACAACCTGGAGATCATCCGGTGCGCGGTGTGTCGTTCCGGGACAGTAAATCGTGTGAAAGGATCCCTATGACCGAGACCGTCCGACCCCTCCTGTCGGAGCGACTGCCACACCCATCGCACCCGGCGCTGCGTGCGCTGTTTCGTTTAAGGACAACCAAACCACGAAAGCCCTCGTCATCTACGACTCGCAGTTTGGGGTATCGGAGATTCAGAGAGGGAATGTCATGACCAACGAGACCGGTAGTCGTTCCGGCCGCGCCCTGCCTCGATCCCTGTTCGTCCTGTCGCTGTTGATCGCGCTGCTGGCGCTGATAGCGGCGGCCGGCGGGCTGTTCTGGCCGCACGTGGGCGAGCCGTTTCCCTTTACCACCCTGCGCGGCGACGAGATCGAGATCACTGGCCGCGGGCTGTATGCCTACGACTGGGCCTTCCGCGCACCGATCCTGCGCGGCACGGATGCCGTGATGCTGTTTGTCGCCACGCCGCTGCTGGTCGCTGCGCTGTGGGCGGCCCGACGCGGTGGGCTACGCAGCCGGCTGCTGTTGACCGGGCTACTGGGCGTCTTCCTCTACAACGCGGCGTCGGTGGCCTTTGGCGTCGCCTTCAACCCCTTCTTCCCTGTCTACCTGGCCTACTTCTCGGCCAGCCTGTTCGCCTTCGTGCTCGCTTTCAGCACGGTCGCCCAGGCCGACCTGGCTGCGGCCACGTCGCCCCGCCTGCCCCGCCGCGGCATCGCTAGCTTCGTCGTCCTGGCCAGCCTCTCCACGGGCGTCTGGCTGGCCGAGCTGCTGCCTGCGCTGGCGCAGGGCGAAGCGCCGGCCAGCATCGCCAGCTACACCACCGACGTCACCGCGCTGCTGGACCTGGGCATTCTGCTGCCGGCCGGCATCCTGGGCGGCGTGTTGCTCTGGCGGGGTCGGCCCTTGGGCGTGCTGCTGAGCTGCGTGTTGCTGACCCTGCTGACCTTGACCGGCCTGAGCGTGGCCGGCCAGACCGTCATGATGATGTTGGAGGGCAACGCGCCCAGCGCGGGCGAGACGGCGCTGTACGTGGTCCCGTTCCTGCTGCTCAGCCTGGTCGCCGTGGGGCTGTTGACCGTCCTGCTGCGCCATGTGGACACTCAGTGAGCTAGCCATGAGCATCGCAGGCCAACTCCTCGCCTGGCTGCTGGCGGGCGACGTCTCTCCGTGATTGCGCGATGAATTGCTACGCACTGGCTCTGCCCTTGCTGATCCTGCCGGTCATGGCCGGAGTCTTCGCGCTGGCCGCCCGCCTGCTGGGCGCGGAAGCAGGCTACCTGCTTGGCTTTGGCTGCTACTGGCTGTTCTGGTGCCTGCTCGTCCCCCGCTGGCTGTTGGGGAAAGATGAATTTGCCGCGATTTTGCGCGACCGCGCCCCGCTGTTCAGCCGGGCCAACGGACTGGCAGCAGCGCTCTGGCTGCTCGTCATGCTGGTTGCCGTGCTGACGTACGCCGGGGATTTCGTCCGCGCCCCGCTGACGCTGATTTTGTTGGCGATGCCATTTGCCACAATCAACGGCTTTTGCGAGGAGATTCTCCGGCGTGGGCTGTACGTCCGGCTCTTCCCGCGCAATCTCTGGCTGGCAATTCTGGTTCCCTCGCTCGGCTTCGCCCTCTGGCATCTTGCCCCGCAGCTGGTGTTCCCTGCCGAAAACATCAGCGGCTTTGTCATCTCGACCTTCTTCCTGGCCCTGCCCTACGGCTATATCGCCTACCGCACCGGTTCCGCCAAATGGACGGCGCTTTCGCACAGTATCAGCGGCGTCCTGGCCTTGAGCGGGCACCTCGCGCCGAGTGTGCTGGCGCTGATTGGTTGAACAATAGGAGTTATGATGTCAACAAGCCATCCCGCACCCAGCAATTTGAGTTTGGCCTACCGGCTCTCCGGTCTGCTGGCCGTCGTGACCTTCGTTCACGCGGCGGTCGGCGCGTTTTGGCCGGGGGTCTTCCGCGACCCGCCCATGACCGCCGGAAACGCCCAAGGGACGGCGGTCGCTATGCTGCTGGCGGCGCTCCCCGTGCTGGTTGGTTCGATGATTTTCGCCGCGCGCGGCTCGCTGCGGGCGCAACTCGTCTGGCTGGGCGCGCTCAGTTATATCCTGTATAACGCGGCGATTTATGCCTTTGCCGTCGCCTTCAATCCGCTCTTCCTGCTCTATGTGGCCTCGCTCTCGCTGTCGTTCTGGGCGATTCTGGTCTTGCTCACTCGGCTGGATGTGAACGAACTCCGCGCCCGGTTCGCCGAGAACCTGCCCGTGCGGGCGTTTGCGGTGTACGTGCTGGCCGCTTCGGGGATGTTCTTCGTTCTCTGGATGGGGCAAATCGTCCCGGCTCTATTCCAGAGCAGACGCCCGGCCTTCCTCGCCGGAACGGACCTGCTCACCAGCCCGGTGCATGTGTTGGACTTGGGCTTTGCGCTCCCCATCAGCGCGTTGGGGGCGGCCTGGCTGTGGCAGCGCAAGGGTTGGGGCTTCCTGCTGACCGGGCTGATGCTTTCGATGCTGGTCATCGAAACCGCCAGCATCGCGCTCGACCAGTGGTTTGGTTATCTCCACGACCCGACGGCATCTCCGGCAGCGGTTCCGGTGTTCGCCGCGCTGACGCCCATCGGGCTGGTTGCTGTAATTGCGTACTTGCGTTACCTGCGCCCGGCAGCGGGGTAGGGCGCTACACGAGTTCGAAAAGGCGGCGGCGATGTGTCCGGTGTTCAAGGTGAAGCCCAGGGAAACGCGGCGGGAAGGGACATGAGCAGAGCAACCGCTTTTCTTGTCGTACTCATCACGGCGATAGCTACCGACCTGCTGGGGCCTTTCCTGCTGGCAGCGCGCTATCCCGGTTACAGCCATCTGCGCGACACCATCAGCGCGCTGGGCTGAACGTGGAAAGGCGAACCTACGCGCCGCAGGCCGGCGAAATTATCGGAGGCTGAACATGAAGATCATCTTGGTCACCATCGGCTCACGCGGCGATGTGCAACCCTTCGTTGCCCTGGCGCAAGGACTGCAACGCAACGGGTTCGAGGTTACGCTCGGAGCGCCGCCTGATTTTGCAGGACTGGCAGCCACTTACGGTGTGCCGTTCACGCCCATCGGCGCGGGCATACAGGCCTTGTTGCAAGAGGCCCAGCTGAAAGGCGCCATCCACAGCGGCAGCGTCCTGCGCTTCCTGCGCAGCCGCAATGCCCGCCGCGCAGACATTTATGCACAACTGAACCACGAAGTGCTGGCCCTGTGCGAGGGTGCGGACTTCATTCTGTACAAGAACGCTGTGCTGGCCGCCTTTGGCGTGGCGCAAAAGCTGGGGATATCCTGCGCCGAGGTGCGTCTGCAGCCTTACACGCCGACGCGGGCGTTCCCTGCCTTCGTCCTGAAGGGCAAAGCTGACTATGGCCCGTTGATGAACCGGCTTTCGGGCATGTTGCTGCAAACGGTGGTCTGGCGCATGTTGCGCCAGGACGCGATAGCGTTCTGGCAAGAGGAACTGCGCCTGCCGCCGCCGCCCGCCTTCGATCACGATGGAATGCTGGCGCGCGCCGGTGTGCCGGTCATCCACCCGATCAGCCCCCACGTCCGGCCCCGGCCGGCGGACTGGCCACCCCATCTGCACCTGACCGGCTACTGGTTTCTCGACGCGCCTTCCGGCTGGTTGCCGCCGGAAGCGCTGTTACGCTTCCTGGATTCGGGCGAGCCGCCGGTGTACGTTGGCTTTGGCAGCATGCCCAATCAAGACCCGCGCGCCACTTTCGACCTGATCCTGCGCGCCCTGGAACTGAGCGGTCAGTGCGGTGTCATCTACGGCGGCTAGGGTGGGCTGGCCGGCGATGCGGCCGGCGACCGCGTGCAGGTCATCGAGAGCGTGCCGCACGAATGGCTGTTCCCGCGCACGAAGGCGGTGGTCCATCACGGCGGCGCCGGCGCCACCGCAGCCGGATTGTGCGCCGGTGTGCCGAACGTGGTTGTCCCCTTCTTCGGCGACCAGCCGTTTTGGGGCTGGCGCGTGGCGGCGCTAGGGGCAGGCCCAACGCCTGTGCCCCTGCAAAGCCTTACGGCCGAACGCCTGACCGCCGCCATCGAGCGCGCCGTGACCGACCCGGCCATGCGCGCCCGAGCCGCTGAAGTCGGGGCACGGCTGCGAGCGGAGGATGGGGTGTCCAACACGGTGACGCTTATTCGGTGTGTAGGGAACGATAAGGGATGATGCCCGCCTTGTCAGCGGTGGCCGGACGGGGTAGAGGGCCGCTCGCATCGCCGCAAACGCCGCGCCGGACTGCAAGACCGAACCGGTGCGCCTCCAGCGCGAACCCTGCCTGGCGGCGCACCTCGCGCTTGATGTGTTAGACAGCGCGATTGCCCTAACATGCTGTAAACTAAATTAAACCTTCCTTCTTGGAGACACCCCCTTTCTATCTGCACCACCCGGCCTGCAGGGGGGCTTTGCGTAGCAATATGCACAACATCGAAATTTCCATTCAGCCAGGAGACATTCTTCGCTCATCGCGCTGGCCGGAGCCGGTCAAGGTGGACCTGGTGGAGCCGTTCGGCGATGCGTATGTGCGCTTGGTGGGCGCGCTGCTCCATGCCCATACGCATATTGACCAGGTGCTGCCGCTCGAGGAGGTGGCGCAGTTGCGCCCGCTGCGCCTGGAGGGGCAGTTCCACGCCTCGCCGCGCGAGGTCTTTCTGGCGCTGGAGGCGCGGCGCTATCGCTATGCCTCGCTCTACGACCCGCTGCTGGCGATGAACATCTCCAAGGTGGACCCGCTGCCGCACCAAATCGAGGCAGTGTACGGCTACGTGTTGCACCGGCCGCGCGTGCGCTTCCTCATCGCCGATGACCCCGGCGCCGGCAAGACCATCATGGCCGGCCTGGTCATCAAGGAGATGAAGCTGCGCGGGCTGGTGCGGCGCATCCTGATCGTCGCCCCGGGCCACCTGAAGGACCAGTGGCAGCGCGAGTTGAAGGAGCGCTTCGACGAGCGCTTTACGCTGATGGATCGCCAGGCCATGCGCAGCCGCTTCGGCGAGAATGCTTGGGAGAGTGAGTTCCAGGTGATCACCTCGCTCGATTTCGCCCGTCAGGAAGACGTGATGCAGGCGTTGAGCGCGGTGCACTGGGACCTGACCATCGTGGACGAAGCCCACAAGATGGCTGCCTACCGCTACGGCGACAAGATGGAGAAGACGCGGCGCTACTGCCTGGGCGAGTTGCTCTCGCGCAACAGCACGCAGTTGCTCTTCCTGACGGCCACCCCGCACCGCGGCGACCCTGAGAACTTCCGCCTGTTTCTGGATCTGCTCCAGCCCGGCGCGTTTGCCACGGTGGAGATGCTGGACGAATCCATCCGCGCCGGCGACAACCCGCTGTTCATCCGCCGCCTGAAAGAAGACCTGAAGGATTTCGAGGGCCGGCCGCTCTTCTTGCCGCGCCAGGTGCGCACCTTGACCTTCAACTTGGGGGTGGAATCGCCGGCAGAGAAAGAACTCTACAACGCCCTCTCTCGCTACGTCAACGAGCAGTACAACAAGGCGCTGACCAGCGACCGGCGGCGCAACGTGGCGTTTGCGATGGTCATCTTGCAGCGGCGGCTGGCTTCTAGCACCTATGCCCTCTACCGCTCGCTGGAACGGCGAAAGCGGCGGCTGGAAGACATGCGCCAACAGGCCGACGCTTTCAAGGAAGGGCGGCTCGCCCAGCCACACGTCGCCTTCTCGCTGGATGAGACGGAAGACCTGAGCGAATCCGAGCGCTGGGAGCAGGAGGCGCTTTGGGAGACGCTCAGCGGCGCCGAAAACCGCGCCGAACTGGAAGCCGAGCTTCAGACCCTCGAGCAGCTCCTACGGCAGGCGCGCGCCATCATCGAGCAGGAGAACGAGGTCAAGCTGCGCCACTTCCGCCAAGCCCTGCGCACGCTGCAGGAACAAGACCCCGGCGCGAAAATCCTGATCTTCACCGAATCGCGCGACACGCTCGACTATCTGGAGCGACGCCTGCGCGATTGGGGCTACCGCGTCTGCACCATTCACGGCGGCATGCCGCTGGAGACCCGCGTCCAGGCCGAGCGGACCTTCAAGAACGAGGCGCAGGTGATGGTGGCGACCGAAGCTGCCGGCGAAGGCATCAACCTGCAGTTCTGCCACCTGATGCTCAACTACGACATCCCCTGGAACCCCAACCGCCTGGAACAGCGCATGGGGCGCATCCATCGCTACGGGCAAACGCGCGAGGTGACCATCTTCAACCTGGTGGCTGCCGACACGCGCGAGGGGCGCGTCTTGAATCGCCTGTTCGAGAAGCTGGACGAAATCCGCGCCGCCCTGGGCAGCGACCGCGTCTTCGATGTGATTGACGAGCTCTTCCCCGGCCGCGACTTAGCCAAACTGCTGGCCGAGGCCGCTGCCAACGCCCGCACGCTGGACGACATCCTGCGCGAGATCGAAATCCAGGTGGACGCCGACTACCTGCGCCAGGTGCGCGACAAGCTGGGCGAGAGCCTGGCCACCCGCTACATTGACTACACCCGCATCCAGGAGATGAGCGCCCGCGCCCGCGAGCGGCGCCTGATCCCCGAATACACGCAGGCGTTCTTCCAGAGCGCCTGGGAACATCTGGGCGGCGAGATGCGCCCGCGCGGCGAGGCGCGCTACAAGGGCTTCTTCAGCATCGAGAAAATCCCTGCCGCCTTGCGCACCCTGGCCGAACAGGAGCCGTTCAAGAAACGCTTCGGCGCGCTGCAGAAGCGCTACCCGCTGGTCACCTTCGATAAGGAGCGCGCCATGCAGGAATCGCAAGCCGAGTTCGTCTCGTTTGGGCATCCGCTCTTCGAGGCGGTGCTGGAATGGGCGGAGCAGACCCTGGGCGCCGCCCTGGCCGGCGGCGCGACCTTCCTCGACCCCGACGGACGGCTGGACGGCGCGCTGCTCTTCTACGAAGGCCAGATCAGCGACGGGCTGGGCCGCACGGCCGGCAAGCGCCTGTTCGCGCTCTTCCTCCCCGCCAACCAGGGGCAGCCGCAGCCGGTGGACCCGTCCATCCTGTGGGACCTCGCCCCCGCCGACTCCTCGGCCGCCGACGACGGCCTCGACCTGGAGGCGCTCAAGCGGCGGGGACAAAGCTGGCTGCTGCCGCACCTGGAAGCCTACCGCCGGGAGCTGGCCGCCGAGCGCGACCGCGAGGCGCACATCAAGCGCAAATACGGCTTGGAATCGCTCCGCTATCTGATCCTCGACCTGGATAACGACCTGGTGCGTCTGCACGAGCGCGCCCTGGACGGCGAGGACGTGTCGCTGGCGATCTTCAACAAGGAGCAGCAGAAGCATGCCTATTTGCAGGCGCTGGAAGACCTGCAGCGGACGCTGGAGCGCGAGTGCCAGTTGACGCTGGAGACGCCGCGCTTTCTGGCCGCCGTGCGCGTGTTGCCGATGCTGCTGCCTGCCGGCGCGGACGAGATGCACAGCGACCCGGCCATCGAGCAGGCAGGCATGGCGCTTGTCCTGCGCTACGAGCGCGATCACGGCCGCCAGCCGCAGGACGTGGCCGCCGAGAACCGGGGCTACGACGTGCTCTCGCTCGACCCGCAGCGCGGGGCGCGACGCTACATCGAGGTCAAAGCCCGCGCCGGGGTCGGGCGCGTGGCGCTGACGCAGAACGAATGGTTCACCGCCCAACGCCTGGGCGAGGATTACTACCTGTATGTGGTGATGAACGCCGCCGCCGCGCAGCCCGAGCTATACATCGTGCGCAATCCCGCCGCCCGGCTGGCGCCCGAAGCGCAGCGCCAGGTGCGCTACCTGTTGCCCGCCGAGGCGATCCAATCCGCCGCCGAACGAGAGGACGTATGAACCCTACCGACCGCCGTTTCATCGAGGAGACTTTCCCCGTCAAAGAGGTCAGTGCCCAGTCTGCTAAAGAGAAGAGCATCCGCCATGGGCACATCAGCACGCTGCACATCTGGTGGGCGCGCCGGCCGCTGGCGGCCAGCCGCGCCACGGCTTACGCCGCCCTGATCCCCGCCGCCAGCGAGGACGTCGAGCGGTGGCAGAGGCAGCGCGATTTCATCGCCCTCCTGAGCCGCTGGGAGAACTCGCTCAACGCCCCGCTGTTGGAGCGCGCCCGCCGCGAGACTTACGCCGCGCACGCCGCGCGCCTGAGCGCCGAGCTGGGCCGGCCGGTGACGGTCGAGGACATCCTGGCCGGGCGCTGCCCGCCCCCGCGCGTGCTCGACCCGTTCTCCGGCGGCGGCTCGTACCCGCTGGAGGCGCTGCGCCTGGGCTGCGAGGCCTACGCCAACGATTACAACCCGGTGGCCGTCCTGATCCTCAAAGCCACGCTGGAATACCCGCAGCGCTTCGGGCGGCCCTTCCCCGGCATGCCGGAGCACCTCCGGCCACGCAAACAACGGGCCGCGCCCGCCTCCGGCCAGTTGAGCATCGAGATGGGCGAAACCGCCCGGCCGGACGCCTTCAACCCGTTGCTGGAGGCGGTGAAGTTCTGGGGCGCGTGGGTGCTGGAGGAGGCTCGCAAGGAACTGGCGCCGTTCTACCCTGCCGGTTTGAATCAAGATGTGACCACGGAGGAGGAAGCGGAGCGCTGGCATGTTCCTGAAGCATTGCGACGTAAGATGGTCGCGGTGGCCCGTGATTTTCGCAAGAACCCCACCCCGAGCGAAGCCATCCTCTGGCAAGCTTTGCGTGGAAAGCAACTAGACGGCGTCAAATTCCGCCGTCAGCAACCGATTGGCCCCTTCGTCGTGGATTTCTTTGCCTCTTCTCATCGCCTGATTGTAGAAGTGGACGGCCCGATCCACGAGACGCAAAAAGCGGCCGATGAAGCGCGCCAGCGGCTGCTGGAATCGTTAGGGTTGCGGTTTGTGCGTCTGCCTGCCGATCTGGTGGAACGCGACCTGCCTGCTGCGTTGGAGAGGATACGCGAGGCGTTGCGCCCCCACCCCCAACCCCTCCCCCACGAGGGGGGAGGGGTGCATCCCCCCTCTCCCCTTGTGGGAGAGGGGGGGTAGGGGGGTGAGGGCCCCGTCGGCTACATCTGGGCGCGCACCCTGCCCTGCCAGAACCCGGCCTGCGGCGCCGAGATTCCGCTCATGCGCCAGTTCTGGCTGGCCAAAAAGGACAAGAAGCAGATTAGCCTGCGCCCCCTGCCGCGCCCAGGAGGGATTGACTTTGAAATCGTGGCGCAGGGCAAGGACGTGCCGCCCGGCCGCTACGCCGCCTGGCCGCCGGGCTTCGACCCCGAACGGGGCACGGTGCGCGGCGCGGTGGTCACCTGCCCGGCCTGCGGCGCGACCATAGACGCCCGCACCACCCGCCGCCTCTTCCAGCAGGGCCAGGCCGGCCAGCGCCTGGTGGCGGTGGTGTGCCACCCTCACCCCGCCCCCGCCGCCTTCGGCGGCACCCCCTCCCCTCTCCCACCTAGTGGGAGAGGGGAGGGAGCCAGGGGGAGGGGTGAGGGCAAAACCTACCGCCTGCCGACCCCAGCCGACCTGCAAGCCTTCCGCGCCGCGCAAGCCGCCCTGGCCGCCAAGACCGAGCGCCTGCGCGCCGAGTGGGGGCTGGAGCCTGTGCCGGATGAAAACATATCCAGCCAACACCCATCTCCAAACGCACGTGGCTTATCGGCGGTGACACGCTACGGCTTGAACACTTGGAGCGATCTATTCAACCCGCGCCAGGCGCTGGCGCTCATCACCTTCGCCGACGCCGTGCGCCGCGCCCACGCCGAAATGCGCGCCCACGGCTACCCGGAAGAGTTTGCAAAGGCGGTGACTGCGTATTTGGCGTTAGTCCATTGGTCACAAGTTAACGGATTAGCGGATCTGTCAAATTGAAGAGCAGCAAGAGAGACGGCTTGCCCTTACGTTTTCGTTTGAGAACGCCCAGCCATTGGGCGTTGTCCGCCAGATAGGTGATAGGATCGGTGGTCTCGCCCCGATGATAAGCTTGCGTGAAGAGTACATGCTGCGGTAGACCATCTCTAGCGAGATGGCGGAGAAGGGTTGATGGAGAGACTCGGCGACGGCATCAGTCAGGTCGACGAGGACAGCATAGAGAAGCCAGGTGGCCCACAGTTGGAGTTGCACGCCATTGGTCGAGCCGACCCAGAAGTAGGCCAGGCCCAACAGGCGTTTGACAATCGAATAGGCGTCTTCGATCCGCCACCGTTGCCAGTAGAGAGCTACGACATAGGGCAAGGGCAGCCGCTCGCAGTCCAGTTCGTTCGTCAGGTAGCGATACCATTTGCCCTGATAGAGAACCTCTATCAACCGCACCAACTGGCGGTCGTCTCCTTGACCGATCCAGACCAGATACTCATGCACGGCAGCAGTTCGGTGCAGGATGTGCTCGATCTGGTAGGCCAAGTTGCTCTTGGCGCGGGTGACGAAGGCGATCTGGGTCGCTGTCAGCTGGGCGAAGACAGTGAAGTTGGTGTAGCCCAGGTCGAAGATGAGCAGGCTGCCGGCGCGTAGCACCTTCTGGATGCGTGGCCAAAAGCATTGATCGTGCGCTTGCGCATCTTCTTCGTACCACACCTGACGCGGCAGGTGGGAGCCAAGATCCAGCAACGCCGTCATGCGCCCGGCCAGAGGGTTCGTCTCTGCCTCACGTAAGAGCCCCACCTTGCGCAGTAGCGCATCCAGCGTCGAGCCGTCGTGGATCAGCACCTCAGCGTAGTGCGCCAACGCCCACGCCACCTCGGTCGGCAATGGACGCTGGCGTTCCTGCCAACGTTCCTGCATCAGAGGTAACACCGTGAGCAGAATCTGGCGAAACAGATCGGCGGGAAAGGTGCGCAAGCGCAGAGAGACCGCCTGCTGGCTGACCTGTCGTGCCTCCGCCCATAGCAGCCCCTCCGTGCGCAGCAGACGCACCAGTTCACTGACTTGGTCGATCTGGCGCCAGATCATACTCAGCACGAGGGCAACCATCACGGGCAGATTCAGGATGCGCTCGCGCAACCCTAAGCGATGAAAGTGGGCGACTTGATTCAGGGTGGCCGGATGCACGATCTCCGTCAGCCGCTCCACAATCTTCTCGTCCGGCGGTGCGGACGGCGAGCGCTTGCTCCGATCCCGTTGAATCGCTCGTGTGTGGCGGACCGTGCTACGTCTCTTCGATTGTTTGTCGGGTGTTCTTGTGTCTGTCATGTGCTCATCTTGCCCTGCCAGGGCGCTTTGGGCAAACTTGACTACTTCCCGTTTCTCTTAACTTGTGACCAATGGCGTTAGTCGTAAATAGACTCGTCACCTATTCATGCAATTTGGTTCGTTGGCGGCCAGATGCTTTGAGCTTCGAGAGGGCTTTTGACCGTCAAGCTTTACCAATGGTATGGGATTATGGGGAGATCAATCCGTTTAGCGGTTCTCGTGGCGAATGGGACACAAGTGCAATGCTAGAGACACTGCAGCATATTTCCACGATTTCATCTTGCTCTCCTGGTGTCACCCACGCCTCCGCCGCCACTCCTTCCCCTCTCCCGCCTGCGGGAGAGGGGCTAGGGGTGAGGGTCACCCACGCCTCCGCCACCCAACTGCCCTACCTGGAGGATTTCTTCGACGCTGTGCTGACCGACCCGCCCTACTATGACAACGTGGCCTACTCTTACCTTTCGGATTTCTTTTACGTCTGGCTCAAGCGCACGGTGGGCTTTCTCTACCCGGAACTCTTCTCCACCCCGCTCACGCCCAAGGCCGGCGAGATCGTCGCCTACTCGCAGGGCGAGGGCGGCTTCGAGGCCGGCAAGCGCTTCTTCGAAGAGCAGTTGGCGCTGGCCTTCCGCGAGATGCAGCGCGTGCTCAAGCCGGGCGGGATGGCGGTCATCGTCTATGCCCACAAATCCACCGCCGGCTGGGAGACGGTCATCAACGCCCTGCTGGACTCGGGGCTGGTGGTGGCCGCCGCCTGGCCGCTCAACACCGAAATGCAATCCCGCCTGAATGCCAACGAGACGGCTTCGCTGGCCTCGTCCATCTACATCGTCGCCCGCAAGGCGGCGCGGGGCGGGGTGGGCTTTGCGCACGAGGTGCGCGCCGCGCTGCGCGAGCACATGGGGCGCCGCCTGCAACGCCTGTGGGAGGAGGGCATCGGCGGGGCCGATTTCTTCATCGCCGCCATCGGCGCCGGCATCGAGGTCTTTGGCCAATACGAACGGGTGATGGACCTGGAGGGCAACCCCGTCCGCGCCGAGGCGCTGCTGGACGAGGTGCGCGCCCTGGCCACCGATTTCGCCGTGCGCCAGATTCTGCACAACGGCTTCGCCGCCGAGCTGAGCGAGCGGGCGCGCTTCTACCTGCTCTGGCGCTGGAACTACGGCGAAGCGCGCGTGCCCTTCGACGAAGCCCGCAAACTGGCCCAATCCTGCGGCCTCGACCTGAGCGAGGAATGGTCGCGCCGCGGCGGGGTGGTGAAGAAGGAGAAAGAGTTCATCCGCCTGCTGGGTCCGCACCAGCGCGAGATGGAGGCGCTGGCGGCCGGGCGCGAGATGATTGACGTGCTGCACCACGCCCTGCGCCTGTGGGAAACGGGCGATCGCGCCGCGCTGGTGCGGCGCCTGTCCGAGAGCGGCTATGGCGCGAGTGAAGCCTTCTACCGCCTGGCGCAAGCCATCTCGGAATGTCTGCCGATGGACAGCAAGGAGAAGAAACTGCTCGACGGCTTGCTCACCGGCCGCGCCCGCCTGCAAGAGGAGGTCAAAGACCGCCCCCACCGGCGAGAGGAGGTCAAACAGGGACAGTTGTTCTAAACACGAGGTGCACGATGAAACCCTTTCACACCATTGCCATTCCGCACGATGACATCCTGCAAGGCCGCCTGACGCTGGAGGTCTTCGCCGCCGACCTGTGGGAGGCTGCTCACGGGCGCGGGCCGGAAGAATACCGCGACCCCGACCTGTTCTTCCAAAAGACCTTCGAGACCGCCGGCTTGCGCAACCTGTTCGCGGTGGTCAAGCAGCGCCTGGACGGTCAGGGCGGCGACCCGGTGATTCAGATGCAGACGCCCTTCGGCGGCGGCAAGACACACGCGCTGATCGCGCTCTACCACAAAGCCCGGGCGTGGGGAGTGAAGACGGCGGTGCTGGTGGGCACGCCGTTGGCCCCCCGCGAGACGCTGTGGGGCTTGCTGGCCGAACAGTTGAGCGGCTCGCGCGTCGGCTTCGATAGCTTGAGCGCGCCGGGGCGCGAGGCGCTGCGCGCGCTGCTGGCCGCCCACCAGCCAGCGCTGATTTTGATGGACGAGGTGCTGGAATACGTGGTCAAGGCCGCCGCCGAGACGGTCGGCGCATCCACGCTGGCCGCCCAGACCCTGGCTTTCTTGCAGGAGCTGACCGAAGCGGCGGTGATTCAGGAGCGCGTCTCGCTGGTGATCACCCTGCCCTCCAGCACGCTGGAGCATTACGACGAGCAAGCCACGCGCCTGTTCGAGCAGCTCCAGAGGATCAGCGGGCGGGTGGAGAGGATTTACACGCCGGTGCGCGACGAGGAAATCGGCGCCATCATCCGCCGCCGGTTGTTTTCGCGCGTGGACGAACAAGCCGCCGCCGAGGTGGTGAACGCCTACCTGGACGCCGCCGAACAGGAAGCCCTGCTGCCGCGCGGCGAGGAGAGCGCCGCCTACCGCGCCCGCTTCAAGCAAACCTATCCCTTCCTGCCGGAGGTGGTGGATGTGCTCTATCACCGCTGGGGGAGTTACCCCAACTTCCAGCGCACGCGCGGCACCCTGCGTTTGCTGGCGCTGGTCGTCCACGCGCTCAAAGCCTCGCCCCAGCCCTACATCACCCTGGCCGACTTCCCGTTGCAAACCGATGAGATTCGCCGCGAATTGCTCAAGCACATCGGCAACGAGTACGACAGCGTGCTGGCCGCCGACCTGCTCGACCCGCACGCCGGGGCGCGCAGAGCCAACCTGGAGATCGGCAAAGCCTATCAGGGGCTGGGGCTGGGCGAGCGCATCGCCACGACCATCTTCCTGCACTCGTTTGTGGGCGGCGGCGGCGAGGCCGGGGCGACGGTCGGCGAGGTCAAGCGCCACAACCTGGTGCCAGGCGTGCCGGCCAGCGTCATCGCCGAGGTGCTGAACAAGCTGAGCAGCCGCCTGCTCTTCTACCTGCACGAGGAGGGCGGGCGCTACTACTTCTCCACCACCGCCAACCTGAACCGCGCCCTGACCATCCGCATGGAAAGCGTCACGGCCGACGAGCTGCGCGCCGCCGAGCTGGAGGTTTTGCGCAGGCGCGTCCAGGGCCGGCTCATGAAGACCTTCCTCTGGCCCGAAAACCCGGCCGACATCCCCGACGACGCGGAGCCTAAACTGCTCATCCTGCCCGAAGCCGACCTCGACCGCATGAAGCGCTTCGTAGAGGAAAAGGGCCAGACCCCGCGCGTGCATCGCAACACGCTCTTCTTCCTCGCGCCGCTGGCCGGCGAAAGAGCGCCCTTCGAGAGTCTCCTGCGCCGTCATCTGGCCCTGGCCGGGCTGCTGGGCGTCAAGACGCTTTCGCTCACGCCCGAACAGCGCCAGGACTTGCAGAACAAAGAGAAGCAGGCCGCCAAAGATTTGCAGGAGCAGATCGGCAGTCTTTACCGCGTGCTATACCTGGCCAACCGCGAGTTCGTCGAGACCCTGCAGCTGGCCGAAAGCGGCTCGCGCACCCCGGGCGAAATGCTGGCCGTCGGGCGGCGCGTCTGGGAGACGTGCATTGCCGAAGGCGTGCGGCAGGGCCTGTTTGGCCTGGGCGAACTGGACGAAAACGGCCAACCTCAGTGCCGGTATTTCAAGGAAGAGGTCACCCCGGCCTTGGAGGGGCGGGAGGTGCTGATTCGTGAAGACCTGTGCGTTCAGCAACGAATGTCAAGCGCCCCCGCTGCGGTTGCTCCCGCCATCGAGACGGGCGGCGCGACGGTGCGTGATGCGGCGGTCACTGCGGCCGCGCCCTTCACCGGCTGGCCGGTTGCGCCGGCACAGGCCGGTCGCAGCCGTCTGCGCATCCGCTTCTCCCTGCCCTTGGGCAAAGCCTCCAGCCTGTTTGGCCTGTTCAACTTGCTGCACAGCCGCTTCGGCAAATTGCGTATCACCGTCGAGGCCGAAGAGGGCCAAATCTCCGAAGCCGAAATCGAAGACAAAGTGCGCGAAACCTTCCGGCAGATCGGGACCGAGGCGGAGATTGAGTAATTTTTGGTAGCACCCGGCTTCGGCCTGTACCACCAGGCTCTACCGAGATGGTGGTGTTCGGAACCGGGCACGGCGTGATTTCCAAAATCTACCGATATACCAAGCGCCTATTCAAGTTGTGTTAAGTTCGGCATAGCGCGATAGCGCGGCATTGCCTGCAGGTTCGCCTTGCTCCACCTGTGTGATCTTCGTCTTGATGCTCGCATCCAGCTCCTCTCCAACCCGATCGCGCACGTCTCGCCGGTCATGAAACCCACAAATCTGCGCTACACCCGGCCATGAACAGCTGCGCTCAGGCGGTCGGGCGATGCGCGGTCTGTGTGGTAGCGGTAGCCGCAGGCTTCACGCCTGCGGCGGTTTGGCCAGACCGTGTGGCCGATGGCACTGATGCGTGTAGCCGCAGGCTTCATGCCTGCGGCGGTTTAGGTGTGGGAGCTCGGCGCACGCTTACCCCTTTCTCATCTCCCCGCGCTAGAGTTGCGCATCATGGACGCTTCCGAAATCTATGCGGCCGGCGCAACGCCGAATCGGCTGCCGAACGGCGATGAGGCGCTGATATTGCTACGCGCGCGGGTGGCCGAGGTGATGGCCATCGAGGAGACGCAAGAGCTGGCCGCCGGTCAGGCTATCGCTTTCAAAGGCCGGCTGCGCATCGGTGCGCAGGAAGCGTTCGAGCGGCTCAAAGCGCGCTTCGCCGACCTGGGCTACGTGCCGCTGCTGCGCGAGAGCGACTCGGACGAGCGCCAGGAGGTGATGGCGATCAAGGGCAGCTTGCAAGCGCTCTTGGCCCAGCGGCCGTGGTTGAACCTGCTGCTGTTCCTGGCGACGGCGGTGACCACCACGATCTTCGGCGGTATGTTCGCGGCATCGCTCACGCCGGGAGGTGACCTGTCGTTGCGTTCGATTCTGGCGAGTGGTGTCCCCTTCTCATTCACCTTGTTGGCCATTCTGGCCGTACACGAGTTCGGGCACTACGTGCAGGCCCGGCGGCACGGCATGCCAGTCACGCTGCCCTATTTCATCCCGGTGCCGCTGCCCGGCACGCTGGGCACGTTCGGGGCATTCATCCAGATGCGCGGCGCGGTGGAGAACCGGCGCGCGCTGTTCGACGTCGGCATTGGTGGGCCGATTGCCGGCTTGCTGGTCGCCGTGCCGCTGTTCGTGGTGGGCTTGGTCGCGGCGACGCTGACCAACGATCCGCCACCGCCCACGCGCTCTTATTTGATCACGCTGTTGATCGCGCTGTTCCGGTCAGAGGCGATGGACTACGGCGTCATTCTGAATCCGGTGCTGTTGGCGGCGCGCTTCGGCCTGGTGGTCACCGCGTTGAACCTGCTGCCGGTGGGCCAGCTCGACGGCGGCCACATCGCCTATGCCGCGCTGGGCCGCCAATGGGCGCGCAGGGTTGGTCTGGCGACGATCGCGATCATGGCCGTGCTCGGCCTGACCGTGTCGCCGACCTGGCTGATCTGGATGGCCTTTGCGATGTTCAGCGGCTTCAACCACGCCCAGCCGCTGAACGACATCACGCCGCTCGATCTGCGGCGCAACGTCGCCTTCGTCGGCACGTTCATCCTGTTCCTCTCGATCTTCACGCTTCGGCCGTTTTGATCCTCCGGCGATGAGTCAATCTACACGCGACGGGTGACGAAGCCGGCTTCGCTGTGGGATTGCCCGCGACTCGAGTCGCCGGGCAACTCGCCGAGCGCTCTGCTTCGCGCAGATGCCGGAATTCGCATCATCCGGTAACATACAGCCTTTATAAGCGCCCGCGCTGGCCGGCGCTTGCACACAAACCACAACCTGGAACCGATCATGACCCACGCTCGTATCAAAACGCTCCTCGTACTCATCCTCGCGCTCACTTGTTCGGTTGCGCCCGCCGGCATCGCGTCGGCGCAATCGTCGTCGCCCTTCGCCGATCCGCCGCAGCCGTTCAAGCTCGACCGCGCCCGGCAGGTGTTCATGCGCACCTGGCAGTTCATCCGCGATCATTACGCCGATCCCAATTTCAACGGCCTGGACTGGGAGGCCATCTACGCGGAGTACGAGCCGAAGGTGCGCGCGGCGCAGACCCCGCGGGAGTTCTACGGCCTGATGGTGGAGATGGTGGGCCGGTTGAACGACGGGCACTCCACCTTCTTGCCGCCACAACAGGCCGGCGCGCTGCAGAGCTATCGCCTGGGCAGTGGCGCGGCCTCGGTTACCGGCCTGGCCGCCAGCTTGCGCAAGATGCCGGATCACAGCCTGCTGGTGTTGCAGGTGATCCCCAACTCGAAAGCCGAAGCGACGCTCAAGCCGGGCGACCGCATCGTGGCGATCGAGGGCGTCCGGCTGGATCGCGAAGATCGCACGCATCTGCTCTTTGGCCGCGAGGGCGTTGTGCGCATCACCGTGCAGCCGCCCAACGGCGCGCCGCGCGAAGTGCCCATCGAACGCGAGACCTACTCGACCTCGCTTATTCCGCCGCCGGTGGTCGCCCGCCGCCTGCCCGGCGACATCGGCTATCTCGCCATCTACGATTTCCTATCGTTCACCACGGCAATGCGGGCGCGCGAGGCGCTGTTGCAGTTGCTGCGCAGCGGCCGGTTGAACGGCCTGATCGTGGATGTGCGCGCCAACGACGGCGGCATCATCGGGCAGATGGTGGACGTGCTCGCGCTGCTGATTGACGGCGGCTCGGCCGGTGGCTATGTCAGCCGCGTGGGCGAGGTGGATGCCTATGTCATCCCACGTGGCAGGACGATCCGCGCGTTGGACGGCGTGCCGGTGGTGGTGCTGGCCGGCCCGGGCACGAACAGTTCCGGCGACATCTTCGCTGCCGTGATGCAGGCAAGCGGCCGGGCGCGCGTGGTGGGTATGCCCACGCCCGGCAACGTCGAGATGTTGCAGGCGCTGCGTCTGCCGGATGGCTCGGTACTGTGGGTGGCTGTGAAGCACTATCGCGACCCGAACGGCCGTATGCTGGAAGGCCAGGGCGTGCAGCCCGACCGCCTGGTGAATGCCGAATGGTGGCGCTACGCGCTGGAGGATGATCCGCAGGTGAAGACGGCGATCGCCTTACTGGCGCAGCCATGGTAGCGCCCCGATGCCCACAACTCATAGCTCACCGCTCATAGCTCACCGCTCACCGCTCACCAAGCTTGCAAAATCAGCGCGTTCATCGCCGCGCGCTCGACGAGCGACGACAGGATGATGTGCTCGTCCACGGCGTGCAAGCCGTCGCCCACTGCGCCGAGGCCATCCATCGTCGGCGCAATCGGCGCGGTGAAGGCAGCGTCGCTGCCGGCGCCGCTCGGCCCGTGTTCCAGCGTTAGGATCGGCGCGACGATCTGTTTCATGCGCTCAAAGATGGCCAGGCGCTCGGCGTTGCATTCCATCGGTGGGCGCTCGAACTTGCCGCTGATCTCCAGCCGTGCGCCGGGCAGAACCGGTCGCAAACCGTAAATCTGGCTCGTCAGCCAGTCGGCGTCGGCCTGGGCGTTGGCGCGCGCGTCTATGTGAATCTCGCAGCGGTCGGGCACCACATTGTGGGCGATCCCGCCTTTGATCTCGCTCACCGTGGTCGCGATCCCGCGCCGGTAGTCGGTGAGGGCCTGGATGGTGAGGATGTGGTGTGCCATCTCCTGAATGGCGTTGATGCCGCGTTCGTGGCCGCCGCCGGCGTGCGAGGCGCGCCCGTGTGCGACGACGGTGAAGTTACCTACGCCGCGCCGCGACGACTTCAGCCGGCCGTCGGCCAACGCCGGCTCCATGATCATGACCAACTGCGCGTCACGCGCCTGCGCTACGATCAGCGCTTCGGAGGTAAAGCTGCCGATCTCTTCGTCGCCGGTAAACAGCATGCGGATCTCGCGGTTGGGCATCTGGCCTAGCGCCTGCAACGCTTGCACGGCATAGAGCGCAATGACGTGGCTGGCCTTCATGTCGAATACGCCGGGGCCATACATCTTTCCGTCTTCGATCCTGTAGCGCGCAGCAAACGACCCGCGCGGATGCACGGTGTCCATGTGTAGGATCATGGTGATGGGCGATCCTGCGCCGCGGTTGAAGACACCCAGCACGTGGTCGCCGGTCTGGGTTTGCGGGAAGACGGTCACTTCGGCGCCGCGCGACCGCAGCTCATGCGCGATCAGCCGGCCGACTTCGTCCACGCCGGCCTTGTCGGCACTAAACGATTCGACACGCACGATGCGGGTCAGCAGCTCCGTCATCGCCGGAAGCTGCGCGTTCAGGTAAGCGATGAGTGGGTGCATAGTCGGGCGTCAGGGATCAGAGGTCAGGGGTCAGAAGTCAGAGGTCAGGGGTCAGGGATCAGGGGTTAGAAGTCAGAGCGGAGATTCAAGATCGGAGTTTCGACTTCTCGCTTCCCACCCCCACTCCCGACTTCCGACTCCCGACTCCCAGACTCTGGACTCTCAATTCTCAATTCTCAATTCTCAATTCTCAATTCTCAATTCTCAATCACATCCCTCACCTTTCAGGCGCGCCATCAAGGTGCGGTAGAAATACGATGGCGGCTGCACGCGCGCGAACCTGGCCACATGCTCGCTGGCGCGCACCACCACGCGGTCGCCGTCCTTGAGCGTGGTCTCGAGCTGGCCGTCGGCGGTCAGGATAGCTTGGTGATCGGTGTGGACGACGATCTCGACAGTGGAGCCTTGCGACAGCACGACCGGCTTGTCCAAGCTGAGGTGTGGCGCAATCGGCACGAGCACGAAGTTTTGCAGCGTCGGCGGCAGGATCGGCCCGCCGGCCGCCAGCGCGTAGGCGGTGCTGCCGGTCGGCGTGGCGACGATCAAGCCATCGCAGGCGTAAGTCGTCAGCCGGCTGCCGTCCACGTAGGTCTCGGTGCGTACGATGCGCGCCAATGTGCCGCGGCTGACGACTACATCGTTCAACGCTTCGTGCCCGCTCAGCATTGCGCCGTTGCGATACGCCTCGGCGCGGATCATGATGCGCTCCTCCGTCCAGTAATCGCCCTTGATCATGCGCGGCAGCGCCTCGCGCCAGTTGGCCGGCGTCATCTCCGCGAGGAAGCCCAGCCGGCCCATGTTGACCGAGGCGACCGGCACGTCGTGCGGTGCAGCCACGCGAGCGGCGCGCAGCGTGCTGCCATCGCCACCCAGCACCACGATCAAATCCACCTTGGGGATGATCGCTTCCAGCGCTGCCGTGTCCCACGTCTTGGCGCGATAGGACAGCACACCCCATTCGCGCAGCGCCACGCCGATTTCGTCGGCCACCTCGGCGGTCGCCGGCAGCTTGGGGTGATCGAGGACGCCCACTGCCTGGATCATGCGTGCATCATCTCGGCCAGCGCTGCTGCAACTTCGCCGCGGGGCAGCGCCTGTTCGCTGGCTGTAGCCAGATTCTTGACCTTCACCTGACCGGCGGTGAACTCCGTTTCGCCTGCGATCACCGCGAAACGGAATCCTTTGCGACTGGCATACTTCAACTGGTCGCCCAGCCGGGCCTTCTCCAGATACACCTCGGTGGCGATGCCGCGCGCGCGCAGCTCGGCGCCGATCCGCAGGTAGTCCTGCATGTGCGCCGGGTCCATCGTCGTGACCAACACGAGCGCCGGCGTCGCGGGGCCGGGCTTCAACACGCCGGCCTCTAGCAGGCGCAGCACCAGCCGACTCAGGCCGATCGAGATGCCGACGCCGGGCAGCTTCTCGTTGGTGAAGTAACTGGCCAGGTCGTCGTAGCGCCCGCCCGAACAGATGCTGCCCAGGTCGGGGTGCGCGACCAGGCGCGTCTCGTAGACCGTGCCGGTGTAATAGTCCAGCCCGCGCGCAATGCTCAGGTCAACTTCGAAGGAGTCGTCCGGCACGCCGAAGCTGCGCATGCCCTCGACCACGGTTTTCAGCTCATGCACGCCGCGCGAGAAGTCCTCGTTGTTGACTTGCCCGCTTTCGATTTGTGACTGCAGGGTGTGCAGCACGTCATCGGCCGGCCGGCCTCGGCTGCTGTCGAGGAAGTCGAGGATGCGGCCGGTCGTTGTCTCGCTCAGACCAACCTTGTTGACCAACGCGTGCGCCACGGCGTCGCGCCCGATCTTCTCCAGGGCGTCCACCGTGCGCAACACTTCGAGCTTGCGCTCTGCCGGTGCGCCGGCAGCGTCGAAGAACCCCTGCAGCAGCCGGCGGTTGTTGATGCGCACGATGAACCGACCGATGTCCATCTCGCGGAAGACGTGGTAGATCACGCTTGGAATTTCGGCGTCGGTCATCAGGCTGACCGAGCCGCGGCCGATCACGTCAATGTCGCACTGATACAGCTCGCGGTAGCGGCCGGATTGCGGTCGCTCGCCGCGCCACACCTTCTGAATCTGATAGCGCCGGAAGGGGAAGGTCAGCTTGTCTTTGTGCTGAGCCACATAGCGTGCCAGCGGAACGGTCAGGTCGAAGTGCAGGGCGAACTCCGTCTCGGCGCTTTCGCCCGGCCCGGCGGACAAGCGCGAGAGCGCGTAGATCTCCTTCTCGTTGCCGCCCTTCGAGGTGAGCACCTCTTTGCGCTCCACAGCCGGCGTCTCGATCGGCGTGAAGCCGTAGCGCTCGAAGGTGCGGCGGACGACGTCCAAGCAGCGGTTGAACACGAGTTGCTGTTCCGGCAGCAGCTCGGGGAATCCGCTCATCGGTTTGGGGGTGACGATTGGCATAGCGTTCGCGATTTATTGAATGCGCTCGAACAGCCCTTGCAGCTCGGGTGTGTCGGCGACCTGCCGGTAGCGCGCTTTGAAGCGCGGGTCGTTCACCAGCAAGCGGTTCGAGGTGTTGTCTGCGATGAAAGTTCCGTCGGGCGTTTTTGCGATCACGTGAACCTGGATGAAGCGCGGATTTTGCGCGAGCACATAGTCTACATCCCATTTCCCGAAACCGTCGCCGCGCCCGAGCAGGCCGCCGGGAAATTGCGGCGTGAGATGCGCGATGTGCGCGTCGGTCAGGCCGAACATGTCCACCACCCGCGCCTCGAGCGGCAGTGCATAGGCCAGCCCGCCGGCGTCGGTGACGGCGAGCACGTCGCCCGCTCGCCATCGCTCGCGCAGGTAATCCACCATCGTAGGGCCCTGCAGTGTGACCGGCCGGCCCACGCCTTGCACGAAGCGCGCGTCGAGCGCGCCGAGGGAGAGGAAGGCCGCCTGCGCCAGCGCCAGCCCGACGCCGACCACGATCGGGCGCGCGGGTGAGATCAGGCCGGCCAGGATCATCAGCCCGGCGTGCGCGAGCACGAACAACAGCGGCGCGATGTGCACCCAGAAGCGCTGCATCGGCATCCAGTCGCCGCCCCCGGCGAGGACAAAGAGTGCATACATTGCAGTGCATGCGAGCAGAAAGTCATAGCGCAACGCGCGCCCCTTGAGCACAACGAGCGTGATAGGGATGATGAGAAACCCTAGTCCGCCCAGCGTCATGGCACCGTCGAACAGGTAGTGGCCGCCCTCGATGAAAGCGCGCGGATGAAGGCCCATTGCCTTGGCGTAGATCGTGTTGGGCAGTGGCCGTCCATAGTAGCTCAGCCGCCACAGGAAGTGCGGGGTGACCAGCGCACAAAATCCCGCCAGCCGTAGCCAATCTCGCCGCTGCACGCGCGATAGGGTATCGCGGAGGCGCCAAGACCGCTCCGCTGTCTTCGTGTCCTCGCATCTTCGTGGTGACGGATGGTTGCCCGCCCAGATGCGTCGCAGGCGAAAGATGACGGCCAGGCCGAAGAAGAGGACGCCTTCGGGGCGGGCCAGCGCCAGCAACCCGAACAGCAGGCCGGAGGCAGCGCCGCACCCTTGCTCTTCCTCGCGGATGAAGGCGTAGGCGCTGACGGCAGCCAGAAAGGCGAACAACGCCGTCTCCAGCCCACCCATCGTCCAAGCCGCGAACGGTGCATAAGCAGCGAGCATGACCGGCGCAAGGATAGGGGCGGGGCTGGCGCAGGCGAGGCGGTAGGTGATCAGCAGCGTGCCGGCGCTCAGCGCGATGGCGATAGCGCGGGCGGCTTCGAGCAGTTCGATGCCGAGCGCCGCGGGCAGCGCGAGCAGCATGACCCATAGGAAGTTCGAGTAGCCCTCGACACGCTCGCCGATGTTGAACACCAGGCCATTGCCGGCGACGAACTGCCGGACGTAGCGAAAGGTGATGAACGCGTCGTCAATCGCGAAGTGGCTGAATAGCCAGAGCTGCGATGCAAAGAGCGCCACGATGAGCGCCCAACCCAGCGCATTGATCGAGCGAGACATCGGGCAGCGCTAGGACCATAGCGCGGCAGGCGCAAACGCGAACCCCTTCAGTGCGCGGGAGTGATAGTAACCCGTCTCGTCCGGCATCACGCGCACGTAGCGCCGGCGCGTCATGACGAAGAAACTCGCTTCGCGCCGGTCTACATCTATGATCCAATATTCGGGGATGCCGGCGAGTTGGTAGTCGCGAAACTTCTCGACGCGGTCGAGCCGGCGGTTGCGCGCATCGGTGATTTCCACCACCAGCCCGACGCCGTGGCTGTTCACGTAGCTCTCTTGCACCGTCTCGACGAACTCGTTCGGGATGAAAAGCAGGTCGGGTTCGCGGCCGCGGCGCATTTCTTCCGGCATGCGGATCGCAAACGGCGCCGGGATCACCAGCCCGATGCCGCTCATCTCGACGTATTCGCCCAGCAGCTCCAACAAGAGGTCGCGGATGCGCTCCTGGGCGCGTGAGAGCGATGGCAGCAGTTCCAGCGCGCCGTCAATCCACTCGAACATGCGCGAGTCGTCGTGCCGGGCGTATTGGTCGAAGGGGATCATAGCCGATATCGTAACCGCTAATTCGTAAACCGTGGGTTCGGCAATCTCTAATCCCTAATCCCTTACCAACCCCCTCACCCGCCCTCGATCGCCTTGACCAACTCGCGGTTGAAATCGGGGATGTCGGCGACGACGCGCCCCCACACGAGGTTGCCATCGCGAAAGGCCGGCGCATCCACCCAGGTCGCGCCGGCGTTCTCCAGGTCGTCCTTGATGGCAACGCTGCCGGTGGCGCGATGTCCTTTGACGATGCCCGCGCTGATGCCGACCCATCCGGCGTGGCAGATCATGCCGATGATCTTGCCCTGCGCGTATGCATCGCGCACCAATCGCTTTACGCTCTCATAGCGGCGCAGCTTGTCGGGCGCCCATCCGCCCGGCACGACGAGCGCATCTACATCGTCTGCGGCAGTCGCGTCTGCGGCAGCTTCGCTCGTTGCGGTCAGGCCGCCGCTCTTGCTGCGAAAGGTGGCCCCTGCCTTCGGCGCAACGACCGTGACGTGTGCGCCCTCTTCGCGCAAGCGCATGTAAACAGCCCAGAACTCCAAATCCTCGAATCCCTCTTCGACGAAGAAAGCAATGCGTTTGTCCTTCAGTCTCATGGTGTGCCCTCGTCGTGCGCTATGGTTTCAACAGGATGATACCCGTTCGCGGCCCCATGGTGATGCTGGCATCCACCGGATTGCCCTGCAACGACTTATATGCGCCGTCGAGCGTGGTCTTCTTTTGCTCGTTAGTAGGGTTGACGAGCACCAGTCCCCTGCTGAACTTACGCTGGTAGATGCCGCTGTTGAGCTTGGTGTAAGCCTCGACCGGCGCGCCGATCGGTGCGTTCAGGATCGGGTCGTTGGAGTATGCCGGATCGCCGGCGTCAAAGTGGAAGTAGGTATATGCGCCGTTCTTGCCGAGCAGGTAGGACGCCGTAGCATAGCTCAGCCACTGTCGGATGAGTTCTTCGGGCGCGCCGTTCAGCCGGGTGGTGATCAGCACGACTTGGTTGTCCTGCGAGGCGACGCTCAGGTAATCTATGTCGCGCTTCCAGTTGGCTTCCGGTTTGAACTCGGTCGTTTTGCTGATGGGGGAGCGCAGGAACTCCGTGATATGGATGCCGTCGGCTAGCGTGGCGAGCGTCTGGGCTTCGTCGCTGCGTGCGGCGAACGCCAAACCATCTTTCCAGGCATAGCCGCCGATGATCATGAGCTTGTCGGGGATGCGCGCGCGGATGGTGCGCAGCAGACCTTCCACGGCGTCACGCCGTTGCTGCTCGGTGAAGGCTTGCGTGCCGGTATACACGGGCGGAGATGTCGGACGAAGCAAGTCCACGCCCACATCGTCAATCAGGACGCCTTCGAATCCGCCGTCGTTGATTGCTCTGGCGACGTCTTCGGCGAGTTGGTTCTTTACGGCCTCGTTGCGGATGTCGAGCAGCGGCGCGTTCTTGTCGGCTGAACTGAACGCGACGCGCTTGTTGCGGTCGTAGAGCAGCCAGTCTGGTTTGTTGGCTTGAAGGTCGGCGAGTTGGTCGGCGTTTGCCGCGCTGACGTTTTTCTCGGTCAGCGTGACCAACAATGGGTTGCGCTCGCGCTGGTAATCCCGCGCCGCGTTGCCGGTGGCCAGGTCGAGGAAGCCGGGAAAGGACTGCACCGACGCGACTGCGTCGCTCCACAAGCCGATGGCTGCCGTGCTCTCCTGAGGGAATCGCTTGGGGACGGCCGTCGGCGGCAGGGTGGTGGGCGTGGGAATCGGCACCGGCGTCGGCGTCGCAGTCGGCTCCGGCAGCGGGGCAGCCGTCACGTAGGCAACCGGCGATGGAAATACGTCCACCTCGCGTGGGCCGGGCAGGCTGGCGCAGGCTGCGAGCAGAATTGCGAATGCAGAATTGAGAATGAAGAAAATGGCTGTGTGGCGCGCCCTTTTCAATTCTTCATTCTTCATTCTCAACTCTTCAGACGCCGAATGCATCTCTCAGTTTGTCGAAGAAGCCCTTTTCTTGTTGTGGGATGACTTCTTTGCCCAGCGTCTTGGATAGCTCCACGAACAATCGCTTCTGCTCGGCGGTCAGCGATTGTGGGACTTGCACGGTGACCAGCACGATCTGGTCGCCGCGGGTGTTGCGCCGTAGGTGGGGCACGCCTTTGCCTTTGATGCGGAACACGCTGCCGCTCTGGGTGCCAGGAGGGATGATCAACTTCTCTTTGCCATCTACGGTGGGCACTTCGATTTCGTCGCCCAGCGCGGCCTGTGCCACGTTGATCGGGATTTCGACGATGATGTCTTCGTCCTTGCGGCGGAAGAAGGGATGCGGCGCGACGTTGATGACGACATACAAGTTGCCGGGCGGGCCGCCGTTCACGCCGGGTTCGCCTTCGCCGTTCAGGCGGATCTGCGTGCCGGTGTCCACGCCGGGCGGCACGTTGACTGCCAGCGTGCGCGTGATACGTACCTGCTTGCGGCCGCCACATTGCCGGCATGGCGTGGTAATCACCTCACCCGTGCCGTTGCAGGTGGGGCAGGTGGCGACGTTGACGAACGAACCGAGGATGCTTTGCTGTACCCGGCGTACTTCGCCCGTGCCGTTGCAGGTGCGGCAGCGGGTCGGGCTGGTACCTGGCTCCGAGCCGGCGCCGTTGCAGCGCGGGCAAACGTCGTTGCGGACGACCTCGATTTCTTTCTCTGCGCCGAATACCGCCTCCAGGAAGTCAATCTTCAGGTCGTAGCGCAGATCTGCGCCGCGTCGCGGCCCACGGCGCGCCTGAGCGCTGGCCCGTGCGAAGCCGCCGAAGAACTCGCTGAAGATGTCGTTGATGTCGCTGAAGCCGCCGAACCCTTCGGCGCCGAAGCCGCCCTGCGCGCCGGCATGGCCATAGCGATCGTACGCGGCGCGCTTCTGGTCGTCGCTCAGCACCTCGTAGGCTTCATTGATCTCCTTGAACTTGCTTTCGGCGTCCGGCGATTTGTTGACGTCGGGGTGATACTCGCGCGCAAGCCGGCGAAACGCTTTCTTGATTTCGTCGCTGCTGGCGTTGCGCGGCACGCCGAGCACTTCGTAATAGTCGCGTTTGGTCGTTGCCATGGGCACGTGTTGCGCGCGTGGTGCGTCCTACGGTCTTACGTCTCGCGTCTTACGTCTTGGTATAGCTTAAGACGCAAGACGCGAGGTGATCACTTCGTCTCTCTAAACTCACCTTCAACGACGTCACCTTCGGGTGGTTTTTGGTCGCCGCCCGAGTCTGTGGACGTTGTGCCGGTCGCGCTGCTCGCTGCGCCGGCCTGTTGATACATCGCCGCGCCGATCTGGCTGAAGGTGTTCTTCAGATCCTGAGTAGCGTTGCGCATGGCGGCGACGTCGTCACCCATGATCGCCTGGCGCACTGCTGTGATCTTGGCCTCGAGTTCGGCCTTCTTGTCGGCAGGAATCTTGTCGCCGTTTTCGCGAATGAACTTCTCGGCCTGGTATGCGGCGTTATCGCCTTCGTTGTGCGCCTCGACCTTCTCGCGGCGCGCCTTGTCCTCGGCGGCGTGCGATTGCGCCTCGCGCACCATGCGCTCGATCTCATCCTTGGCCAGGCCGGACGAGGGCTGGATGGTGATGTGCGCCGTCTTTCCGGTGGCCTTGTCGGCGGCAGTCACGTTCAGGATGCCGTTGGCGTCAATGTCGAACGACACTTCGATCTGTGGGACGCCGCGCGGCGCCGGCGGGATGCCGTCCAGGATGAATTTGCCGAGCGACTTGTTATCGGCGGCCATCGGGCGTTCGCCTTGCACGATGTGAATCTCGACGCTGGTCTGGTTGTCGCTGGCCGTGCTGAAGATCTGGCTCTTCTTGGTGGGGATGGTCGTGTTGCGCTCGATCAACGGCGTGGCAACGCCCCCCAGTGTCTCGATGCTCAGGGTGAGCGGCGTCACGTCGAGCAGCAGCACATCGCGCACCTCGCCGCCCAGCACGCCGGCTTGTACCGCCGCGCCGATGGCCACCACTTCGTCCGGATTGACGCTGCGGTTCGGGTCTTTGCCGAATGCGCGCCGGACGGCTTCTTGTACTGCCGGCATGCGCGTCATGCCGCCTACCAACACCACTTCGTCAATCTTGCTCTTGTCAATGCCGGCATCCTTCAGCGCCAGCTCGCACGGCCCTAAGCTGCGCGCGATCAAATCCTCGGTCAGTTGCTCCAGGCGCGAGCGCGTCAGTCGCGTGACCAAGTGCTTGGGGCCGGTCGCGTCGGCGGTCAGGTAGGGTAGGTTGATCTCGGTCTCCATGACCGACGACAGTTCGATCTTGGCCTTCTCCGCGGCTTCTTTCAAGCGCTGCAACGCCTGGCGGTCGTTGCGGATGTCTATGCCGTTCTCCTTCTTGAACAGGTCAATCAGGTACTCCATGACGCGGTTGTCGAAGTCGTCACCGCCCAGGAAGGTGTCGCCGTTGGTGGCCTTCACCTCGAACACGCCGTCGCCGACTTCGAGCACGCTCACGTCGAACGTGCCGCCGCCCATGTCGTAGACCACGATGGTCTCGTCCTTCTTCTTGTCCAGGCCGTAGGCCAGCGAAGACGCGGTGGGCTCGTTGATGATCCGAAGCACTTCGAGGCCGGCGATCTTCCCTGCGTCCTTGGTGGCCTGGCGCTGGGCATCGTTGAAGTAGGCCGGCACGGTGATCACCGCCTGCGTGACCGGCTCGCCCAGGTAGGCCTCGGCGTCGGTCTTGATCTTCTGCAGGATCATCGCGCTGATCTCCTGTGGCGAATACTCCTTGCCGCCCATGATCACGCGGCAGTCGCCGTTGGGCGCCGGCACTACTTTATACGGCACGACCTTGAGCGCGCGTTGCACCTCGGGGTCGTTGTATTTGCGGCCCATGAAGCGCTTGATCGAGAAGATCGTGTTTTCCGGGTTGGTCACGGCTTGCCGCTTGGCTACCTGACCGACCAGCCGTTCATTGTTCTTCGGGTTCACGGCCACGACCGATGGAATCAGCCGTGAACCTTCTGCGCTGGGGATCACCGTCGGCTCGCCGCCTTCCATTACCGCGACCACGCTGTTCGTCGTTCCCAGGTCAATGCCGATAATCTTTCCCATTGTTGATCTCTCATCGTTCATCGTTCATCTTTCATTTAGGTTGATCCAAGCCTGGGCATTCCTAAATGGAAGATGAACGACGATAAATCTCAAAATCTACTTCGCTACTCGGACCAGGGTCGGCCGGATGACGCGGTCGCCGATCTTGTAGCCTTTTTGCACCTCTTCGATGATATGCCCGCTTTCCACGCCTTCAGCTTCGTCGTGGCTGATCGCTTCGTGCAACGCGGGATCGAACGGGTCGTTCTTGTGAACTTCGATTTCTTTCAGCCCTTCGCTCTCCAGGATCAACTTCAGCTTGCGCTGAATCAGCATCACGCCTTCGATCCACGTCATGTGTGAGACGCCCTCAGGGAGCGTCTTGGCAGCACGCTCGAAGTCGTCCTGAATCGGAAGCAACTTGCGGATCAAGTCCATCGTCGCGAAGGCGCGCAGGTCGGCGTTCTGCTGTTCCTGGCGCTTCTTGTAATTGGCGAACTCGGCGCGGGCGCGTTGCCAACCGTCGAGGTATTCGTCGGCTTTCGCCTTCGCCTCTTGCAGCTCCTTTTGCAGGGCTGCGACCGGATCGGTCTCGGCAGCGGCCGGCGTCGGCTCCACTTCAACGACGCCCTCTGCTGCGTTCGTCGTCGTTGCATCCGTCATCGTGGTCTGATCTTGCGCAGTCGTCTCCATCATTTCACCACTCCACAGTGAACAGCCGGACAGTCATGTCCAGCCAATGATAGTCGGGCACGCTGAGTGCAAGCTGATACGCATGTGTATATATCGCATGGTACGTATCACGTATTCCGTTTTACGCGTTATCCAACACGCAGCGCGCAATACGTAGCACGTAAAGCCCCCTCAATCTACATACAAGTCGCTCACCAGGTCGCTCATCAAATCGGCGACGTAGCGCACCGTGCCGATGGCGCGCCCGTAGGGCATGCGCGTCGGGCCGAGCACACCGAGTGCGCCGGTGGCGAACCCTTCCACGCCGTAGCGCGCGATCACCATGCTGCACGAACTCAGCTCGCGCCAACGCCCCTCGCCACCGATCACCACCTGTACCGTGCCGACCGGCGAAGCGATGACCTCATTGAGGAAGTTGGGTTGCTCGAAGGCGTTGACCAGTGCGTTGGCCTCGCCGCGCTTGTTGAACTCCGGCTCTTGCAGCACCTCGGTCAGGCCATCGCGATACACCTCGTTGATCGGCACCTCGCTCCCGCTGGTGGTCAGCTCTACGAGCAGGTCAAGCACGGCCTTTTCGAAGTCGGTCGGGTCGGTGATCTTTGCGCGCAGCGAGGCCGCATCCAGTTCGTGACCCAGCGCGTTGAGCTTGGCCGCCACCTGGCTGAGCGCCGCTTGATCCATCGGCTCTTGCAGCGTGAGGTAACGCTGGCGCACCGTGCCGCCCTGGAACACCACCACCAAGAGGACGAGTTGCGATTGCGTCGAAATTAACTCGAGATGTCGCAGGCGGGGCTGTTCGACCTTCGGTGCCGTCACCAGCGCGGCGCTGCGCACCGAGCGCGCCAGGATCGCCGCTGCCAGTTGCATCCACTGGCTCATCTCCAACTTGGCCTGGTGGAACTGGTGGCGGATCATGTTTTGCTCGGCTTGCGGCAGCTCCACATCGCCGATCAGGCGCTCGACGAAGTAGCGGTAGCCCTTGTCGGTGGGCACACGGCCGGCCGAGGTGTGCGGGTGCGTGAGATAGCCCAGCTCTTCCAACACGGCCATCTCGTTGCGAATGGTCGCGCTGGAAACACCCAGGTCGTTCGCTTCTACCAGCGCCTTTGAGCTGACCGGTGTCGCCGTGTTGATGTAGGTCTTCACGACCAGCCCAAGGATCGTCTGCTGGCGCAGCGTAAGCTCTGGCGTAGTTATGGTCAGTTGATTAGCAGTCATGGATATAGAGTGCTAACGTAACGGCAAAGATAATACCATGCCTCGAAACCGAGCGTCAAGCTTGTGCGAATGAAAACTTCTAGAGGTCGTGCCGCGCTGAGCAGTCGGACTATCTACCCCTTCCCGCAAATCGCCTCGACCAACCGCCACGGCCGGCCTTCGACCAGGTTGGTCTTCTGTGAGATCATTCGATTGGCCGATGCCGCCGGATAAATCTTGGCCAGCGTCAGGCCGGTGTGGTCGGCGCGGGTGATGATCGGCGTGCTGATGTTCCCCTCGAACGGCCGCGTCTTCCATTCCGTCCACAAGGTGAAGTCTGGGCTGGCCGCGAAGATTGCGCTGCCGCCGGCCACCGTTGGGCGTGAAGCGACGACCAGGTTCAGCCGGTTCTCCGCGGCGCGCTCCGGCAGCCCTAGCTCAATCTCCCAGGTCTCGATCAAGTGCGCCGGCGCGGCGACGATCTCAACATCCTGCAACACGGCCAGCCGGAAAGTCTCCGGGTAGATCGAGTCCGGGCCGAGCACGATTGCGAGGCGGCCGAAGGGCGCGTCGAACGTGCGCACGGCATCGCCGAGTTCGCCGCACCACGCATGTCGTGGGCATGGGTGCAACTGCGGCTGCTCCATCACCACACCATCGTGCGCGATCAGCACGCCGAGGTGGCGCACGCCCTGCACAATGCTCGTCGCAACTAGCGCGTCGCTGCTGCTCAGCGCCGACTGCATCGCCGCGATCACCTGCCGGCCGATAGCCTGAGCGCGCGCCAGGTCGGTGACCCAACCGCCGTCGAGGCCGAACAGTTCCGGCAGTACGATCAACTTCGCACCCGCAGTGATGGCCTCTCGCGCGGCGCGCGCGGCGGCCTCGACCGACTCATCGGCCGGCTGATAGGCCGCAACGCATACTTCGCGCGCTGCCGTTGTGTGGGCGCGGGCGCGTGGTGGCGCGGCGATGGGCGCATACAGCTCCGGCCGGCGCGCCTGGAAGATGTGCGTGCCGTCGGGCCGTCGCTTGTCGTCGGCGAGCGATGGGTCTACATCGGCGATCACCACCGCCTCGCTGCGCCGCGGCCCTTTGGCCAGCGCATGGCCGTCGGGCGCGACGATCTGCGATTCTCCGGCGCCTTCCAACGTTTCCGGCGGCAGCTTGATGCGCTGCGCGATGGCCGGCGCGAGCGCCTCGGGCACTAGCCAGCCCACCTTGTTCGCGGCAGCGACGAAGCATTTGTTCTCGGCGGCGCGCACAGGGATGTGCAGCGAGGCCTCATCCAGCGCGAACGAGTTCAGGCTATTGAGTAAAATCTGCGCGCCCCGCAGCGCCAGCCCGCGCGCCACTTCGGGGATCACGCCGTCCATGCAGCAATACATCCCCAGCCGGCCGATGGGCGTCTCGACGACCGGCGTGCAAGCGTCGGCCGGCGTCAAAAAGTTGTTCTCGTTGCCCATCAGCACCTGCTTATCGCCCACCGCAATCGGCTCGCCGGTGGGCGCGAAAAGGATGTTGGTTCCGGTGACGCGCGAACCGGCGCGCCGGACGGTGCAGTTGATCTTGATAAAGCAGCGATGGCGTCGAGCGCGCTCGCCGATGGCAGCCAGGAATGCGCCGTCCAGCGGCACGGCCACGCGCCAGGCGTGTTCCTGATCGGCATACCAGGCCATGTGGTTGCAGAACTCCGGCAACACCATCAGGTGCGGCTTGTGCGCGGCGGCTTCGTCAATCATGCGCAGGCACGTGGCCAGGTTGCGCTCTACATCTTCGCCGACGGCGAACTGGAGCGCGGCGATGCGCGTGGTCATCATGCGATGATGTTATAACATTGTGACAAATAGACAACGCGGCAACGGGCGCTACGCACGGCCGGAGGAAAATCCTGCCATGACGACTCAAACGTTCACATTCAACCCCGATCTATCGCGCGCATCCACCATCCCGGCGAGTTGGTATACCGACCCGTCTCGGCTCGAACTCGAGCGCCGGCGCGTGTTCCGGCGCACCTGGCAATTCGCTGCCTCGCTCGACCAGTTGCGCTTCCCCGGCAACTACGTCGCGGTGGATGTGGTGGGCGTGCCGGTGGTGGTCGTGCGCGATCTGCAGGGCCAACTGCGCGCCTACTACAACGTCTGTCGGCATCGCGCCGGCGTCGTGGCCCAGGGTGCCGGCAACCGCAAGACGCTCCAGTGCCGTTATCACGGCTGGGTCTATGGCCTGGATGGCGCGTTGCGCACTGCGCCCGAGTTCGAGGGTGTGCAGGACTTCGACAAGTGCGCCTATGGCCTGATTCCCATGCGCGTCGAGACGTGGGGGCCGTTCGCCTTCGTCAACATGAGCGACGATGGGCCGAGCCTGCTGGAAACGCTGGGCAACATCCCCGCCGAGACCGCGCGATTCGACTTCGAGGGTATGCGTCGCGTAGAACGCCGCGATTACTATGTGAACGCGAACTGGAAGGTCTACATTGATAACTATCTCGAAGGCTATCACGTGCCGGTCGCCCATCCCGGCCTGTATCGTGAGCTGGACTACGAAAACTACCGGGTGGATACCTTCCGCTACTACTCCTCGCAATATGCGCCCATCCGGCCGGTGCGCGCCGAGGATGCGGCCGGTCGCGTCTATACCGCCCTGCAAGGCGACGACAAGGCGTTCTACTACTGGATCTTCCCCAACTTCATGCTGAACATCTACCTCGGCATGTTGCAGATCAACGTGATCGTGCCGCTGAGCTACGACCGCACGTTGACCATCTTCGAGTGGTATTTCTCCGACCCCGGCACGCCGGAGACCTGGAACACGCTCCAGGATTCGATCGCCTTCAGCGACGAGATCCAGCGCGAGGACATCGAGATTTGCGAATACGTGTGGCGCAACCTGCTCGTGGGCGTGTACGACACCGGCCGCTACTGCGTGAAGCGCGAGAACGGCGTGCATCACTTCCACGGGTTGCTGTGGGAGTTCCTGAACCATGCCGGATGAGGTGCTGATTGCCGGCGCCGGCCCGGTGGGACTCTCGTTGGCGCTGGGGCTGGCGCGCCAGGGCATCCCGGTTCGCGTGTTCGAAGCGCAGCCGGAGTTGAGCCGCGAGGCGCGCGCCAGCACCTTTCATCCGCCCACCCTGGAGATGCTGGACGAATGGGGCGCGGCGCAGGCGATCATCGCGCAGGGCTTGCGCGTGGACGCGCTGCAATACTGGGAACGCGCCACGCGCGAGCGAATCGCGCACTTCGACTATGCGCACATTGCCGGCGACACGCCTTTCCCTTTTCGGTTGCAGTGCCCGCAATCCATCCTCACGCGGACGTTGTTGCCGATGCTCCAGGCCACCGGCTGTGCGCGGGTGCACTTTAACCATCGCGTGACCGGATTCGAAGACCACGGCGACCATGTGAGCGTCCATGTCGAGTCACCGGAGGGCACGCGGGCGTTCTGCGGCGCGTATCTATGCGGCGCCGATGGCGCGCACAGCGTCGTGCGCCGGCGGCTCGGGTTGCGCTTCGAGGGCATGACGTACTCCGATCGCTTCTTGCTCATCAGTACCGATTACGACTTCGGGCGCATCTTCCCCGGCATCGGCCCGGTGGCCTATATCTTCGACCCGGCGGAGTGGGTAATCCTGATGCGTCAGCGCGAAGGCCTGCGCGTGATCTTTCGCGTGCCCGAAGGCGAGCGCGAGGAAGAGGCGCTGCGCAGCGAGGCGATTCGCGCGCGGTTGGCACGCTTGCTCGATCCATTTCCGCCGGAAGCCGCGCCGGTGTTCGGCGCCTCCATCTACAGCGTGCACCGGCGGATCGCCGAGACCTTTCGCGTTGGCCGGGTGCTGCTGCTGGGCGATGCCGCGCACATCAACAACCCGACCGGCGGGATGGGCATGAACAGCGGCATTCACGACGCGCACAACCTGGCCGACAAACTCGCGCGCGTGATGCGCGGCGCGCCGGAGTCGCTGCTGACGGCGTATGCCGAGGAGCGGCGCGCGGCTGCGTTGGCGCTGGTGCAGATGCGTTCCGACCAGAACGCGCGCGACATGAACGCCGAAGACCCGGACTATCGCGCCGAGCGCAACCGCCGCCTGCGCGATGCGGCGGCCGATCCGGCGCGGGCGCGCGCATTTCTGCTGCGCGCCTCGATGATGGACGACAGGGTAGGGGAGGGGACATGAGCGAATCCCGGCCTAGCCCCGGCAGCCGGTTGAGAGCGGCGTTGGACGCCGAGCGGCCGCTGCTCATTGTCGGCGCGAGCACCGCCTACCACACGCTGCTCGCCAAGCACGCCGGCTTTCGCGCGTTGCATCTCTCCGGCGCCGGCGTGAGCATGAGTTCGCTCGGCATGCCCGATCTGGGCATCATCGCGCTCGAAGACGTGCTGATTGACGCGCGCCGGATCACCGACGCCTGCGACCTGCCTTTGCTGGTGGACGTGGACACCGGCTTCGGCGCGGCGTTCAACATCGCGCGCGCCGTCAAATCCCTGATCAAAGCCGGCGCCGCCGGCCTGCACATCGAGGATCAAGTGCAGGCCAAGCGCTGCGGCCATCGCCCCGGCAAAGCCATCGTGCCGAAGGAGGAGATGGTAGACCGCATCAAGGCCGCAGTGGATGCGCGAACCGAGCCGAGCTTCGTCATCATGGCGCGCACCGACGCGCTGGCGGTCGAGGGGCTAGAGGCGGCTGTCGAGCGCGCCGTGGCCTATGTCGAAGCCGGCGCGGACATGATCTTTCCGGAGGCAATGACCGATCCGGCAATGTATCGGCGGTTCAAGGTGGCGACCGGCGCGCCGATCCTGGCCAACGCCAACGAGTTCGGCCAAACGCCGCCGATCACCGCGCAAGCGTTCGCCGCGCATGGCGTGGACATGGTGCTATATCCGATCAGCGCCTTTCGCGCTGCCAGCCGCGCTGCGCTGGAGATGTATCGGACGATCCGGCGTGAGGGAACACAAGCCGGCGCCCTGTCGCTCATGCAAACGCAGGACGAGTTATACGCGATCCTCGACTACGACGCCTACGAGCGCAAGCTGGATGCGTTGTTCGCCGCCGGCCGCGCAACCCGCGAGGCGTAAGACGCAAGACGCAGGACGCACGACGCGCCCACCTCCGGCCTCCTGGCGTTAGACGCTTGGCGCGCCTCAAAACTCCCGCAACAGCCGGCCGGCGCCCCACACCTGGTCCGCGATGCCGTTCTCGCGCAGCGCGAACCACCACGTGGCCGCGTTGATGGCGATCACCGGTTTGCCCAGCCAGCGCTCGGCTTCGTCGGCCAGCCGCACCATGCTCAGGTTGGTGCCCACTTGCACCAGCGCGTCCACGTCGTCGCCGTTCACCTCGATCAGCGCGCGGCGCAGTTCATCCTCGGTGACGTGGGCGATGGAGACCGCCGTGGGGCAGCGCAGCCCCTTGATGCGGACGACGTCGAAGCCGATGTCGTTGAAGAAGCGCACCACGTTCTGGTCGCCGATCGGCTGGTATGGCGTGACCACGCCGATCCGTCGGACGCCGAAGCATCGCAGCGCCCGTTCGCAAGCTTCGGCGCCGGTCGCCACGCCCAACCCGCCGGCGCGCTCGCTCACCCGCTGCTTAAAGGCGCGGTTGCCCTCCACGCCGTCCCAGAAGGTCTCGGCGCTCATCCCCATCACCAGATAGTCCGGCTCGCACGTCATCACGCGGTCTATCGCGTAGTTGATCTCGACGCGGATCTGCGCGAGCAGGTTCTCGAAGGCGGCGTTGCTGCTCAGGTCCTGGTTGCGGATGTGAATGCGCGCGAAGTGCGCCGTCACGCCCGGAACGCGCATCGAATAAAAGTCAGGCTCGACGATGGTGTTGGTGCTCGGCGCCAGCACGCCGAATTTCTTTCGCCAACCGAGTGCGTCCGTCATGGTTTCCTCGCTGCGTGTGTCAGGTGTTTCGGGGCCGGCCGTCGGCACGCTACGACGTCCGATTGCCGACTTGCCCTCTTTGGTCACAATGATACAATGTCATGACATTTAGCCAAGCCGATGAGCGCGCGCATTCGCAAGGGCTACGCCGATACCCCCTGGGGTCAGGTGCACTACCGGATGACCCGCTCGCCGCGCGCGGCGTCGTCGTTGCCGCTCGTGTTGCTCCACCAGACGGCCAGCTCGTCCGTGATGTTCGAGAAGCTGATGGACGCGCTGGCCGACGACTATCTGTGCATTGCGCCCGACACGCCCGGCTACGGCGAGTCCTTCACGCCCGAGGTCGCTCCCTCCATCGCCCTCTATGCCGATGCGCTCTACGCGGCGCTGCAGACGCTGGGGGTGGGCGCGTGCTGGCTGTTCGGCCACCACACCGGCGCCAGCATCGCCGTGCAAATCGCGCATGACCATCCCGGCTTCGCGCGCAAGATCATGCTCTCCGGCCCGCCCCATCTGACGCCGGCGCAGCGCGCCGCCTTCGCCGAGCGGATTTATCCCGTCGCGCCACAGTTGGACGGCGCGCACCTGCTGCCGTTGTGGCGGCGCATCCTCGATAAGGAGCCGGATGTCCCACTCGATTTGGCGCACCGCGAATTCACCCTAACCCTGCGCGCGGGGGCGCAATACGCCGCCGCCTATCGCGCCGTTTTCAGCCACGACTTCGCCGCGCAATTGCCGCGCATCGCTTGTCCAATCCACCTGATGGCCGGCGAGTTCGACGCGCTGCGCGACTGTCTCGACCCGGCCGCTGCGGCGGCGCAGCAGGCCAGCAAGCAATTCATCCCAGGCGCCGGCACGTACGTTTGCGAGCGCCAGACGGCGCTCGTCGCAGATGCGATTCGGAGGTTTTTCAGATGAACGAATACACCATCCCGCTCGCGCTTCAGGACTTCATGCCTGTGGCGCTGTCCTCGGCCGGCCTGTTCTTCCTCGCCGAGATGATCGCGCGGACGAATCAGGCCACCGGCCGCGTTGCGTTGTTCGGCGCGTGGCTGATCATGCTCGGCGGCGGGCTTAAAGCGGCCTGGAAGCTGAACATGGCGATGAGCGGCAACGACGTGGCCTGGATGTCGAACGCGCTGTTCGTCCTCCTCGCGCCCGGCTTCACGCTCATGGCGTGCGCTCTGTGGTCGGCTCAGGCGCAGATGCGCGGTCGCCCGTTGCGCTTCAACCTGTCGGCCATAGCGTTCGCCATCGGCGGCGTCTCGCTCGCCGTCGCCGCGGCGCTGAGCCTGGCCGTGCCGTCCGGCAGCGCCTGGAAGTTCATCTTGCTGGGCGTGACGACCATCGCCAATCTCGTGCTCAGCGCCCGGTGCATCGTTCAGGCCGCGCGCATGGGCCGGCGCGATGTGGCTGCGTTGTTCATCGTCAACATCGTCGCCGTTATCATCCTCCAGGGCTTGGCGCGCATTCCGCAGCAGACCATCCCGTTGCAATGGACGGAGCAAATCATCAACACGCTGAGCGGCGCCGCCTTCGCCTATGCCGCGTGGAAGCTGAGCCGTGAGACGCAAGCCCGGCTGGTCGCCGGACGGCTACAATTCGCCTAGCCCGCGCAACGCAAGACGCAACACGCAAGACGTAAGACGCAAGACGCAAGATTCCCCAATCCCATGCCCGACACCACGCAACACCTGGCCGACGTGCTGGATGCCCATGTGCCGGTAGATAACACTGCCAGGTTTGAATATCTGCTGGGCGTGCGCGAGCGCGCCTGGGACATCATTCGCGGCGGCCTGCGCTTGCGCGAGGATCGCGCCTGCGCCGATGTGCACACCATCCGCGACTTGCAGGGCCACGTTGCCGGCGAGATGACCACCTTCACCGGCGACGGCAGCCCGGTGGATTGGATCGTGCGCTCGTGGATCGGCAAGCCGCAGTCCGGCTTCACCAACATCCATCTCACCTGCTGGCTCGATGCGTCGGTGGACGTGCCGCACCTGGGCTTCGCCTTGGGCACGGCGCCCGATGTGTTCTGCTATTGCGACTTTCTGCCCCGCGTGGAAGCCTGCACCGACTACGATTACTGCGAGCGCTATCTGCAGCCGATGAACGAGGCCTGGGTTGCGCTGCGCCGCGACGCGCGGTATAAGACGTTCAATCCGGTGCATCTCTACACGCGCAGCACGCTCTCGCCGATAGCGATCTGCGGATTGCTGCCGTTCGAAGACTTCTGCGCCGTTGTCGAGCCGGTGATGATGGCATACGTACGCGCCTGGGTGAAGATGGTGCAGGAAGCGTCGCCGATCGAGGAGGCGCGCCGGCCAGCCATCGCCCGCCGCGACCATGTGTTGCGCAGGACGATCGTCGAGAGGGACCCGGCGAATGTACTCGCCGACCGCATGCTGGGCGTGCCGATGCGCGAGCGGTTGGTGCGCATCCTGTGGGGCGCGGAGCGCGAGCGGTGAGCGCGCGACGATGACGCTCAGGGAGAAAGCGGCATGAACGAGAGCCTACAGCAAAACTACAAAGGTGTGTTCGATGGGCGGCTTGGCTTTGGCAGAAAGCCGGCCGTCTTGGTCGTGGACTTCATCCGCGCCTACACCACCCCCGGCAGCGCGCTGTTCGCCAGGCCGGTGTGTGACGCCGTCATGCAGACCGTGGACCTGTTGGCCGCGGCCCGCGCCAAGGGCATCCTGGTGATCTACACCAAGGTGCTTTACAACAAGAACGGGCTTGACGGCGGCATCTTCGTTCAAAAAGTGCCGGTGCTGCGGACGATGGTAGAAGGCGAGCCGCTGGCCGAGATCGTGCCGGAGCTTGCGCCGCACCCCCAGGATGTGGTCATCGTCAAGCAGTACGCCAGCGCGTTCTTCGGCACGTCGCTGGCGCCGCTGCTCACATCCCAGGGCGTAGACACGATCATCCTCACCGGCTGCAGCACCAGCGGCTGCGTGCGCGCCACGGCCGTGGACGGCATGCAATACGGCTTCCGCGTGATGGTGCCGCGCGAATGCGTGGGCGACCGCCGCCCCGAGCCGCACGAAGCCAACCTGTTCGACATCAACTCCAAATACGGCGACGTGGTGAGCAAGCAGGAAGTGCTCGACTACCTGGCCGGCCTGCCGTAACGCGCGACGCAAGACGCAGGACGCAAGACGCCCCCGCCACATGTCCACCACACCGCCGCTGCCTCGCGTTGCCCTAGAGTCCACGCTGATCACGCACGGCTTCGCCTACCCGCGCAACTTGCAGGTCGCGCGCGAGATCGAGCAGGCCGTGCGCGACGCCGGCGCGCAGCCGGTGACCATCGCCGTGATCCGGGGCGAGGTGCGCATCGGCCTGCGCGACGACGAGATCGAAGCGCTGGCCAAGTCGAGGGAGGCGCGCAAGTGCAGCCTGCGCGACCTGGGCATCGTCGTCGGCATGGGGCTGGACGGCTCGACGACGGTGGCCGCAACGATGTTCCTCGCTGCGCGGCACGGCATCGGCGTCTTCGCCACCGGCGGCATCGGCGGCGTGCATCGCGGCCATCCCTTCGACGTGAGCGCCGACCTGACCGAACTAGGCCGCACGCCGGTGACGGTGGTGTGCGCCGGCGCCAAGGCGCTGCTCGACCTCCCGCTCACCTTCGAGCATCTGGAGACGCTGGGCGTGCCAGTGATCGGCTACCAGACCGATGAGATTCCGGCCTTCTATGCGCGCCGCAGCGGGCTGCGCGCCGACATTTGCGCCGAGACGCCTCACGACGTGGCGCGCATCGTGCGTGCGCGCCGCGCGCTCGGCCTGCTGGGCGGCGAGCTGGTGTGCGTGCCCGTGCCGCGCGAGGCCGAACTGCCCTTCGAGGTCGCCGAGGCCGCCATTGTCGAGGCGCAGCGCCGCGCCGACGAGGCCGGCATCCACGGCCCGGCGGCAACGCCGTTCATGCTCGACCAGATCGCCAAGCTCACCAACGGCGCGAGCGTGCGCGCCAATATCGCGCTGCTGATCAACAACGCGCGCGTCGCGGCAGAGATCGCCAAAGCGCTGATGAATGCGTGACGCACGACGCAAGACGCAGGACGCACGACGCAAAACGCGCGACCCATGACCCAATCCCTCGTCCCCCCTCGCAAATCCAAAATCCTCTTCGACACCGACCCCGGCATTGACGACGCCATGGCGCTGTTGCTGGCGCTCGCCTCGCCGGAGATCGAGGTGGTGGGCGTGACGACCGTCTTCGGCAACTCGCACGTCGAAGCCACCACGCGCAACGCGCTCAACCTGCTCGACCTGGCCGGCCGGCCCGACATCCCCGTCGCGCCGGGCGCCGACCGCCCGATGGTGTTGCCGCGCGGACGAACCGGTGAATTCGTCCACGGCGACGACGCCATGGGCAACATCGGCTGGACGACCACGCGCAGCCCCGACCAGAAGCCGCTCGACATCCCCGCCGCCCAATTCATCGCCGAGACGATCATGGCGAACCCCGGCGAGATCACGCTCGTCGCGGTCGGGCCGCTGACCAACGTCGGCCTGGCCTTGCAACTGGAGCCGCGCATCGCGCAGGCCGCGCGCAACGTCGTCATCATGGGGGGAAGCGTGGCGACGCCCGGCAACGTCTCGCCCTTGGCCGAGGCCAACATCCACAACGATCCCCATGCGGCAGCGCTGGTCTTCGCCGCCGGCTGGGATGTGACCATGGCCGGCCTGGACGTGACGATGGCCGTGCGCATGGACGAAAGCCTCTTCGATGCGCTGCGTCGCTCCGACAATCGGCTCGGCCGGTTCATCGGCCAAATCATCCCTTTCTACCAGCAATTCCACCGCGAGCGATACGGCTATCCGAACGGCGAGGTGGACACGCATGATCCCTCTGCCATCGCTTATCTGATTGACCCGACGCTCTTCCGCGCCGAGCGCTGGAGCGTGGGCGTGCCGCTGGACGGGCCGGCCATGGGCGCGACGATCGCCGACCGGCGCGGCCTCTTCTGGACGACACCCAAGGTGAATTGCTTGATGCAGGTGGACGCGGCACGCTTCCTGGAGATGTTCAAGGCGCGGCTGACGGCCTGAACTGGCGCGGGTATGGCCGTCTGAGAACCAGCCAATTAGGCAGGTGCAAACTCACCAGATATCCGGTGATGATCGGCCCCGATCTTCTATGCTATTCTGTACTTAGGTTCACTTTTCGATTTGCCGCACGGACGGCGAACAGGAGGTGTAGCATGGAGAAGCGTCTTGTCGGTGACTGGATGACGCGCAATCCGGTGATCGTTTTGCCTTCCACGCCGCTGCCGGATGCCTATGCCTTGATGCAGGAGCGCCGGGTGCGCCGCCTGCCGGTCATGGATGCGGGCAAGCTCGTCGGGATCATCACGTTGGGCGACTTGCGCCAAGCCAACGCGACGGTGGATAACCCCGAGGCGGCCAAGATGCGCGTGGAGCTGATCATGACCGAGAACGTGGTGACCGTGACGCCGCAGACTTCGCTGCGCGACGCGGCCAAGCTGATGATCAAGCACAAAGTGAGCGGCCTGCCGGTGATGGACGGCCCGGAGCTGGTTGGCATCATCACCGAATCCGATATCTTCCGCGCGGTGATGGCCGAAGAGCAGCCGGTCGAGGCCGAGCACGGTGAGAAGCAAGTGCCACTCCTGACTGCAGAAAGTTAGACCGGAGGTGCGCCGATGTTCAAAAAGATTCTCGTGCCCCTGGATGGCTCTTCCTTTTCGGAGGAAGCCCTGCCGCATGCGCGCGAGCTGGCCGAGTGCGGCAATGCCGAGATCATCCTCGCCCGCGTGGATGAGCCGTATGAGCCACCCCCCGGCGTGTTCGTGCCGGCCACGGCGATACCGGAGGCGGTGCAGCTCAGCGCAGGCGAATATCTCGAGCAGCTCGTCTCTCGCCTGACGCTGGCCGGTTTCAAGGTGAGCAGCGCCGTGCTGGACGGCAAAGTATCCGAGGCGCTGCTTAGGTTTGCCAAGAACGAGGGCGTGGACCTGATCGTCATGTCAACGCACGGTCGGACGGGGCTGAGCCGGCTGCTGATGGGCAGCATCGCCGAGCAGGTCGTGCACGGGGCGCATTGCCCGGTGTTGCTGGTGCGGCCACAAGAGCGTGGAGCAACGTAGCTAGGCGCTCAGGCGCTCGACGCGCCGAGCGCCTACTTCTTCTTTCGCGCCTTGGCCTTGGCGCGGCTTTTGCCCTTGGCTCGCCCTTTGCCCTTCGCCTGAAGCGGCACGGTGCGACGCTTCTCGGTCGCCTTGCGATCTTGTTCTTCGGCTTCTTTCTCGGCTTTGGCGGTTGGGTCTTCCGCCGGCGCGCCATAGCCATAGTCGTCGTCGGCCGGCCCGCCCATGTCGTCGCCGAACAGGTCGCCCATGCTCTTCTCGATCTGCTCGGGGTCTTCGCCGCGTTCCAGGCGGGTGACGACTTCATCGAACTCCGGGCCGAGGTCTTCGCCGCTTTCCTGAGCCATCTTGCGCATGAAGCGCCCCAGCGCGCGCGGGTCGTTCTCGTCCAGGCTGGCCATTTCGTCCAGCAGGGCGTCGTCGCCGCCGTTGGAAGCGCCGGTGTCGCCCGACCCTGCGCCGCGCACCACGCGCACGTGCGAGGCCAGCCGCACCAACCGATGGCTGCCGCATCGCTCGCACCGCGCGCTTTTCTCGTCCACAGCCGACAACGAGCGCCAGAAGATGGAGACTTTGCGGCCGCAATCCTGACAGCGATATTCGTAGATCGGCATGCGGACATTCTAGCGCAGCAGTTACGCAGGGGCATTCATGCATAGGGGCAAAATTTGCATGGTAGGGCGCGAATGGGGCAGCGCGCGCCCTAGCGAATACGTCTGCCCCCATTGGCGAATGCACCCATCAATGGCACGCGAGTGGTTGAACCAAAGTTCATAAACTACAAAGGTTACCCAAACAAAGGTGGTGGTATAGAGTATTGGACGCTGAAGCGTTATCTACTCGTTGCTAAAAGATATGTGGGCGATGACGTCAGCGCTGTGTTGCGAGGGGAGCACGTAGTTGTCACCGTTGCCAGAGTAAGGGATGCATACGTGCTTCAAAGAGCAACATACCGGCAAGATCAAGTAGAGTTCTTTGCCATTGGGAGCGCGCAGATCTTAGATGAATCGTGAGGCAAACGCGGTTCGGCGCTATATCCCGCCGTTCGCTGCGCTCACGCGGGACGTGGCTGCCGGCCAGCGCAAAGAAGGTAGCGCCGGCCAGCTGGAACATCGTGATCTGGCCAGAGCGCGCTGCCGTTACAGGCATACGCTACAATCCCGCCACGCTCATGAAATCCGAATGCAGGACATTGTCACCGACGCCGGTGTCCGATCTGTATCACTATCCCAGCCCGCCCATGCTGGTTGTGCTATCGGGCCCGTCCGGCGTAGGCAAAGACACGCTGCTCCGCCGCCTAAAAGAGCGTGGCTACGACTTCGCCTTCGTCGTCACCATGACCACCCGGCCCAAGCGCGAAGATGAAGTGGACGGCGTGGATTACATCTTCGTCAGCAAGTCCACCTTCGCCGACATGATGCAAGCGGACGAACTGTTGGAGCACAGCCTGGTCTACGGCGATTACAAGGGTATCCCCAAGCAGCAGGTGCGCGATGCCATCGCCAGCGGCAAAGATGTGATGATGCGCATAGACGTGCAGGGCGCCGCCAAGATCCGCAAGATCGTGCCGAACGCAGTGACCATCTTCCTTGCGCCGGAGAGTGAGGCCGAGCTGGTGCGCCGGCTGACCGAACGCAAGACCGAGAGTCCCGATGGGCTGAAGCTGCGCATCGCTACTGCCCGCGAAGAAATGAAGCGCATCCACGAGTTCGACTACGTGGTGGTCAACCGCGCCGGCCAGCAGGACGAGGCGGTAGATCAGATCGTCGCCATCGTCACGGCCGAGCGCTGCCGCGTCGGCCGTAAGCCGATCTGCCTGTGATGAATCCGTATCCCCGGCCATCACCCCCGCCCACCGAGCTACGCGCACCCATTCCCACCGCCAAGCCGTTTTGGACCTACGTGTTCATGGCGGTGGACATCTTCATCTTCGTCGTCATGACGTTGGCCGGGGGGACGCAGAATCCGGCCGTGCTCGATCGGTTCGGCGCCAACACCGCCTGGCTGATCACGACGCAACAGGAGTATTGGCGGCTCTTCACGGCCAACTTCATCCATATCGGCATTGTCCATTTGGCGTTCAACATGTTCGCCCTGTTCCAACTGGGCCGGCAGATCGAGTCGCTGTATGGGCGTCGGCGCTTCCTCGCCATCTACTTGTTGTCCGGGCTATCCGGCGCGATCTTCAGCTACATGCTCACGCAAGGCCGGTCGGCAGGTGCGTCCACGGCACTGTTCGGATTGTTCGGCGCGCTGGTCGTGTATTTCTACAAGCATCGCGAGATGTTCGGTCGCCTCGGCCAGCAGCAACTAATCAACCTCGGCATCATTTTGCTGATCAACGTCATTATTGGCCTCACGCCCGGCAGCAACGTAGACAACTGGGGGCATTTCGGCGGCTTCATCGGCGGCCTGATCCTGGGGTGGTTCCTGTGCCCGCGCTACGCGCCGGTAGATCCGTTCGCACTCGCCCTCGAGCCGATCATCAAGCGCCGCCGGCCGGAACTGTCGAACGGCGTTGTCATGGACACGAACTCGTTAGCTCGGCAGGCCTTCCCCGTGGCCGCGTTCTCCCTGGGCCTGGTTGCGCTCACGTTCATCGCGACGGCGATGCAGCGGCCGTTCGCCCCATAGCCGAACAGCGCCATGGTGCGTCTGCCTCGCTATGCCGGTCACCACTACTTCGTCGATCCCGGCCGCTTGCGCGCATCGGTAGAGTCCTTCGTCGAAGACGCTGCTGCGGCGAGTGTCCCCGGCGCGTTGTGCGCCATCATCGTGCCGCACGGCGCGCATCCCGAGTTCGGCCCGATTGCCGGTCATGGCTACAAGCTGCTGCTCAGCGTCCCGCTGACCTCGGAGCTCACGGTGCTGCTCGCGCCGGCGGCTGTGATACCAGACGACCGGGGCGCTGTGCTGTGTGACCCGGCTGATGCCTACGCCACCCCGCTCGACTTGATCGGCGTGGCTGCTCCTGCCCTCGATGAACTCGGCCGGATGGGGCTGACCATCGCGCGCATGCCCGATGAAGAGCCGGTGATCGAGAATCATCTACCGTTCATCCAGGTGGTGATGGGCGATACGCAGTGTCTGCCGTTGCGCGTCCCGGCGGGCGCTGATCTCACCGCGCCGGCCTGGGATGTCGCTGCGAGCCGGTTCGGCCTCATCATCGCCGCGGCCAATCTCCCGCCGTCGCGCGAACAGGCGGCCTGCACTGCCATCGAGCGGCTGGATAACCGATTCTTCTCCGGCGAAGCGCCTGCTGCGCGTCCTGGCGGGTGGAGAGGCTTATTCGGCGCAGGTAGCCGCAGGCCCGTTGAGCCATCTGCCGATGCGGCTGTGCTGGCGCTGACCATTCGGCTGGCTAAAGCCAAAGGCGCCGACCGCGGGCAATTGCTCGCGCGCCAGGGCCGGCTGGCGGCGTTCGCGCTCTATCGCACGCGCCGGCTGTGAATAATGCGTCCGGGGATTGCATTCGCGCTACGGCGTGGATGGCGCTTTGGCCAGCTCCTCCTCGATCATCGCCTTGAACCTTTCGTAAGGCTGCGCGCCGACGAGCGGCCGGCCGTTGATCAGGAAGGACGGTGTGCCGGAGACGCCCAACTGCTGCCCCTCCTCGGCGTCGGCCTGCACGCGCTGGCGCGCGCTGCCGGCATTCAGGCAATCGGTGAATGCCTGGGGATCGAGCCGGATGTCTGCAGCGGCGGTGGTCAGCGCTTGCTTCACGGCCGCTTCGTCGTCGCCGGCGATGTCCTGTGTAAATAGTAACGTGTGGTAGTCCCAGAAGCGCCCTTGTTCCGCAGCGCACTCGGCGGCCTCGGCCTTCCACGCCGACGACGGCGCGAGGAAGGGATAGTGCTTGTAGCTAAAGCGCACCTTGCCGGTTGTCACGTACTCGTCGAGGATGCGCTGGAGCGTCTCGACGTAGAAGCGGCGGCAAAAGCCGCAGTTGAAATCGCTGTATTCCACGATGGTGACACGCGCATTTGCGTTCCCCTGTGTGTTCGGCGCGCGCACTTCCACTTTGGGCCGGAACGGCTGCGCGTCGGACAGCGTCACGCCGATGTCTGCGTTCTTCGGCGCCCCGGCGCTGGGTGTGCGCGCTGCGGTGAAGATCAACATCGCGCCCACGGCGACGATTGCGCCGAAGACCGCGCCGAGCGCGAACCATTTGAGCGCGAGACGGTCGGAGTTCGCGGTTGGCTCTGTGGTTTGTTCTTGTAGTTTCATGTTCGATCGAAAGCGTGTTCTGCGCTTCACGCCGGCTCCGGCTGCGACGCACGTTCTCGAATCAACGCGCTGTAGAGCGATTCGTAATCGCGCACCGTGCGCTCGGTGCTGTAGTGCTGCAAGATGAAGTCGCGCGGCTTGATGTAAGCAGCGCGATTGTCGCACACGCGCAGGATGGCTTCGGCCAGCGCCGGGGCGTTCCCGATCGGCGTTACCTCACCCATGCCGGTGGTCTGCACCGGCACGCGCACGCCGGGCAGGTCGCTGCAAATGGACGGCGTGCCGCACAACATGGACTCGACCTGCACCAGGCCGAACGACTCGGTGGAGTTCAGGCTGGGCAGCACGGTCACGTCGCACGAGGCGAAGAAGGCCGAAAGCTCGCGGCCTTGTAGCGAGCCGACGAACGTCCATGCGTCGCCCAGCGCGTCGAAGTGTGGCTGCAGCCGGCGCGCGTAGGCCTCTTCGCCAATGACGTTCTTGTAGGGTCCGGCGAAGATCACGCGCGCCTGTGGCCGTGTCTCGCGGATGATCTCCAGCGCGCGCACCAAGATCTCGACGCCCTTCTCCGTCGCCAGCCGGGCGCACATCCCGATCACCGGTCGTTGCTCGTTCGACACATGCCACTTCTGGCGAAAAGCCTCGACATCGGCACGCCCGGGCAGCTCGATTTCCACCGGCGGCGGGATCACGACCAGCTTGTGCGCGTAGCGCAAAAGGTAGCGCGAATGCCGTGCAAAGTCCTCGGTGTAGGAGACGACGCGATCCACGTTGTGACCCGCGATGCGGTTCATCAAGTCAATGACCGGCTGAACGACGTGGTTGAACGCCGTGTCCGGGAGGCGGATGTCCCCGTGAATCGTCAGCAGTGATGGCTTGCCGAACAGCCGAGCGTTGATGGCGATGCCGGCGCCGTCGAATTGCGGCAGGTGCAAATGCACCAAGTCGAACTGCGGCAGTAGCCGGCGCAGTTTCACGCCGAAGGTCGGCATGATGACACCCTTGCTGATCCGCGCCAGCACGGGTGCGCGCACGATGGACACGCCATCCACGATCTCACTGCGTGCAAGGCTGCGATCGTATTGCGAGGTGAGTACCGTCACCTGGTGGCCGGCACGCGCCAACCCGCGCGAAAGCCGTTCGACGTAGATGGTCAGTCCGCTGATGTGGGGACGGTAGTAGGTGAGGACGTGGAGTATGCGCATGTTCGACCCCCGAAGGTTACCAGCTTCGGGCGAGAACATGCAATTGCAGAGCAAACATGCGCCGGTGGCATGTATCTGCCGATCGGACAAACGCGACGGTAGGGCAGTGCTCTACCTTGCTTGTTGAGGCACAGGTTGCACGGGCACGGAACGGAGTCCGTGCCCTACCATACCCTTTTGCCCTTGTAGGCGAATGCCGCTCGCCGGTCGCTACGCCCTGGCTGGCCGCAGTTGACCGAACGAGAGGCCGATCCGCACCATCCCGATGATGCCCAGCACGATCAATGCCAATTGCTGCGAAAGCGACCACACGAAGACGAAAGCCGTGGCCTGCGTTGGGTCAATGCCAAAGGGGGCCACCAGCGCGGTGCGGGCGAAGAACTGCACCGGCCCGAGGCCACCGGGCGCCGATGGCGCAGCGCCGCCCAGGTTGGCGGCAACGAGCATCAGGCCGGCTTGATCCACGCGCGGTGGCAGGAAGGCAGCCATGACGAAGTAGGTGACGATGAGCTGGGCCACCCAGATGCCGATCGTCGTGAGCAGCACGACGATGAAACGCTTGGTGGAGTTGATCAGCTTGAAGCCGGCGCAGAAGTCGCGGTAGCGCTGCAGCCAGCCTTGCGCATTGAGGCGCGGGAAGCGCGCCAGCAGCCGGGCGAATATCCCTTCGAAACGTGCCGATTGCCAGATCACCATGCCGACGGCGATGAGTAGGGCGATGACCAGGCCGGCGCTGATCGCTGCGGCACGCGAAAGCGCCGGGTCCATGGGGATGAACTGGGCGAAGACGAAGAACAGCAACACGACGGCGGCCAGGTCGAGCAGGCGCTCGACTAAGATGGACGAGAGCGCCGTTGCCGTGCTCACCTCGGTGCGCTGGCCGATGACAACCGCACGCCCGATCTCGCCCACGCGGAACGGCAACACCATGTTGAGCATATAGCCGATGTTCATGGCGTGGAAGGTGACGCCGAAATGCGATTCGCCCATCAGCGTGGCCCAGCGCAGCGCGCGGATGGCCAGGCCGGCCATGAAGACGAGGAAGGCCGGGAGCATCCAGGTCGTGTGCGCCGTTGCCACTGCTCGAATGAACGCCGCGAAGTCCACGTCGCGCAGCGTCAGGTAAAGCGCGACGGCGCTAATGGCCATGCCGAGCCAGAATTTCCAGTTTTTGAGCATGATGTCGTTCCGTCCTGTAGAGGAGAGTCGCACACAGCGGGCATTTCCGCCGGATGGCGCCGAGCTTATCACCATCCCAGCCGCGCCAGCAGTGCCTCGATGTGTTCCGGCGGAACGTGTACGCTGCCCAGCGACAGCTCTGCATTGCCGCGTGGGCCGTGGAAGTCGCTGCCGCCGGTGAGGAGCAAGCCGCGTCGGCGTGCCAGTTCGGCGAGGTGCATCGTCTGTTCCGGCGTGTGCAGCGGGTAGAAAACTTCGATTCCGTCCAGGCCGGCTGGGATCATCTCGTCAAGCAGAGCGGACAGGTCGCCGGCATACAGGCCGGGGTGGGCGAGCACAGCGATGCCGCCGGCGTCGTGGATGAGCTGCACCGCCTGCGCGGGTGTGAGTCCTGCGTGGGGAATGAAGGCCGGCTTGCCTTCCGCCAAGTACAGGTCGAATGCTTCCTGCTCGGTTTGGACGGCGCCGGCCATCACCAGCGCGCGTGCCACGTGCGGCCGGCCGATCATCGCGTCGCCGGCCAGCGCCTGCACCTGTTCGAATGGGATGTGGATGCCGAAGCGTGTGAGTTTATCGAGGATGCCCCGCGCACGCGACTCGCGCACGCCGCGCAGCGAGGCGATCTTGGCGAGGGTTATCGCGTCGCGCGGCTGAACGCCGTAGCCGAGGACGTGCGTTTCTCCATGACGCGAGAGCGCACTGACCTCGATGCCGCGAATCACGCGCACGCCTTGCGCGTCGCCCGCTGCTACAGCTTCATCGTTGCCGGCGATCGTGTCGTGGTCGGTAATGGCGAGCAGCTCAATATCGCGCAGCCGCGCCAGGCGTACGACCTCTGCGGGCGCACACAGTCCGTCCGACGCCGTAGTGTGACAATGGAGTTCGGTTCGCACCCGCCAAAGAATAACGGACGCGGCGTGAAAACGAAAGAGGGCGCTCACATCCCACGCGAGTGCCCTCTCGATTCGCCGTAGAGCGCTCGTCTCTTATCTTGGCTCAATCGAGAGTCGCACGGCAGTGCGTTCGGCGCCTTCGATCATCACGTCGGAGAACGACGGGATGACCACGATGTTGATTCCGTCGAGAAGCAAATACCCACGCGCGATTGCCGCAGCTTTCATCGCCTGGTTGACCGCGCCGGCGCCGATGGCCTGCACGTCTACCCGCCCGCGCTCGCGGATGATGCCGGCGATTGCGCCGGCCACTGCCGTCGAGCGTGATTGGGCCGAGACCTTGATGATCTCCGTCTTCTCTCGGGTTGGAACCGCCTCCGCACGTGGCGCTGTGTGATTGGTCATGTTCGACGTTTCCATATAATGCATTGTGCGTGTGCAATTGAGACGGGTATGAGACACAGCTTAAGCGGGGATATACACCTTGCAAACGAAGATCGCTGCGTTGTTCGCCTAAGCTGTGGTGAGCTGGCTTATCGTCAAGCCGGTCAGCTATCTTCGCCGCCACTCTTGTTGATCCACGGGTGGGGCGGCGCATCACGCTACTGGCTGCCTGCAATGCGCGCATTGTCGGATGCGTTCTGCTGTTATGCGCCCGATCTGCCCGGCTTTGGATTTTCAGCCCCGTTGGACGAGAGAGTTGTCCCACGCGACGACAACGGGGCGGATGCGTTCTCGCACCGCGGGCTGGCATCCGTCGTCCTGGAGTTCCTAGACGTAAAGAAGATCGTGCGATGTGATGTGGTCGGGCACAGCTACGGCTCCGGCGTGGCGATTGCGCTGGCGGCGACGCAGCCGGCGCGTGTGCGGCGGCTGGTCATCAGCAATTTCAGCACCTTTCGCGACGAACGCGAGCGCCGGATGATCGCCTTCATGCATGGGGTAACCGGGTTGATGGTCAAAGCGCGCCGGCTGCCGTTTGCCCGAAGCGATGGGTTTGCGAAGCTGCTGGGCAGCCGCTACTTCCATCGCTTGCCCGACGACGTGACGGTGCTGCGCGACGGCCTGGATGATTTCATGCAGATGGACGAGCGGACGGCGGACTTGACGGTAAAAGCGTCGCTGGGCTGGGAGACGCCGCGCGATCTGGCGCGGTTGCCGATGCCGGTCATGCTGATCCACTGCCGCGATGATCAGATCATGCCGCCGCGCAACGCCGAATACACCGCCGGCCTCGCTCCGCATGGCAAGCTGGTTTGGATTGACGCATGCGGCCACTTGCCGATGGTCGAGAAGACCGAAGAATTCGTGCGCATCGTCAAACATTTTCTCCTCGATGACAACCCTTGATTTGCTTCCCCTGGCCGAACCGGCCGTCCTTTCCTTTGATGACGTCGCGATTCGATTGCACCCCACCGACGACGTGGCGATTGCCAAGGTGAGCTTGGCGGCAGGCACGATATTGTTGCAACCCCTAAGCACCTCGGCGGACATCAAGGTTTCATCTCTGATCCCTTCTGGCCATAAATTCGCCATCCGCGAGGTGAAGCAAGGCCGGCCGGTGCGGCGCTATGGCCAGGTGATCGGCTTTGCCACGCGCGACATCGCTATCGGAGAACACGTGCATGTGCACAACCTTGCAGTAGGGGTAGAGACGCGCGATCGCGAGTCTCTACAAACGCGATTCGACCAGGACTACGCCTTCGGCGCCGACGTCAGGCCGGTGGCGTTTGTGCTGGAGGCGAAGCGCCGGCAGTTCATGGGGTATCGCCGCGCCGACGGCCGCGTGGGCACGCGCAACTACATCGCGGTGATCGGCACGGTGAACTGCTCGGCGCACACGGTGCGCCGCATTGCCCACCATTTCACCGCAGAGCTGCTGTCCGGCTTCCCGAATGTGGACGGCGTCATCGCCATTGCCCATGGCTTCGGCTGTGCCACACGCGTCGGCGGTGATGACTACACTCTGTTGCAGCGCACGCTGGCCGGCATGGCCGCGCATCCCAACGTCGGTGGGTATGTGCTCGTCGGCCTGGGTTGCGAGGTCAACCAGATCAGTGCGCTGGTCGAGAACTATCATCTCACCGCTAAAGAGGCGCCGGCCTTGCACCGCCTGAATCATCAATCATCACCGGCCCATCATCCACCCCTCTCGCCACCTTCGCTCACCATCCAGGACGCCGGTGGCGTGCGTAAAACCATCGAGGCCGGGATTGCCCTGGTGAAAGAACTGCTGCCGGTCGTGAACCAGTATCGGCGCGAGCCCGTGCCGATCAGCGAGCTGACGATAGCGTTGCAGTGTGGCGGCAGCGACGGCTGGAGTGGTGTGACGGCCAATCCGGTGTTGGGCATGGTCTCGGATGAGATCGTCCGGCAGGGCGGTAGCGTCGTGCTGGCCGAGACGCCGGAAATCTACGGCGCCGAGCACTTGCTCACGCGCCGCGCTATCAGCCGCGAGGTGGGTGAGAAGCTCATCCGCAAGATTCACTGGTGGGAGCAGCACGCAGCCAAGCACGGCGTCGAGATAGACAACAATCCATCCCACGGCAACAAGGCCGGCGGCTTGACCACGATCTACGAGAAGTCGCTTGGCGCGGTGGCCAAGGCCGGCACGACGCCGCTGGTGGACGTGGTGGACTACGCCGAGCCGATCACGCACAAGGGATTCACGTTCATGGATACGCCGGGGTACGATCCGGTCGGCGCCACGGGGCAGGTGGCCGGTGGCTGCAACCTGATCGTGTTCACCACCGGCCGCGGCTCGTGCTTCGGCTTCAAGCCGGCGCCCAGCATCAAGGTGGTCAGCAACAGCGCGACCTATCGGCGCATGGAGGAAGACATGGACATCAACGCCGGCAAGGTGCTGGAGGGTGTGCCGATGCAAGTGGTGGCCGATGAATTGTTGGACTACCTGATCGAGGTAGCGTCCGGCCGGCCGTCTAAGAGCGAAGCGCAGGGCATCGGCGAGGAAGAGTTCCAGCCGTGGAATTTGGGCGGAATCCTGTGAGGTGGGTCATCGTTCATTTCTCGATGAAGCTGCGTTCGAAATGAACGATGAACGATATGAAATGAGCGATTCATCGAAGACGGCGTTCGAGGCCGAGGCGCGCGAGGAGCGCGCATACTATGACAGCCTGAGCATCGCAGATTTGCACGCGCTGATTCACGAGCGCCGGTTCGGACGCACCGGCATGTTCTGGCAGTCGCTTCGCGAGCGCGCCACGCTGCTCACGTCGGGCTGGACGCTGTTGGAGTTGCTGGAGCGGCGCAGCGTGAGCCGTGAAGCGCGGACGCAGGCCGCCGGTGTGCTGCTGCACCTTGCCGACTGCCACGATTGGCCGGCGGAAGCGCTGGCCGACGACGCCGATCCGGAGTTCGAGGCGCGCCTGCACGAGCTGCGTCGTGTGGTCAACGCGCGCATTCGAGCGATGACAGCCTAACGCAGGGTAACGCTAAAATCCTAGAGCCATGTCCACCCCTACTTTCAAAAACTACATCGCCGGCGAGTGGGTCGGCGCATCCGACGGCAAGACCATCGAGAACATCAACCCGGCCAGCGGTGAGGTGATCGGGCACTTCGCTTCTGCAACGGCTGAGGACACGAAGCGCGCCATCGCGGCGGCCAAAGAGGCGTTGCCGAAGTGGGCTGCGCTGCCGGGTCCTAGCCGCGCGGCCATCCTCGACAAAGCCGGCCAGCTCATCGCTGCGCGCACCGATGAGCTGGCCGAGACACTCACCCGCGAAGAAGGCAAGACGCTGGCCGAGGCCAAGGCCGAGGTGATGCGCGCGCGCGACATCTTCAAGTATTACGCGGGCGAGGGCTTCCGCGCCGGCGGCGACGTGATCCCGGCCAACACGCCCGACACGCTGCTATTCACCAAGCGTGAGCCGCTCGGCGTCGTCGCCATTATCACGCCGTGGAACTTCCCGATTGCCATTCCGGCCTGGAAGATCGCGCCGGCGCTGGCCTACGGCAACACAATCGTGTTCAAGCCGGCCTCACTCGTGCCGCACACGGCGCTCAAGCTGGTCGAGATTTTGATCGAAGCCGGCCTCCCGCCCGGCGTGATCAACCTCGTCGTCGGCAGCGGCAGCGCGGTGGGCAACACGCTGGCCGAGAGCAAAGAGATCGCCGGCCTCAGCTTCACCGGCTCGTATGCCGTCGGCGTCAAGATCTACGAGAAGACGGCGCGCAACCTGGTGCGCACTCAGTTGGAGATGGGCGGCAAGAACCCCACCATCGTGCTCAACGATGCCAACATCCTGTTGGCGGTGGACATCGCCGTGCGCGGGGGCTTTGGCCTCACCGGCCAGGCCTGCACGGCTACCAGTCGTGTGATCGTGGAAGAAAAGGTGGCCGACGCATTCACCCAGGCGCTGGTCGAAGCCGCGCGCAACCTCAAAGTGGGCAATGGGCTGGAGAGCGGCGTGCAGATGGGCCCGGCGGTGAGCGCCGAGCAGTTGCAAACCGACCTGGAGTACGTTGGCATTGGCAAGGGCGAGGGCGCGAAGCTGCTGGTCGGTGGCGAGCCGATCCCAGCCGGCGCCGGCTTCTTCGTCCAGCCGACCGTGTTCGCGGATGTCGAACCGGGGATGCGCATCGCGCAGGAGGAGATCTTCGGGCCGGTGATCGGCGTCATCCGGGCGAAGGACTTCGACGACGCCATCGCGAAAGCCAATGGCATCGGCTTCGGCCTATCGGCCAGCATCGTCACGAACGACCTGAACAAAGCGATGCGCTTCGCCGACCGAATCGAAGCCGGTGTGGTGAAGGTGAACGAACCAACGACCGGCGTAGCCTTGCAGGCACCGTTCGGCGGATTCAAGGGCAGCAGCGCCAATACCTTCAAGGAGCAGGGCCGGGCGGCGATGGAGTTCTACACGCGAACCAAGACCGTGTATGTGAAATACGGTTGACGCTCCGGCGCTTAGCAACGCCTTATCTGTGCCGGCTATAGTCTACGCCGATGACCGGATTGGAGATATGGCACGAGAGCGTTGGTTGACGTTGGTATCGCCGCTGGTGCTGCTGGCGCTTTGGGAGATGCTGGCGCGTGCCAGCGTGCTCGATCCGCGCTTCTTCTCGATGCCCAGCGAGATCTTCGCGCGGCTGATGGCGTTGCTGCAAGACGGCACGCTGCTCGCCAATACAGCGATCACCCTGCGTCGCGTGGCGGTGGGCTTCGTGCTGGCGACCGTGCCGGCCATCCTGCTCGGGGTGGTGATGGGCGTGAGCGGCATCGCCCGCGCGCTCTTCACGCCGCTGGTTGCAGCCATCTATCCCGTTCCCAAGATCGCGCTAGTGCCCATGGTCGTGCTGCTGCTGGGTATCGGTGAGCCGGCCAAGTATGCCATCGTGGTGATCTCGGTGTTCTTCCTGGTCGTGCTCAACACAGTGGCCGGCGTGCGGAACGTGGACCCGCGCTACTTCGACATCGCCCGCAACAACGGCGCGAGCAAGTGGAACTTGATCTGGACGGTAGCGCTGCCCGGCGCGCTGCCGAACATCCTCACCGGCGTCAACCTCGGCCTGGGCTTCGCGCTCACCGTCATCGTCGGCACCGAGCTGTTGCTGCCGCGGGGCGGCCTGGGCGCGATGATCTGGGCAGCCTATCAGGTGTACGACATCCCGACCATCTTCGCGGCGCTCATCGTGGTGGCGCTGCTCGGCTTCGGTGCAAACTGGCTGATGGGCGAGGTGGAGCGGCAACTGGTGCCGTGGCGCGTCGCGGACGCCAATCGGGCTACGGCGAGGGCTCCGGCTGCGCAAAGTGAACCACGCATCCGCCGCTTCGTGCGGGTGTGGTGGATGGCGACGCGGCCGTTCAGCTTCACCGCCAGTGTGGTGCCGGTGACGCTCGGCGCAGTGCTGGCGACCTACGACGGCTACTTCGACCTGTGGCTGTTCGCGCTCACGCTGATCGGCTCGGTGCTCATCCACGCCGGCACGAACCTGGCTAACGACTACTACGACTGGAAGAAGGGTGCCGATACGCCGGAGTCGCTCGGCCCGAACCGCGCGCTGCAAGAAGGCATGCTCACGCCGCAGCAGGTGTTCATCGGCGCGCTGGTCTGCTTCGGCGTCGGCTCGCTCATCGGTCTGTATTTGGTCGCGGCACGCGGCGTATTCATTCTGATGCTAGGCATGCTCAGCGTGCTGGCCGGCTGGTTCTACACCGCCGGCCCGAAGGCCTTTGCCTATATCGGCTTGGGCGAGATCGTGGTGTTCATCTTCATGGGGCCGGTCATGGTCATCGGCAGCTACTACGTCCAGGCACAAGCGGCGCCGTTGCATGTGGTGCTGTTGTCGTTGCCCATCGGCTTCCTCGTCGCCGCAATTTTGCACGCCAACAACATGCGCGATCTGGAAGGCGACCTGGCCAAGAACAAACGCACCCTGGCGAATATCCTGGGCCGGCAAGCTAGCAAATGGGAGTATCTGGTGCTGGTGGTAGGGAGCTTCGTTGTTTTGATCGCGCTGGTGTTGATCGGCTACGCGCCGCTGCTGGCGCTGCTACCGCTGTTGGTATTGCCGATGGGGATCTCATTGGTGCAACGCGCGTTCGTCACCGACGAGCCGCGCAAGCTCAATCGGGTGCTGCGCGCTACGGCCAGTTTGCATGGCTGGTTCGGCTGGTTGATGATCTTGGGCTTCGTCGGCGCGATCGTGGGCCGGCTTGTATACTAGCGATCAACCAACGGGCAACAGGTAAACCGATGACTCAATCTGACTTCGCCAAATGGCTGGAGAACGTGCTCGGGGATACCCCCATCGAGGAGCTGGTGGATCCCGAGATCATGGCGCACGTGGATCGCCTCCAATTGCAAGGTGAAGAGCGCGCCTGGAACTTCGCCAAAGAAGACGCCCGCGAAGCGTTCGAGATCGCCATTCGCGCGCTGTGCAAGACGATGTTCGCCGTCGGCTACGATGCCGGTCGAGAGCAGGCGCGCATAGATGCCTGGTTCGAGGGCAGCCGCTTCGACGATGAAGACCCGGACGCGCGCGGCTCGGCAGGCGAGGGCCCGCGCGGCTTGTTGCCGTCGTCTTGATCGTCCCCTCGATTGCCTCCACTTGCCGTTACGCCACCTGCGCGACGCGAGCGGCGGCGCGCAGAAAGTCCTCGGGCTTCTCTTGGTGCGGTAGGTGGCCCGCGCCTTCGACGCAGATGAAGCGCGCGTCGCGCTGCAGCGCGGTCCGCGCGATGCCATTGCTCATCGGCAGAATGCGGTCTTCTGCGCCCCATATTACCGTTGTCGGCACCGGGCTGGCCGGAATGCGTCTGATCAGCGCGCGCCCTTGAAACGCCAGGAAGATCGGCAGGTTCATTTGCACTGATAGCGCCGCCAGGCGCTGCGCTTCGTCCCATACCCGCTCGTTGACCCGCTGGAAGAGAAAATCACGATCTGTCGGCGGTAGTTTGTCCAAGTCGGCGTAGTAGGGCCGCAGCGAATCGTAAGCCGCTTGGGGCGATCGGCGCAGTGCCTCGAAGTAGCGCCGGTCGTTCGCCGGGAGGCACAGGAACTGCATGAGGTTGCTCGGCGCAGTAGCTGGCCGCTCGACGATGTGAATCGTGCCGCCGACGAGCACCAGCCGTGACACACGCGGAGGGTGGGTAAGGGCGATCGTTTCGGCGATCATCCCGCCCAGCGAGTTGCCGATGAGCGTCGCGTAGCCGATCTTCAGCGCGTCCATCAGTCCCAGCACGACCTGCGCATAGAACGGCACGCCGTAGCGGCGGCGCGCTTTATCGCTTCGCCCAAACCCCGGCAGGTCGAGCGCGATGACGCGATGCGTTTGCGCCAACGGATCGAACACGTGTCGCCAGGTGTCGGCCTCGTCTTGTAAGCCGTGAATCAGGATGATGGCGGGAGTGCCCCGCGCGCCGGCTTCGAAGTAGTGGACGGAGACGCCGAGCGGCTGAAGCGCAAGTGTGCGCGCATACGGTGCAAGCTGCGGCGCTGGTTGCATCAGACCGGGATATGGGTTGCTCATGGCTCAGTGGATGCTTCGCAGGCCGCCGCCAGCGCAGTTTCCTCCATGATCTTGCGGCAGCGCTCGTAGCGGGCCCGTGCATCATCATCGGTGTGCGGGTTGAACAGCGTGTCACTCTCGACGACCACGTCCGAGCACATCAGGATTGCCGCATATTCCAGGCCATACCGATGGGCGATGGCGAAAGTGGCGGCTGTTTCGAGGTCTACGCCGCCGTAGCCTCGCGCGCTCCACTCGGCGATTTGCTCGCGCGTCTCGGACAGGATGCCGCCAGCGATGGTGAGCTGCGGAAGCTGATGGACGCGCGCTCCTTCTGTAGAGGCTACCGCGCTCAGTCGTGCACAGAGCGATTGTGAAGCCAGCAGGCGCGTCTCCGCCGGGAGATACGCGTCCGATGCGCCGTCCTGCCGGATCGCTTCAGTCGGCACGAGTAGGTCGGCACGGCGCATGTGCGGCTGCAAGCCGCCGAAGTAGCCGATCTGGATGATCCGGCGCGCGCCCATCAACTGGCAGAACCGCGCCATGTCCGCGGCGAAGGTTGCGCCGTAGGCTATGCCGAACGCGATGCGCCCCCTATCCCGTTTGCCGAAGATGAGGTTGTGAAAGGGGAAGGGGAAGATGATCTCACTCAACCGCTCGCGCCAGCGCGCCAGGCCCAGTGCAGGATTCCACTCGCCGAGAAGTATCGCGGCGTCTATCGCGTGGTAATCCTCGGGAATGCGGTAGGTGCGGATGAGCGTCTCGCGCGTGGTCTCGTGATACATGACGCTGCTGACCGATATAATCCAACCATTCGTTTGGGTTGTGATGACGAACATTGTAACGAACGCCGCGCCGGATTCGACCGCCAATGCGCTCAGCCGCATCCGCAACTTCTGCATCATCGCGCATGTAGATCACGGCAAGAGCACGCTGGCCGACCGGCTGTTGGAGTTCACCGGCACGATCAGCAAGCGCGAGATGCAAGAGCAGGTGCTCGATTCGATGGACATCGAGCGCGAGAAGGGCGTGACGATCAAGGCGTCGGCCGTGCGCATGACGTATCAGGCAGACGACGGGCAGACCTATGAGATCAACTTGATTGATACGCCCGGCCATGTGGACTTCACGTACGAAGTCAGCCGCGCGCTCAATGCCTGCGAGGGCGCATTGCTCGTCGTAGATGCCTCTCAGGGGATCGAGGCGCAGACCCTGGCCAACCTCTACCTGGCCTTGGAAGCCAACCTGCACATCATCCCCGTCATCAACAAGATTGACCTGCCGCACGCCCGGCCGGATGAAGTGGCGCAAGAAGTGGGCAATTTGTTAGGCGACGACCCGGCGCACATTCTGCGCATCTCCGCCAAAGAAGGCATCGGGATCAAAGAGGTGCTGGAACGCGTGGTGAGCGAAGTGCCGCCGCCCAAAGGCGACCCGGATGCGCCGCTGCAGGCGCTGATTTTCGACTCGCACTACGATGCCTACAAAGGTGTAATCGCCTACGTGCGCGTGATGAACGGTCGCGTGAACATGAAGACCAAGCTGCGCATGGCCGCCACCGGCGCGGCCTGCGAAGCCATCGAAATCGGCACGTTCTCTCCGCGCATGACCGTAACCGGTGCGTTGAGCGCCGGCGAAGTGGGCTACATCGCCACCGGCTTCAAGAGCGTGCGCGAGTGTCGCGTGGGCGATACGATGTTGGATGTAGCCCGACCGGCAGAGCCGCTGAAGGGCTACAAGCCGGCCAAGCCGATGGTGTTTGCCGGCATCTTCCCCACCTACACCGACGATTACCCGCTGCTGCGCGATGCGCTGGAGAAGTTGCAGCTCAACGACGCCTCGCTCAGCTTCGAGCCGGAGAACAGCGCTGCGCTTGGCTTCGGCTTCCGCGTCGGCTTCTTGGGCCTGTTCCACATGGAGATCATCCAGGAGCGCCTGGAGCGCGAATACCACCTGGATGTGGTGGTGACTGCGCCGAGCGTGGAATACGAGGCCGTGCTCACCAACGGCGAGGTCATCCAAGTGGATCGCCCGGCCGATATGCCCGATCCGTCCCGGCTCGCCGAGATGCGCGAGCCGTGGATGAAGATCGAGATCTTCACGCCCAAGGAGTACATCGGCCCGATCATGGAGCTGGTGACCAAGCGTCGCGGCGTGAGCGAGACGATGGAATACCTCGACGCCAACCGCGTGATGCTGAAATACAGCATGCCCCTGGCCGAGATGATCGTGGACTTTTACGACAAGCTCAAGAGCATCACCCGCGGCTACGCCTCGCTCGATTACCACTTCGACGGCTACCGCAGCGGCGATTTGGTCAAGCTGGACATCCTGATCAACGGCGAGCCGCTCGACAGCATGGCGATGATCGTTCACCGCGATCAGGCACAGCAGCGGGGCAGCGCGCTGACGAAGAAGATCAAAGAAGTCATTCCGCGTCAGATGTTCGAAGTGCCGATCCAGGCGGCGATCGGTTCAAAGATCATCGCGCGCGAGACCAAGCCGGCGCTGCGCAAGGACGTGCTGGCCAAGTGCTATGGCGGCGACATCACCCGCAAGCGCAAACTGCTCGAAAAGCAGAAGGAAGGCAAGAAGCGGATGAAGATGTTCGGCTCGGTCGAGATTCCGCAGGAAGCCTTCATGGCGATGCTGAAGCTGGAAGAGTAAACTTCCTGCATGGACCTCGCCGAACTGCGCGCCAAGCTTGACCGGCTGAACGAGCAGATCGTGGGCCGCTTCAAGGATCGCTCGTGGTTCGTCTTGAACGAAGCGGTCTACACCCCCGGTGCGATCCCCATCGAGGGCCGGCCGGGCATCTCGCTGATGGAGTGGTCGCTCGAAGGGTTGGAACGCTATCACGCCTCGCTGGGCCGCTTCGACGTGCCCGATCAGCACCCGCTGATGCCGGAAGTGATCGAGCCTTCGCCGGTGCGCCGAAGGCTCGACCTGCCGCGCCTGCCGGCGATCGCACCGCCGCCGCGCGAGCAGCTCATTCGGTTCTACGTTTCGATTCTCCCTCGGCTGTGCCGGCCAGGCGACGATCCGCACTACTACGGCGAAACGGCATATGCCGATGCCGATCTGTTGGCGCGCATCAACGAGCGCATCTACCTCGGCGCGTTCATCGCCCACTCTAAGCTCGAACGCGATCCGGCTGTGCTGCAACTGGTCGGTCGGCCCGATGCGCTGCGCGCTGCCTTGCGCGATCTGCAGCGTGAAGCCCGCGTCGTCGCACGGGCGCGCGATGCGGCGCAGCGCTATGCGCTGAGCGCCGACCTGATGGCCGAGGTCTTCCGTTGGATGATCGAGCAGACGCTCGATCTGGAGGTGTGCTTCTTGCAACAGGTGGCTGCGTTACAAAGCCGGTCCTAAGCACCATGATCGAAGTTATCCCCGGCGTCTATCGGCTCAACGATCGCTTCGTCAACCTGTATCTCGTCGTCGAGCCGGACGCGCTGACGCTGATTGATGCCGGTATCGCCGGTAGCGCCGTGAAGCTCGTGCTGCGCACCATCGCGCAGTTGAACAGGCGACCGGAACACCTTCGTCGCGTCCTCATCACGCATGCCGACCCCGACCACTACGGCGGCGCAAACGAACTGCGCCGCGCGACCGGCGCGCGCATCTATGCCAGCGCGCGCGAAGCTGTGGCAATGGCGCGCGGGGTCATGTCGCGCGAGGTGCGCGGCAATGCCTGGGTGCGTGGTGTGTTTGGCTTATTCGGGCGCTTGATGCCGATGTCGCCGACACCGGTGGATGAGATCTTGTCTCCAGGACAGGTGTTGCCCGTCCTCGGGGCGTTGAATGTCATCGCATCGCCAGGGCATACGCCCGATCACATCTCGTTCTATGCACCGGCGCAGCGGCTGTTGTTCGCCGGCGATTCGCTCAACGCAATGGGGGGCAAGCTGCGCTTCGTAGATGGGCCGGTGACGTGGGACTACCGGCGCGGCCTACAGAGCGTGCGCGAGCAGGCGGCGCTCGGTGCAGAGGTCATCGCTGCCGGCCACGGCCCGGTAATTCGCGGCAAGGCTGCCCTTGACGCATTGTGCACCGCGCAAGTGTCCTAAGTTCGTGCCGGGTGCGGATCAGTTCTGCGTTGCAGCTTGATAAGCCCTTTCCCAGCCCTCGTCGGTGCCATCGCGCATCAAAGCCACGTTCAACGTTTCTGCCAGCGACCTGGCTTGGGGAATGATGCGCGCTCCTACGGCTACAGGCACGGCGCGCAGCCCGGCTCGCCGCAGCAATGCAGCGCGCCGTTGAGCTCGACTCACGTCGTTAGCGTCCACCACCGACGACACTTCTACCGTCAGCCATACCTCATCGGCTCCGGCCACCAGGCGTGGCCGGCCGCGCACCAGGATATCGGTCAGGGACAACTCGACGAGTTCGTCGTCGGTGAGTTTGTCCTCTAGTTGTTCCTCCAACTCGATGAAAGGGACGACACGGGCGCGGCGCAGCCAGCGCCCGAAGTAAGCATGTGCTTTGTCGCGGAATTTCATCTCAAGAAGGTCGCCGCGTACCTCGGCCATCTGGTTGACCAAGCGCCGCACCGTTTCTTCGGTGCGGCGCTGGGCTTCCGCTAGTTCTTGTAATGCTTCGGCCAGCTCCTCGACTCGCTGCTCGGTGCGGCGTTGGGCTTCGGCCAGCTCTTCGAGGCGCTGGTCGGTGCGGCGTTGGGCTTCGGCCAGCTCCTCGACTCGCTGCTCGGTGCGGCGTTGGGCCTCGGCCAAGCTGCGCACGATATCCGGCAGCGAGAGCAACTCCTCGGTCAGCACGAGGCGGCGCACCTCACTAAGCCATTCTGGCCGGGTAGCCAGCAGGCGCGTTAAATCCTGCAGATCGTTGATGGTAAACGCCATTCGCGCAAATTATAGTTCCGGAGGGGGTTGATCCGTGGTTGAATCCGGCGCTTGTTCCGGTGCCTGGTTTTGGCTCTCGGTGCGCTGCGCTGCGCGTTCGCGGTCACGCCGGATCATCGCGCTGTGGATGCCGTACACGGCTGCACCTCCGGCGGCGTAGGTCAACAAAAGCGCAAGCCAGGTCGCAGGTTGTAGACCCTGGTCGGCCGATGGTGCCGTCGCAGCCGGCGTTGACTCGGCTGCAGGTGCTGGGGGTGTCGCCTCTGCGACTGCTGTAGCTTCGCCCGTCGGTGAAACAGCCAGCGTAGCTGCCGGCTCGGGGGTAGCCGCGGCGATGACTTGCGGCATCGGGGATGCGCCGGGCGGCGCGCTCGTCGCGATCACAGTAACCGGCGTCCCTGGCGTGATTACGTCGGACGAGTCCACAGTGGTCGTAACGACGGTCGTTTCCGTGATGACGTTGATGACCGGCGGTGCGCCCTCGGTGCGCGGCGGCTCGATCGTCGTTGTGACTACCTCCGTTCGGGTAATGATGGACGTGATGGGCGGCGTGCCTGGCTCGCCGATGCCGGTCGTCGCTGTGCTCACGACTGACGATGTCACAGCAGTCGTAATGGGTTCGCCCGTCTGGGCAGGGCGCGTAATCGTGACGGTCGGCGAAATGGTCGTCTGGGCGATGATCACGGTCACCGTTGCCGGCTGCGTGGGATCGAGTGGACTTGCCTCGGTTGTCGCCGTTGTCACGGTCGTGCTTGTGATGATGCTCGATGGCTCTGGCTTGACTGCGCCGGTCTCGTCCACGGCTTTCGTGGTCGTCATGACTACTGTTGCAGTGATGACGGTGCTTGCAGCCGGCGTGATCGCACCGGGCGTTGTGATGATCGTGGTTGCGCTCACCTCTGTCACCGTTGCCGGCACTGCGGCGACAATGTCTGCTGTCTCCGTAACGGTGCGAGATTCCCGGATGGTGATGACTACGATCGGCTGCGACGTTGCCGTATCGGTCAGCGTCGTCGTGACCGTGCTGACGGTTGTCGCGGTAATTACCACGCCGGCCTCTGTGGTGGATGTCAAGATGCTGGAAGAGATGAACGGTTCGGGTGCCGGCGTAACAGCCTCGGCGGTCGGAGGCGGCTCGGCTACCGGCGTGCCGGGGACCGTTGCCACGATCGTCGCTTCTGGGGTAGCCAGGGGCGTTGGTGTGACCGTCGCTTCTAGCAATCTCGGGGTGGGCACGGTCGTCGGCGCTGCCGCGAACCGATCCGCGCCCGTTTCGCGGGCGATCCGGTCGAGTTGTTCGAGCTGCTTTTTCGCCGTCTCGGCTTCTGCGCCAGAGGACTGAGCAAGCCGCGTCAGCCAATCCCGCATATCCGATAACACTTTCTGCGCCAAGGGATTGCTCGGGTCGCGCTCGAAAGCAGCCTTGAGCGCAGCGAAGATCTTCTCAGCAATTGCCGGATCGAGGTCGAACAGAGGCGGGTATAGGTTGAGCAAAACCTGTGCCCATTCCGCGTGAAGCTGCGCCGAGGTCGGGGCATTCTCTTGTGCGCGCCGGTAAGCCTCTTCGATCAGCGGGACGAAGTTTGCCCCGATCTCCGGGCGGTATTTGCCGAAGATCGCGCTTAGATAGGCTTGAGCCAATTCGCGCCAGGCCGCGGCGCTCTTTGGCGTCGCTTCCGTTCGCCGGCGGGCTTCCAGAATGCGCTCCCAGACGATTGGCGCCAATACTGTCACGTAGAAGTTGTCCTGTTCGCTAGGCTCGATGTCCTTGAACGTCCATCGCACTTCATCTCCGACAAATGTCCCACCCGGCGTAGATTGCCCGAGCACGACGTTCTCCGCGTTGGCTTCATAGGGGAGTTTCAACACCAACGACGCCAGGCCGATCGGGCCATACCAGCCGGCACCGGTTTCCAAGATGTACTTGAACCGACCGTAGGGTGGATAGCCTGTGGACTGCAGTGTGTATTGGACGCCAATTGCAACTTCCTCGTCGGCTGGGAAAGTCAGATCGAACGCCGCCCAACGAATCGGCGGCTCCGACTCGCCCCTCGGGTTCGGGGTGGTGACGACCCGAGTCGGCGCACGTTTGCCATTGACCGTGACGATCACTTGCTCGATCTCCGGATGGCCGCCGAACCCGTCTCCTTGGCCGCTGGGATCGCTGAGCGGGAAGCGCACGGTCATCGTCTCGGCGGTGTTGCCCGTGTTGCGCATGGTGAATGAGGCAACTACGTTGGCAACCGGCAGCCCGGTGTCTCGCGCGCCTTTGATGCGCAGGACTTCGATCACGACACGCTCTTCCGTCATTTGCACCCGAGTCGCTCCTGCCGGCTGGATGTTGCTCCCTGGTGCCTGTTCTGGCGGCGCGACGTCTGCTCGCACGGATGCTGGCAACATGAATAGGCTCGCCAATATAGCTGCGGCGGCGATGGGCAGGAGTGCACGGGTGCGTTGCATGTCGAATCCTCCGAGGCAAGCTTATTTCATAAACCTGAAAAGGGAAAGTCGCGCGCCGAGTTATGCCCAGGACGGCTGTCAGTGTGTCATTGGCGAGTGCGCAGGATGACGCCGCTGGCATGCCGGACTTCGCCGATCTCTTGCGTCGAGGCGTCGGTAAGGTTCTGCGCTACGGCATGCCGGAACTGTTCGGGAACCTGCAAGGAGCGTAGGCCGAACTCTTCCTGCGCGATGTGGATGAGCAGGTCGGCAGGTGATGCGCCAGGCGCGATGTTGTAGATACGATTCTTGAACTCGGCCGAAATCGCTTTGGCCGTCGCCTCGTCAATTTCGAAACTGCAAATCTCCTTCAGGAAGTAGTGGATGATGTTCCACCCGCTCAGCGGCCCGAGCAAGATCTCCGACTCGGTCACGCCGAACTGGTCGAGTGGGTGGGCCTCGTAGGTAAGGCTGCTGTTGAGCATGCCTTTTTGGTGCACGCCGGCGGCGTGGGTGCGGTTGGTCAGGCTCACCGGCTCTTTGGAAGGCACCAGCTTGCGCAGCTTGTCGGCCATCATCACATTGATCGGGTATGAGCCCCGCAGGTGGTAGCCCTCCAACCGATCGTACTCGCGGTCTACGAACAAGTTGAACAGCAGCGCCGTCATGCTGGTGATGCCGCTGCGCTCACCAATCCCCAGTAATGTGGTCTGGATATATTGCATGCCGGCCCGCACCGCCTCGAGCGCGTTGACGAGCGCGAACCCACGATCGTCGTGAAAGTGACCTTCCAACGCGACTCTGGGATAGCGCGTGCGCAGCGCTTGCACGCGTTGGGCGACTGTCGCCGGCGTAGCGACGCCGACCGTATCCGGCGTGCCCAGGCGATCTACGCACTCGACTATCTGGTCATATACGCGAAATAGATCTGCCTCGCGTGTGCGGAAGGCGTCTTCGCCGCTGAAGCGCAGCACCAGGTGTGGGTGATTGCGCCGTACGTCCTCGATCAGCGTGCGCGCGCGTCGGGTCAGCTCATCCAGTCCGTGCCCATGGTTGAAGTTGCGTGAGGCGTCGGAGGTGCCAATATACATATTCAATCCATCGGCGCCGGCGTTGATTGCCGCTTCGACGTCGGCAGGGTGGCAGCGCACGTGCGCAAGCAGGAAGGTATAGCCCTTCTGCATGATCAGCTCGTCGCGCACCGCCTTGATCGCTTGCCAGTCCTCGGCTTCCTGCGCGCTCACGTTCGGTGCGAACAATTCGATGAACTTCACGCCATATAGGATCAGGCTGCGCGTGATCTCCTGCTTGTCGGTGGTGGTGAAGAAATACTTGTAGTGGTCATGCAGCAGCGACGACTGTTGTCCTTCGCGGAGCGTCGTATCTATGATCTCGAGCGCGCGTGGTCGGTAGTGGCGAAATGAAAATTCTGCGGACATAGCACGGTGTTAAATGACGCACGTTTACTTGGCAGCAACCAAAGATCGCAGCGCCGTGGTCAATACTCTAACCGCCTTCTCGAACTCGTCAATAGCCACGTGCTCGTGCGGGGTATGGTCGAGCGATGAATCGCCGGGTCCGTAGGCGACGATCGGGCAGTTCCAAATCGGCCCGACCACGTTGAAGTCGGCCGTGCCGGTTTTTAACTTGAAGGCCGGGCGCATCTTTTCGGCGCGGATGGCGTCTACGAATGCGCGCGCCAGCAGCGTGTCCCTCGCGGAACGCCAGGCCGGCTCAGCGCCGCTAAAGCTCAAGTGGAAGCGCTCTGCATTGGGCTGACCAGCGCGCCAGCTTTCGACTTCGCGCTGCAACGCCTCTGGCCCGAACTCCAACGGCAGTCGCACGCCGATCAGCAAGTCGCACCACTCGCGTAAACCATCTTCGCCGGACTGAATTCTGCGCAGCGAGGGCAGCAGCTGGTCGAAGGCTTTGGGCTTGTCGGCGTTCCAGGCGTCGGCCAGCGCTTTGACGTGGTTCCACAGCGCAACGGCCAGCTCGCTCACGCTCGGTTCGGGGATGGCGGTGTGCTGGGATGGGCGCTCGACGTGTGCGTGGATCAACAGCCGGCCCTTGTAACCCAACGTGATGCCGTCTGCGCCGCTCGGTTCGCCGATGACGCACATCTCCGGCCGATATTGCTGCGCGAGGAAACGCGCGCCTTTCGATGTCGCCGCTTCCTCTTCCACTACGCCGGCGACGATGATCTGCCAATCTGCTGCAATCTCTGTAGCCAGCGCTTCGGCAGCGAGGATGAAGGCACACAGCGGTCCCTTGGCGTCCACGGTGCCGCGGCCGTAGAGCTTGCCGTCTTCGTAGCGCACCGGCACATCGCCGCCCACGGTGTCCATGTGACCCAGCAGCACGATCTGGCGCGGCCCGTCGCCGATGACGCCGATGGCGTTGCCGGCCTCGTCAATGCAAGCGTGGTCGAAGCCGCGCCGGCGCATCTCGTCGCGTAAGAATTCGGCCACGCCGCGCTCCTGACCGCTGAGCGACCGAATGCGCACACACTGTTCAAGCAACGCGATCATCGGCAAGCACAATCATCAATCATGACTCATGTCGTGACGAATGATTAGCGATTGTCCGTCTCTAGCTTGTCCAACCACGTCCCCAGGTCGCTGAACGGTCGCGCGCGTTCGACTTCGTTGAAGATCTCATGGTAAAAGCCGGCATACTCGCGTAGTTCACCGATGCCTGGCGGCAATTGTGCGAAGAATTCATGCGCGCCGCGCTTGTCCACGTAGGTGTCGTCACCGGCGACCAGCAGCAACACCGGGATGCGCAGCGTGTGTGCCTTGGTGCGTGCCTCCTCACCGGCGTCCACGATGAATCGAGCCGTGCGAAAGGTCAGCCGGCTGTGTTTGAGTTCGTCGCGTTCCTTCCATGCCTCCCACTCGGGATTGTGTGTTGCAGGCTGATTCAATCCGCTGGGCATGGGTACGGCCGGGATGAGATTGCTGGCGATACGCCCGATGGCGATCACAAAATTCGGTGCACGGACGCGCAGCGCCGGCGACGACAGCACCAGCGCGCGCAGCGTCTCTTGATGGCGGACGGCGTATAGCGCGGAGATCGCGCCGCCCATGCTGTGGCCGAGCAGGATCGGCTTGCGTCCGGTCTCCTTCGTCGCCAGTTCGACTACGAGCTTCAAGTCGTCAACGAAGTGGTCGAGGTGCCGAATGTATCCGCGTGGGCCGGCCGAGCGGCCATGCCCGTAGTGATCAGGCGCCCAGACGTGATAGCCGCGACGGGTGAAGTGCTCGGCGACGTGGTGATAGCGCCCGCTGTGCTCGAAGATGCCATGCGCAAGCACAGCCGCGCCGTGCCCTTCGGCCTCCGGCTTCCAGTGGAGGATGAACATTTTCTCCCCCACAGAGGACGGGCGTTGCATCTCCTCACAGGCCGGGATGGTATTCGTCAGTGGGAATGCGTTCATGGACAGCTCGATTACGTAGCTAGGACTTTGGCCGTCTTTTCGACGACGAAATCAATTTGTTCATAGGTGATGACCGCGGGCGGGAGGAAGCGCAACACATTGAGGCCGGCGGGCAGCGCCAGCACCCCCTCCGCCTGCAGCGCGCGCAGGTAAGGCGCGACTTTCGCCTTCAGCTCCACGCCGATCAACAAGCCGGCGCCGCGGACTTCACGGATCACCGGCGCGTTCACTTCTTCCAATCGCTCTTTGAAGTACGCGCCTTTCTCGGCCGCTTGGCGAGGGAGGTCGAGCCGCTTCATCTCATTGATCGAGGCGATGCCGGCAGCGCAGGCCAACGGGTTGCCGCCGAAGGTGCTCCCGTGCACGCCGGGCGCCAGGTTCTTCACGGTGTGGCGAATGCCGACGGCGCCCATCGGCACGCCGCCGGCGATGGCCTTGCCCATCGGCATCAGGTCGGGGGTGATGCTGCTGCTTTCGACGGCAAACCAGCGGCCGGTGCGCGCGAAGCCGGTCTGCACTTCGTCCACGATCAGCAGCGCGCCGTGCTGTTCGGTGATCTCGCGTGCGGCGCGCAGATACTTCGGTGTGCCGGGGTGGACGCCGCCTTCGCCCTGCACAGCTTCAATCAAGACGGCAGCGGTCTGATCGTTCACAGCCGCGGCGAGCGCCTCGATGTTGTTGTAGGGCACATGGCTGAAGCCAGGCACGAGCGGCTGGAATGGCTCGCGATATTTTGGCTCATAGGTGGCGCTTAGCGCGCCCAGCGTGCGCCCGTGGAAGGCACGCACGGTCGCCACGATGTTGGGCCGGCCGGTGCTCAGGCGCGCGAATTTGATGGCGGCCTCGACTGCCTCGGCGCCACTGTTGCACAGATAAACCCGCTCTAGCTCGGCCGGCAGGACCGATACGAGCAACGCTTCGAACTGGGCGCGCACATCGTTATAGAAAATTTCGGGGCACGAGATCATCGTCAACGCTTGCTCAGCGATCGCGCGGGCCACAGCTTCGTTGGCGTGGCCGAGGGTGCTCACGCCTTGTCCGCCCACGCAATCCACGTAGGCGCGCCCTTCGTCGTCCCACACCGTCGCGTCTTTGCCGCGCACGATGGTCAGGTCGCGCTTGGGGTACACGCCCGACGTGAAGCGCTGCTCGACTTCTCGGATAGAGTGCGTCATAGCGGCGCATTGTACGATCTATCCATCGTCACTCAACCTGGTCGCGTTCACTGTTGCGCGCAGCAAGGGGGATGTGCCCAACGCGGCTCTTGACGCGAAGAGTAATCGTCTGATATACTTTTGAATAGTCAAATTTAACTATTCAAGAATAGCCATTTGGAGTGCAGAGGTGGAACGCGAACTGCTCTTGCTCGGTTTGTTGCGTCAGGGTGCGATGCATGGTTACCAATTGCACGATTTCATCGAGCGCAATCTGGCCTTTTGTACTGATCTGAAGAAGCCCACCGCTTACGTGCTGTTGGACAAGATGCAGGCGAACGGCTGGGTGGTTGTGCGGGAGGCACGCGAGGGCAATCGTCCACACAAGCGCGTCTACAGCCTTACACCTGCTGGTGAGGATGCCTTTCAGCGCTTGCTGCGTGAGAATCTGGGCGCGTTTGTGGCTGCAAAGACCGGCAGCGATATCGGCTTGGCGTTCATAGATGCGTTACCCAAAACGGAAGCCTTGCAGTTGCTCGATCAGCGGCGCGCTGCTCTGGCCGCGCACTTGGCGGAATTCGAAACCGTGCCGCAGCACCAGGGAAGCTATCAACTCTTGATAGATCACCAGTTGCACTATCTGCGCTGCGAACTCCAGTGGCTGGATGAGGTGATTGCCCGGATTCGGTCGCGCCGCCGCGCGTCATCGCGCTATGCAGAACGCGCTTGACCGGCCGGTTCTCATGAATGTCATTCACTCAGAAAGGAGACGATATGCTTACGACTTTGATTACGGTTCATGGGCTCATTCGTTGGGTATTGGCTGTGCTGGCGCTCATCGTGCTGGTTCGCTACGCCATAGGGTGGTTGGGGAAACGCTCCTTTACCAGCTTGGATCGCCAGCTCGGCGTAGCCTATGCTGGCGTCATCACGGTGCAATTCGTGCTCGGCCTGGTCAACCTCATCTTGCTGGCGGTGAACGGCGCTTTCCGCCCCGGCATTCATATCGAGCACGCCTTCTACGGGTTGGTTGCGACCGGACTGGCGCACATGACGCCTATGTTCAAGAACCAGCCGGATGCGACGCGCTTCCGCAATGCCTTCTTCTTGGTGCTAGCCTCGCTCCTGCTCGTCTTGCTGAGCGTGATGCGCTTGCGCGGCAGTTTCTTCTTTGGGATGGGGTGAGATCTTCTGCGCAATCCGATGTGGACGGCTGCGAACAAATGTGCGACGCAGTTGTAAGCGCTTGACGCTCTTGCGCGTGGGTGTAGATTACTCACGGAAACAACGCACCGCTGCGGCAGGTCGAAGGCGCGTGAGTCGCCTTGAATTATTGGGAGATTAACACAAGGACACTCCCAGCGATTTCAGAGTAATGACCTGGCTCGATCGGCGGTGCGTTGCGCCTTTCCCGGATATTCATCGCTCGATCACGGTGCCCCTGCCGTTCATGGCGTGGAACACAGGACGGGCGACGCGTGCATCGCCGAAGATCACCTGTGATACGCCTCCGACAATAGCCTCGCTCGCGCCCAGCACTTTCTTCTTCATTCGGCCCTCGGCGAACGACAGCGCTTGCTCGAGTTCGTCGTATGCGATGCGCGGAATCAACGTGCTTTCATCTGGAAAGGCGCGCAGCAGGCCGGGCACGTTCGAGAGAATGATGAGCTGACGCGCGCCAAGTGCAGCGGCAATCATGGCAGCGGCGCGATCACCATCCACATTGATCGCCTCGCCCTCGGTGCTGCACGCCGGCGGCGACACGACCGGTGTGTAGCCATGGTCCAGCAAGAGCCGCAGCAGTGCCGCGTTGACCCGCTCGACCTTGCCGGTGAAATCGTCGCGCACCAGCACTTGCCGGCCGTCAACCACGGCGCGCACGCTGGCCTTGCGCGGGCCTTCTAGCAATCGCCCATCCAGCCCGCTCAGGCCAATGGCGTTCACCCTGCGCTTCTGAAGCCGCTCGACGATGCGCGTGTTCATCTTGCCCGCGTAGACCATCGCGAAGATGTCCAGCGTCTCGGCGTCGGTGTAGCGCGAGGTGAAGCCCTGCGGCGAGGTGAGCATGCGCGGTGGCTTGCCGAGCTTTTCACTGAGCACGTTGGTCTCGTGCGAACCGCCGTGTACCAACACGAGTTGATGCCCTTCTTTAACCAGCGATGCAACGTCGTCGCATACCAAGTCATAGTTGATGCCGGCCGATCCGCCGACTTTGATTACGATCATAGGTTGCGTTCAGGGATGTAGTCCGGGAAATTCCAGGCCGGCGCGCTCGTCCCAGCCCATCATCACGTTCAGGCATTGCACGGCGCTGCCGGCGGCGCCCTTCATTAGATTATCTATGGCGCACAGCAAGGTGACCTTGCGCCCATCGTCGCTCAGCGCGAAGCCGACGTCGGCCCAGTTGCTGCCGGCCAGGATCTTCGGCTCGGGCAACCGGAAGATGCCGGTGTTCGATTTGACGATGCGCACGAACGGCTCGTCCTTGTAGCACGTGCGGAAGGCCTTCCAGAGGTCCTTCTCCTGCGCCGGTTGCTTCAGAAAGGCATGCACGGTGGCCAGCACGCCGCGCACCATCTCGATCGAGGTCACCGTCATGTGGATTGTGGGTGTGGTGTCCGATTTTGCTCCCACCAGTTCGAGCATCAGTTCGACTTCGGCAATGTGCCGGTGGCCGGCCGGTGCGTACGAACGCACTGCGCCGCTGCGCTCGGGGTGATGTGAGGCGTCGCTGCTTTCGGCGCCGCCTTCGCTGCTGCCTACCTTGACGTCGGCGATGATCGGCCGGCTGAAGTCGAGCATGTCGGCGCGGACGAGAGGTAGTAGGGCGAGATTCGTTGCCGTCGCATTGCAGCCGACGCCGCTGGCGTAGCACGCACCGCGCAGCTTGTCGCGCGTCAGTTCCGGTAAGCCGTACACGAATCGTCCTAGCCAATCCGGGGCTTGGTGTGGACTGCCATACCACTTCGCATAGGCACTAATGTTGTAAAGCCGAAAATCAGCACTGAGGTCAATGACCACGCCAGCGAGACTCGCCCAGTGGTCTATGTGCGCGCTGGCTTCACCGTGCGGTAGGCACAAGAAGATCACATCGGTCTTCCGAACATCTTCCGGCCGGATGAATTGCAGGCTGCCATGACGCGTGCCGCGCAGATTCGGGTGGGGGACATGCGCGTATTCGCCCATACGACTGCGCGAAGTGATTTGTGTCACCTCGGCATAGGGGTGAAAATTTAAGATCCTTAAAAGCTCTCCGCCTGTGTAGCCGGTCGCGCCGATGATGGCACATCGTATCTTCGACGTTGAGAGATCATCTGGCATCGCGCGCGAGATTATAGCGATTGACTCCCTTATTCCCGATTTTGCTATTATGATCACGCTCTATATGCGCGAGAACTCTTGAAACGACCCTTTCCGAACGAGGCATGACATCCGCAGAAACGACAATCACCCAGCGTCCCCTCCTCGATGGCAACTACAAGGCCGGCTCGTTCTTCGACGAGATGTTCGACAACGAAGGCCGGCCGCGCCCGCACTACCAAGCATTGTGTGCGGATCTTGCCGGGTTGACGCACGAGACCTTCGACGAACGCCGCCGTGCTGCGGATATCTCCTTCCTCTATCAGGGCATCACGTTCACCGTATATGGCAGTCAAGAAGGCATCGAACGAATCTTCCCGTTCGACTTGATCCCCCGCATCATTCCCCGCGATGAGTGGTTGTTGCTGGAGCGTGGTTTGGAGCAGCGCGTGATGGCGCTCAACGCCTTCTTGCAGGACGTGTATCACCAACAGCGCATCATCCGTGATGGGCGTATCCCCGCCGAATTGGTATTCGGCGCGAAACACTTTCGCCGCGAGATGGTGGGGGTACGCGTGCCGCGCGACGTGTATGCCCATGTGGCCGGCATTGACATCATTCGCGACGAGCGAGGTCACTACTACGTTCTAGAGGACAACCTGCGCTCTCCGTCTGGCGTCAGCTATATGCTGGAGAACAGACAGGCGATGAAGCGCACCTTCGCACGTATTTTCGAGCACTACGGCGTGCGTCCGGTGGAACATTACCCGCAAGAGCTGTTGAACACGCTGCGCTCGGTTGCGCCGCACCCCGACGTCGAACCGACGGTGGTCCTGCTCACCCCCGGCATCTACAACTCAGCTTACTTCGAGCACTCCTATCTGGCACGTCAAATGGGGATCGAGATCGTGGAAGGGCGCGACCTGGTCGTGCACGACGGCAAGGTCTATATGCGCACGACAACCGGTCTGAAGCAGGTGGATGTGATCTATCGCCGCGTGGACGATGACTTTCTCGACCCACTGAGCTTTCGTCCGGATAGTTTGCTCGGGGCTCCTGGTCTATTTTCTGCCTACGTCATGGGTAACGTGACGCTAGCCAATGCCGTTGGCACGGGCGTCGCCGATGACAAAGCCGTGTATGCGTTCGTGCCGGAGATGATTCGCTATTATCTGTCCGAATCACCTATTCTGGACAATGTGCCCACCTATTTGGCGGTCCGAGATGACGATCGCGCCTATATCCTCGATCACCTCGATACGCTGGTGGTCAAGTCGGTGAACGAGAGTGGGGGCTACGGCATGTTGATCGGCCCTCACGCCAGCCGTGAGCAGATCGCGCTTTTCCGAGCGCGCATCCAGACGCAGCCGCGCAATTTCATCGCCCAGCCGGTCATCTCCCTCAGCCGGCACCCCACCTATGTGGACGGCGAGCTGCGTGGCTGTCACATTGATCTGCGTCCATACGTGCTATGCGGCGAGCGGATCACGATCGTGCCGGGCGGTCTGACGCGCGTCGCGCTGCGCAGTGGATCGCTGGTCGTCAATTCTTCGCAGGGGGGTGGCAGCAAGGACACATGGGTGCTTTACGACTAGCGGCTACGAGTAGACAAGCAGCTCGTAGCCGATCAGTCGTAAGTCAGGGAGTAGAAAGTCAACATGTTGAGTCGGGTCGCCGATGCATTGTATTGGATGGCGCGCTATATCGAACGTGCGGAGGATATCACTCGTATTTTGGCCGTGAACTTTCATGCGTTGTTGGATACGCGGGTGGAGAGTTCGGAGAAAGGCTGGCAGCCGCTGATCGCGATCACCGGTGACGAAGACCTGTTCCGGCAACACTTCGACCGTTACAACGCGCAAACCGTTGCCGAGTTCCTGCTGTGGCATCCATCCAACCCAAACGCAGTAGTGGTATGCATTCATCGTGCGCGCGAAAACGCCCGCAGCGTGCGCGAACAAATTAGCAGCGAGATGTGGGAGTCGTTGAACCGGCTCTACTTTCTGGTTCATCGCGTCAACCGTCCTACCGTGCTGCGCGGGCCGCACGAGTTCTTCAGCCAGATTCGCGATGGATCGCACGCTTTTCAAGGCATTACCGAAGCGACACTGATTCACGGCGAAGGCTACGAGTTCATTCAGTTGGGCAAATTCCTGGAGCGCGCAGAGAAGACTGTTCGCATTCTCGATGTGAAGTATGCCGGCCTACATACACTCCCCGACGACACACCTGAGGCTTCACTACAGCTTATCGCGACCCTCAAGTCGTGCAGCGCTTTCGAGGCCTTTCGCAAACAGTCGGTCGAGCCACTACGCGCCTCGCGCGTGGCCGAGTTCTTGCTGCTCAATCAGGCCTTCCCACGTGCCGTTCTGTTCTGCCTGAAGCGCAGCCAACAGGCTGTAGACCGGGTGAGCAGCCTGAGCGTCACATCTGGGAACAGCGCGACGCATTGCAGTAAACCTCAGCGTGCCTTGGGACGACTCTGCTCGGAACTCGCGTATCTCGACATCCAGGACGTTCTAGACGACCGGATGCATCCTTTCCTCTCTGGCCTGCTGCGACACATCAACGAAGCTGCCGATGATGTGTCGCAGGCGTTCTTCAACACGCAAGTCGTGCTGCCGAGCCCACGACGCCAGCAGGCCCAACAGCAATGACGGTTGGTTGGTTGCATTTCGACTCATCATGAGAATTTTCATCCAGCACACCACCACGCTCACCTATGATGTGCCGATCTGTGAGGCGCATACAGAAATACGTCAGAAGCCACTCGATGCCGGCGGACAACGCTGCCTCAGCTTTCGACTCGAAGTGCGCCCTGAGCGGGCTAACGTCTTGTCGTTCGTGGATCACTTCGGGAACATCGTGCATTACTTCGACTGGCTTCAACCGCACGACCGCGTGGTGATCACAGCGAGCAGCGAAGTGCTGACGCCGGCCACATTCACCGACGACTGCACGGATTTATCGCCGTTGGAACGTTTCGACTATCTTGCGCCGACGACTTATGCGCCGCGCGACGAGATGATTTGCACCTTTGCGGCGCCGCATGTCGCCGGCTCGTCATACGAGACAGCGCTAGCCTTGATGGAGGCGATCTATCGCAGTATCCAGTATGAGCGCGGTGCAACGCACGTGAAGACGACTGCCGACGAAGTGATCCAACTCGGGCGCGGCGTGTGTCAGGATTTCGCCCACCTGTTCATCGCTGCGTGTCGCTGTCAGGGCATCCCTGCACGCTACGTCAGCGGCTATCTGTATGATCCCAAGTTCTTTGGCACCGACGTAGCCACGCATGCCTGGGCCGACGTGTTCATCGAAGGGCGTGGGTGGGTATCGCTGGACCCCACCCACAACTGCCTGCAAGATGGGCGCTATGTGCGCGTGGCCATCGGTCGCGACTACGCAGACACACCACCGACGCGTGGCGTGTTCAAAGGCAACGCGCGCGAGACGCTCGAGGTTCGCGTGAGCATCCGCAGCGCCTAACGGCTAGCCCTGGCAAACGCCGATCACATAGTCGGCCATCGCCCCGGGGATGTCCACGCCGGTCGCCGGCACGCTGTTGCGGAATTCCATCGTGTGGTTGACCTCGTTCACGAGCAGCCCGCGCGCCGGATCCTCGAACAAATCCACGGCGACGATGCCACCGCCCACGGCGCGCGCTGCTGCGACGCTGATGGCGTCAATCTCCGGCGTGACCGGGCAGTTGCTGGCTTTGCCGCCCAGGTGGGTGTTGGTGATCCAGTGATCCGAAGTGCGGTAAATTGCGGCAATCGTCCGGTCGCCGACGACGAACGAGCGAATATCGCGTCCCGGCTTCTTCACCAGCTCCTGCACGTAGTAGATGTGCTGCGCATAGCCGCCCAGCTCATCGCGCAGCGTGACCACAGCCTCGGCAGCATCGCGATCGTTCACGCGCACCACGCCGCGCCCCCACGAGCCGATCACCGGCTTGAGCACGCACGGGTAGCCGATGCGCTCGATTGCCTCCAGCGCGCTGGCCGGCGTGAATGCCATCATCACCCGCGTCGTCGGCACACCATGTTGCAGCATGAGTTGTGTGGTGATGAACTTGTCGCCGCAGTTTTCGATGACCTCGTGCGTGTTGACCGCGCGCACGCCGGCCAGCTTCATGATGCGCTGCACGTAGGTGGCACGGCTCTGCGATACGCAGCGCTCAACGACCACGTCATAGCGCCTCCAGGTGCTTAAATCGCATAGATCGAAGACGACGCTGCGGTCGTCCACGACATCCACCTCGACGCCGCGCCGGTTGAAGGCCTCGAGCAGCATCTTCTCTTCCGGGCGGACGAGGCTGCAAACGATGCAGACTTTCATCGCGTTATTCAGGTCAGGGTGCATCATGGAGATAGGCGCTACGCTCCCTGTCCCCGTGTCCCCATGCCTCCTTGTCTCGTCGCTCCCAACCGGCTTACTCTCCCCAGTCTTCCTCCTCGGTCGGCGCCAGGTCGAGCGCCAGCGGTTCGAGGGAGATTACCTCCAGCTCGGCGCCGCAGTCGGAACACCGGATGAGTTCGTGCAGAACCGGTGCACTCTTGAACGCGACGGTCGCGCCGCATTCGGGGCATTCGGCGGTTGTGACAGATAGTGTGTTGAACATAGCGCGCGATTCTATCCATGTGCGGCGCAATGTGTCAATCATGACCACATGCACAAGCGTTCGACATATGCCGCCGACCCATCACGCAGCCAGCCGTCGAGCTGTGCTTGGTCTTTGAGTTGCTGACCCCGCAGACGCGGCACGACGGCGAAGCCGGCCTTCACGTTGGGCAGGGCCGTCATGTCGCCCCACAGCTTCTCCCACTGCGTCACGGGGAAGATGTCCTCTTGCCCGTGCCCCCAGCGCTTCTTGACATCCTTGAGCGTGATATAGGTCGGCATGCGCGCGCCGACGGCGCGGATGGCTGCGCTCACCTTGCGCTCGTCGTTGAGATCGGCAGGTGTGAGTCCAAAGACGTCGAGCAGTTGATAGATGTCTATCCAGCACGTCGCGCTGTTGTAGTATGAGAGCACGAACTCGGCCTCCTCGCGAGGCATGGCCAGTCCTTCGACCAGCCGAATCTGACCGTCCACACGGGCCAACCCACCGCCGCGGTCCTCCACACGGCGCGTGATCACCTCAAAGGTTAGACACGCGCCGCGGGCGATATGTAGGCCGAGCAGGGCCGGATCTACGTCGGCGCCCAGCGTGTCTATGTTGTGCAGCATCAGGTAGCGCAAGTTGGGGTAAGCGTCCAACATGGTGCACAGCGTGCCGTTGCGCAGCAGGTTGGGAACCTCGAACCAGTGGCCGACCGGATGCAAGCACTGCATCGGGGTGTTGTCGGTGTAGTCGCTGCCCTCGCCGGCATGTTGTGCCCAACTGATCAGCGCAGCATGCAGGCTCTCGCGCACTTTCTGCGCCTGCTCGTCGAGCAGTTGCTGCGGCATCTCCTCCCACTGGAAGCGCAGATCGCGCGCCATGGGAACCATGCGCAGGCCGACGCTGCGCCCCTCGGAGAGATAGATCGGCACATCCGGCGAGGATGGATGGTTGATGATGAACGATTCGATCGGGCCGTGTGTCAGATAGCTGGTGGTGATGATGTGCGGGAGGCGCGCATCGTATTGGCGTGCCACGCGCCGGCTTTTGGCCAGGTGTACCTCGATAAATGAGCGATGCGTGCCGCCCAGTTTGGCGAAGGGGTGTAGCGCTTTGACGACGCCGGCGCCCTGCGTCCAGCGGCTGCCGGCGCCGGCGGCCAGCGTCATCACGGCTGCGCGTCCATCGCGCAGCGCCTCGATGCCGATCCGCTCGAATTCGCCGAGCTCGGCGCGATCGGTCGCATCCACGACAGGATGGCCGGCGTCGGACGTGAGCGCGCGAGCGGGCACGTCCTCGATCTGCACGTTGGCCGGCAAGCGGTTCTGTGCCAGGCCGATGCGGCCACTCCGCAGGTCGGCCCGGATCTGCTCGTGCAACGCGCGGTCGAAGCCGAAAGCGCTCAGCAGCTCTTCGAGCGAGCGCGTCGCCCCGGACGCTTCAGCCGTGCGATCCAACTGCGGCAGCAGCCGGTCGAACAGCGCCTTGGTCATGCCGGCGAACTCGGGACGGCTGCGCGTTGCGTTGGCGAACCGGTCGAGGTCGGCGCGGCGCGCCGGCGTGAGCATACGCTGATCCAGCTTGACCAGCCGGGGGGCGTGCAGCGCATAGTAACCGGTGGGCATCAGCGCGTCTTCGCCGCACAGCAAGTCGGCTCGCGTGCCGATGGGGTTGATGGCGAAGTCGTAAACGACCGGATCCATGGCGAAGGGCAGGGCATACTGCAACTCGCGCTTGGTGGATAGCATGATGTCATGCAGTTGGGCCTTGGCCTGTGGCGCGATCTCCGGCGCAACGATGAAGCCCATGCCGCCGCCGCTCATGCCGCCCAGCATCCAGAAGCCCCAGAACGCTTCGCCGAACGCTCGTTTGGCGCGCTCGATCAACGTCTCGGTGTAGAGATTGCTGGCCCACGGGATGATAGTTTGCAGCGGGCCGAAGAAATTGTGTGTGGTGAGCCGGCCGATCTCCTTCACGGCTTGCCGTGGGTCGGCACCGCGAAGGGCGATCAAGATGTCATCCAGCACCTGCATGGCATCTCTGCGGCCGATCCATTCGGCTTCGCTGCGCAACAAATACTTCTCGGTCACCATCTCCAAGATCGGCCCGACGTTCTGCGCCATGCCGCCATGGACAAGGATGAGCGAATCTTGCAGCATCTGGCGCACGGCATCGCTGGCATCATTCTGATCGAGGATCTTGTGGTTCGGCAGCAGCCGCCCCCGGCTGATGCCGTATTCGGGGTCGCCCGCTTCGGCCAGCACGCCATAGATCAACTTCATGCCCGGCCATACGCCGCCACTATCCTGCCATCCGCCGCCGCTGCCGGCCAGCCATTCGCCGAGGATGGCGCGCGCGGCCACCAGCCGGCGTTCATGCTCGGCCAGCGGGCCGGTGAGCGATTTGGCCTGGCCGGTGGCCCGCATGCAGCAGGCGATCAGGCAGGCGAGCAGACTGGTCGAGACGGCCAGCCGTGAGCCTTTCGGGATGTCGTTCACGTTGCTGACCAGCTCCAGTCCGTAGCCTGGGCCGACCAGCCGGGCGAGCAGTTCGCTCAACGGTTGGTCGGCGCCTTCCATGCCCGGCGGCACGATGCCTGAGGCGATGATGGCCGCCTTCAGCAGGCCGAGATAATCACGCGCGAAGTCGAATACGTCGCGCAAGTGAGTGAGGTCGGCGGTCGCGCCCAGATCCACGCTGGTCAGGCGCAGCACCGGCTCGTCAATCACGCGCAGGTAGGCCTCGACCGGCGGGCGCGGCGCCGCATCTCGCCCGCGCACGGCCAGGTCAATCGAGACGTTCAGCACGCGCGCGCCCTCGGGGAAGTCCATGCCCAGGAAGAAGATGTCGCTCCATGCGCTGTGTGAAAGGTCCATCCGCACCGGCGTCCGTTCGCGTAGGATCACGCTGCTGGAGGCGCACGATGAAACGTTCAGCCCGTTCGCCGCTTCCTTCGCGTCTCCACGATCGAAGAGTTCTCTACGAATGCGCAAGGGCTGATCGGCGGGATGGCCGATGCGGAACATCCACTGGTTGCCGCGCACGGTGCGCACGCTGCGGCGTACCTGATCGGCCAAGGTTTGAAAGGCGAGGCGGTGATAGGTCTCTGCGAGGGCGCTGGAGAGCGCGTTGTTTGGCCCATTCTCCTGCCACGCGCGCTGAAACACGGCGATGGCTTCTTCGAACCGGCGGTTGAGGAGATGCTCGTACCCCACGAATGGGATCAAGCCGCGATCTTGCATATCGGGCCTGGCCGGTAGGTGAAAGCGATGGATGGCATACAGGAAGAACAGCGCGCGCACGCGCTCGTAGAGGTTGTCGCTGCGCTTGCGGAACGCATCCAGCGCCGCACATTCCTCGATCAGCTCGCTCAAGCTGGCCTGCCGCGCGAATGCGTCCAGCGAGCGATTGCGCACGCTGGGATCGCTGGCCGTGATGATCTCGATGAGATGTGTCATCAAAAGAACCAAGAGTGAGGAATCAAGAATCAAAAGTCGTGAGTCGTGAGTCGTGAGTCATCCTCTTGCCGCAAGTAACTCGACCAGTTGCGCCAATACCTCGGCGCGGTCTTTACCGGCGAGCGCGAGCGCGAGCTGCGCGTTGAGCAAACCGTAGCGCACACCGATGTCGTAGCGGCGGCCCAGCACTTCGTAGGCCAAGTAGCGTTCGCGATGTGCTAATGCAGCTAACGCGTCCGAGAGCGTGATCGCGTCCCCGCCGGCAGCAGCCTGCTCTGCCAACAGCTCCATCACTGTAGGTGTGAGCGCGTGGATGCCGAAGAAACACAGGTAGTAGCCGGCGCGCAGGCCGGGCACGAGCAGCGTTTGTTCCGCTTCGGTCGGTGTCGGCTTCTCCAGCACGCAATCCACCTGGTACAGCCGCTGTTGGTTGGGGAGTCGTTTGCCGCCTACTGCGCCGTAGTTTGGCAGCAGCGACTCGCGCGTGGCTTGTACTGCCGATACGCTGCAGGCGTGTGCCTCGGCCATGCGCACCACCTGCTGGGCGCAGGTGCTCCCATCACCGTCGTCGCTCAAATGCAGGTGATCGCCGACCAGGTGGAGGAAGGGCTCGTGACCGGTGAACGCTCGCGCGCACAGCACGGCGTGGCCATAGCCGCGTGGCTCATGCTGCTCGACGAATGACAGCCGGCGCGCATGTGCGCCGGCTGCGGCAGCATACGCCTCTGCATCGCCGGGATGCACGACGACGCAGATGTCATGGATGCCTGCGGTGAGCACTTCCTCGACGATGATTTGCAGTGCAGACTTCTGGGCGCCGTCGCGATCTATTAGCGTTTGCAGCGGAAGGCCGCGCTGGTTCCGCCCGGCAGCAGTGATGACCGCTTTCGTGATCTTCATAGTGCTCCAGCGAAATCGAGTTGCCCGCAGTGTACTTGACCGCCGCCGATTCGCTATACTGGCAGCTCATCGCATGACGACGCCTCGACGACTGATCATCGGTATGAGCGGCGCAAGCGGCGCGATCCTGGGCATTCGCCTGCTGGAGGTGCTGCGCTCGATCGAGATTGAGACGCATCTCATCCTCAGCTCAGCCGCACGAATCACGATTGCCAGCGAGACGACATGGAGTGTGCAGGCGGTCGAACGCCTGGCGCGCGTCGTTCATCCGATCGGCGACATCGGCGCGAGTATCGCCAGTGGTTCCTTCAAGACCGACGGCATGATCATTGCGCCGTGTTCGGTGAAGACGATTTCAGCGATTGCCTATGGCATCACCGACGATCTGATCGCGCGGGCCGCGGATGTGTGCCTGAAGGAAGGCCGGCCGGTGATCGCCGTCTTTCGTGAGGCGCCGCTGCACGTCGGCCATCTGCGCGCGCTTACCCAGTTCGCCGAGATCGGCGGCGTGGTCTTTCCGCCGGTGCCGGCGTTCTATGCCGACCTCCAGAGCGTGGACGACATGGTGACGCAGATCGTCGGGCGGGTGCTGGATCGCATCGGCATCGAGAACGATCTGGTGAAACGCTGGGAAGGGCTGCGCACGCGCCACGATACACACCATCTATGACGCACGAAGCACTTGTGAACGATGCTGCGTTGAAGGACGAACTGCGGCGCTTTTTGGCGCAGCACAACGCGCTGACCCTGGCCTACACGGACGAGGCCGGCATAGGTGCGTGTGGCCTGTGGTTCGCCGCGGATGACGATTTGACGTGCTACTTCCTCTCCTCGCCGGACACACGGCATGGTCGCGCGCTGCGCAACGGTGGTTCGGTCGCGTTCACCGTCCACAAGGACGATCAGGACTGGCGCGCGATCCGTGGCGTGCAAGGGCGGGGGTGGTGTAGCCCCGTGCCTGCGTCAGATGCCGCCGGTCCGTGGCGCATATACCTGCAGCGCTTCCCGTTCGTCGCACAGCAGTTCTCAGACCTCGAAGCCGCGTTGAAGGCGGCGTGGCTGTGGCGCATCGTGCCGGCCTGGTTGCGGCTGATTGATAACACGCGCGGCTTCGGCCACAAGCGAGAGATAATGCTTGACTCTCGCGCAGGCTGAGCCTGTCGAAGCCGCGAGAAGTTCCGGAGAAAGTTGGATGGCAACTGCGAAAGTTGATGGACTGGCCCCGTATGAGGCTGAAGATGTGGTCGCATCTCGCTCGTCCCGCGATGCGCTTGCACGCGCGGCGATGTATGTGGCGCTGGCGGCGGCGTGGATCGCCACGTGCGGCAGCCTCTATATGAGCGAGGTGTTGGGTTGGATTCCTTGTTTGTGGTGCTGGTATCAACGCATCGCCATGTATCCGCTGGCGGTGATCCTGGCGGCGGGTCTAGTCTTGCGCGACCGCAACTTGCCGAAGTATGCGCTGTGCCTGGCCGTCCCTGGCGCGCTGGCGTCGGTGTATCACATTCTGCTGCAGAAAGTGCCGGCCTTCGCGCGCTTCGAGTCCTGCGTGATCGGCGTGCCGTGCTCGGCCGATTACCTCAACCTGTTCGGGTTCATCACCATCCCCATGCTTGCGCTGGTGGCGTTCGTCATCGTCATCGTCGCGTGCGTCATCGCGCTCGGCGTGCGCGAGCCGGCCAGCGAGAACTACCTGGCGCAAGGGCCGCTGGCGGTGCTGCCGCCGGCGGCGTCGGTCGGCCTGATCGTCGCGGCCATCGTGGCATTGTTCGTGCTCAGCGGCGCGATGACCCGTAGCCGGCAGCCGGCTTCTTCGATCGTTTCCAGCGCGCCTGCAGCGGCGTTGCCGGCCGGCGCCTCGCGTGAGGCAGCAGCCGCCCGGTATGAGCAGGCGTGCGCCGGTTGCCACGGGCCGGCCAACGCCGGTATGCAACTCATCCGCGCGGAGTATCTGCGCACGCACAGCGATCTCGAAGTGATGGCGCTCATCCGCGCCGGCCGCAGCGCGACCGACCCCGACAACTTCAGCGGCAAGGCCATGCCGGCGAACGGCGGACAGATCGGCATCTCCGACGAAGAACTCGTTGCGCTTGTGCGCTACCTGCGTGAGGTGAGGGGCAACTAGTCAACTACCAACCCGGCAACCTACGCCGACGCGCCGCTATAGCGCTTGACACCGGCCCGCCACAGCTGCGACGAGAGGAAGAATGCCAGCGCGCCGGCGCCCAGCGCCAGCACGATCTGCCACGCGGGAAGGTCGCCGCGTAGCGCCTGCAACGGCACGGTCGTGGCGATGGCGATCGGGATGACGAAGGTCACGATCACACGCAGCCAGATCGGATAGACCGTGGCCGGGAAGCGACCGGTGTCGGCCAGCGCCGAGAGCAGGGTGACGTTGTTGTCGAATTTGGTGAACCAAAACGTCAGCGCGATCAGCACGATCCACAAGCTGTAGATCACCATGCCGCCGGACGCGGTGAGCGCCAGGAAGACGGCGACGTTGAGCGGCGAAGGCCGGCTTTCGGAGATCAGTAAGCCGACCGTGATCGTCGCCAGCGCCAGCCCGACGTTCCATAGGTTCCAAATGGCCACCCGCGAGAAGCTGACCATGAACTGGCTGTTGGCCGGCTGCAGCAACGTGTAGTCCAGCGTGCCCTCGCGAATGCCGCGGTTGAACTTCTCGGTGTTTGGGAAGACGACCGCCTGCATGAATGCGTTGAGCAGGCGCCACATGCCCGAGAGCGCCAGTAGGTCGCCGAAGGTCCAGCCGGCGATAGTGGTCGTGTTCGAGAAGATGATCGCCAGGCCGGTCAACTCCCAGGCCAGCCACATCAGGCTGACCAGCATGTTCGCAACCGTATCGGCGCGATAGGCCAGCTCTTGCTGTATGTTGATCTTGAACAGCGCTGCTAGGACGCGAGCAGTGTGCATGGGGTCACCTCCAGGTTTTCATGCGCCGACGGCGGAGTATTGCTTGAGCGCCTGGCGCCACAACAGCGTAAATGCCCCGTAGAGCGCGCCGATCCAGACGACCTGTAACCCAAAGTTGAGCGCGATTTGATCCGCCGGCAGCCGATTCAGAATGAGCAAAACCGGGAATGACAGC